>CAZKOS010000078.1:1570-12720 GCA_964554445.1 uncultured Spirochaetaceae bacterium | reverse complement strand
AGGTGATGTCAGGACGATCGTAATTGCGTGCCGAAGGCCGAAAGGCGGCGCTCGAAGATTTCCAGGATTTTCCACTCGATGATCGGGATGTCCTTCAACGCCTCGGCGGGAATGACGAACAGTTCCGAGTTTTTCTCCGCTTTCGCGGCAAACAGGCTCGAGGATCCCAACAGGATGCTTTCCTCCCCGAAGAAGTCCCCCGGCAAGAGGACGTCGACCGGGGTTTCCTCGAAATAGATGCGCGCCCTGCCCTTCTTGAGCATGTAGAGCGCCGGCTTCTCTTCCGCCACGATCGGCTTGCCCTTGTTCAGGGTGAGGGTCCGTATCTCCTGTGCGATGCGGTTCTGGATCACGCTCGAGACCATTTCCCCGAAAAGATCCGTGCACTGGATGAAATTCAGGTTTTCATTGATGCGCTTGATGTCGCGGTACAGGAAGATGCGGCTGATGAACGCCTTGTAGAGCTCGACCGGGATCTGGAGGACGCGCACGTAACTCATGGCGCGGTAGGTGCGCCGCGACGGCGTGTTGGTGAGGGCGGACAATTCGCCGATAAAGGACCCCGCCGACAGCTCATTGTGGATGCCGTTCTCCGAATCGATGAATTCCACCACGCCGTTCAGGATGAGGAAGATGTAGCGGTTGACGGAGCCTTTCTTGACGATGATCATGCCCACGTTGACGGCCATCTCGTAGCAGTTGAGGAGCATGTTGAGGTCGTGCGTCTTGGCCTGGGGAAAGAGCGAGCGCAGGTAGTTGAACGCCGACTGCATGGAATAATTCTTGTGCGCGCTGATGAGCACGTCCTCCATGGCGAACGTGGCGTTGGAGCCTATCTCCTTCTGCGCGTCGGTGAGCTCGCGCGAGGTGTGGCTCAAAATGATCTTTTGAGACTCGTCTTCTATGAAATCCTCGGCGTCCCCGTGAATCATCCCCCCGCCGACGTCGATCTTTTTCAATTGCACCGGCTGGGTGACGCTTTCCTTGAAATTCCGGTAGATGAGCTGCGCCTGCTTGTTCTTCACGGATTCGCGCAGGAGGAGGTCGTCCAGGACCTTGAGCGAGGGGATGTCGGCGAGGTGGGCGTAGGTCTTGTAGCCGTCCTCCCAGAACGTCCGGAAAAAGAAGACGGTGGTCTCGACCGGGTGCGGCGAAAAGACCGGCATCACCTCGAGCCCGTCGATGTCGTTCCAGGCGCCGTCCTCCAGGTCGCGGATCTCGAAGGCGTTCATGAACCGCTGCTCGGAGATCGACATCAGGGTGGCGATTTTCTTCGACACGGACGCGCGCACGAGCGGCGTGGCGTAGTATTTGATCCGGTGATCGGAGCGGACGAGGGAGGTGAGCCCCGCGAAGTGGTCGTCGTGGGCGTGCGTGTGGAAGATCCCCTCGATCTCATTGACGCTGATCCCGAGCGCGGTGAGCGTGTGGATGATGTTCGGACCGGCGTCGATGAGGAAGATCTTCCCCTGGTAGGTGACGATGCTCGCCATGCAGGGGCGGGTGGGATCCCAGCCGTCGCCCTCGCCGATGTGGATCACCGAAAAATATTCCCGGTTGATCTTGTGGAAGTCGAGCCGGACCGCCGGCTCGTACTGCTCGTTTTTCCCGAGGTTGAGATCGACGGTGATCTTCTGTCCGTCGTGGGAAAATTCGTAGACATTGAGCCTGACCCGGCGGAGCGTGACGCCCTCGCGGAGCGCGACGGGTTCCTTCTCCATCAGCCGGTACTCGAGCAGCTCCTCGACCGGCCGCATGCGGTTGAAGGCGAACTTGAGCTTGAGCTCGTACATGGCCCTGGCCATCGGTTTGGGCACCCCGGCGGCGACGATTTCATCCAGGGTGAGCAGGCCGTAATTGCCCCGCATGATGTATTCGCTCTGCGCGCTGATCTGGTTGGGAATGCCGATGAGCAGCGGCCGCCGGCCCGTGTTGCACGGGTGGCCCGGGATGAGGATGCCCTGGCGGTAGAACATCTGGAGGATGGGGAACTCGGCCAGGTTGGAGAAATGGCCGTTCTGGATCGAGGTGTCGGAGAGGAGAATGGCGTTCGGTCCCGTCTCGAATTCGACGTCGCCCTTGACGCGGCTCACGATGAGCCCCCGCTTCTGGAGGTGCTTGACGATGTCGGCGGGACATCCGCACAGCACCCGGAGGTCGGCCTCGGGGATATCGACCCAGTACACGCCCGACGTCACCTTTATTTTTTCCATGCCACCGCCTTTGCCGGAAAATCGTCGCGTAAAAAAGCCGCGGGCCCTCCCTTCACACTATAGCGGCTATTCGCCTTTGATGCAAACGAAAATCCCGGTTGCACGACCCCTTGAAGTTTCCGAGGGAATACGTTACATTATGGACCGGTAAAACAGTGATGAACACTATGGGCGCACGGGGGTGTAGCTCAGTTGGCTAGAGCGCATGAATGGCATTCATGAGGCCAAGGGTTCAATTCCCTTCACCTCCATACTCCCTTCAGGGGAGTTTTCTTTGATGATGAACGATGAAATGCTTGACCCCGAGATAGCCAACCTCCTGGGAATCGAGGAACCAGCCGCCGCCAGTTCTCCCGCTCCGTCCGCCGCGCCCTCTTTCGGAAAACTCATGAAGGGCGACGCGCCCCCGAGCGAGGCCGAAAGGCTCGCCGAGGAAGCGAAGCGCACTTCCAGACAGGGCTTCACGAAAATAACCAAGGTCCTCGGGAAGCCCAACCCCGCCTTCTCCGACAAGGAATTTTACAACCGCGTCATGAGCGGCGAGGGAAGCGAAGCGGCCAAGTTTCACGAGCTCTTCACGCAATTCCTCAAGGCGAAAAATCCCGACGACCGCTCGATCTACCGCAATCGCGTCATTCCCGCCTATTGGGACATGGCGGCGCGGATCGTGGAGAGGATCGGCGGCTCGCTCTCTCCCGCCAAGCTGTACTTCCTCCGTTTCGGCCTCGTCTCGCCCAATTTTCTGTCCCCCGAACAGCGGGATCTTCTCTCCAAGGTCCAGACGAGAAACGACACCGGCGAGTCCGTCTATTACCTCGACGAATGGATGACCCGGATCGCCCGCGGGCTCGACCGGATCTCCGCCACCGACGAAGTGCGCAAGGTGATGATGGACACCAGCCAGAAGAAGCTCGACAAGCTCGACAAGCGCAAGGGCCAGCGCGACGCCGAGCTGGCCGCGCTCCGCAACCGCGTCTCACAGCTCGAGGAGGCGGAAAGCGATCTTGAGCGGAACGTCGGGATTCTCCTCCGCCACGACCTGCGCGACGACCTGGGAGGCCTGAAGGCCTGCTTCAATCCCGACCAGCGGCGGGCGCTGACCGACATCAATGACATTCTCCGGCGCCTCAACTCCCTCGACCGCGACCTCGGCAAGTCCTACGAGGCGGTGGGGGACATCGACCGCGAGCTCGACGACCTGGAGAAAAGCACCGAGGGAATGGACAAGGAGACGACCGTCGACACCCAGGCGATCGTCACCGAGTTCAACGCCCTTCGCCAGATGTCGAAGCTCTGCGTCGGCCGAAAGGGCAACCACTTCCCCGTGCTCCTCAAGAGCTATTTCGTCCCCTCGCTCGCCAATCTCGGGATCCGCGAAAACGTCATCAACCTCCTCGCCAAAGTCGAGTCGCTCGACGCGGGCCTGTTCATCCGCCGCTACCGCGAGCAGGACAACCGCATCGTGCCCAACGTCATTCTCCTTCCCAATTACGGCGATTTCGGCATTTGCTGGCAGCCGTTCGAGAAGCACAACCGCTCGACGAGCCGCGGCCGGCTGGCCGTCCCCATTTTCCCCAAGAACCTCACCCTGGCCGTCATCACGGCCCTGGGCGACCTGCGCTGGCAGGTGGCCAAGGAGCGGGCCCAGCACCGCTGGATGGAGGAAGGGATCACCGGAAAATACTACCAGTGGTTCTCGGGGCATAAAATGAAGGGCGACGTCAAGGATTCCTTCATCCACGATTACATCCTCTGGGTCACCAAGGAGAGCGAGGGCGTTCAGAAACTGGACCGTGAAGTACGCGGCATCTTCTGGCGCAGCATGCCCTTCCCCAATGAATTGAAGCTGAAACTCAAGAACCGCGGGTTCGTCTACAGCGAGCTCGTGAAAAAAGACACGAACATTTCAATGTCCGACGGATATTGACGGCCGCGACCCGCGTTCGCCGCACCACCCGCAATATTTTTTTTCATCTTTTAAAATCCGCCGGGGCGTAGTATACTTTTCAGTACTTACAGGGAGACATCGTCATCGCACCGAAGCCGCACACCCGCAAAACAGTCACCTATCGCCGCGATTTCGTGACCATCGAGACGGCCGACAAGGTCAGGTTGGAATACCGCATCGCGAATCCCCTCATGCGCTTCTGCGCCTTCCTGCTCGACCAGCTCGTCCTTTTCGTCATCGCCGCGGCGATTTACTGGATCCTGTCCCTCACCCATCTCATGAACCGGCTGGGAAAAATTTTCAACACGGACAACCTGGGGGCCCTCCTCATTTCGTTCTATTACGTCGTCATGTTCGTCCTGCGCTGGGGCTATTACCTCCTCTTCGAGATGCTCTTCGAGGGCCGGACGCTCGGGAAGATGGTCTGCCGCCTGCGCACCATCCACTACACGGGCAAGGCCCTCGACCTGCCGTCGCTCGTCTTGAGAAATTTCGCCCGGGTGCTCGACCAGGAGCTCACGTTTTTTCTCGGGGCCTTCGTCTGCATGCTCGTGAACCGCGAATACCGGCGCATCGGCGATCTCCTCGGCAACACCGTCGTGGTGAGGGAGGCGAAGGTCGCGCCCATCGAGACGGCCTTCCACGCGGCCGTTCCCTGCGACCCGGCCGCGCTGCCCGAGGAAGCGACGGCGGCGGTGTTTTTGAGGCGCCTCTCGGAGGAGGAGCTGTACGTCCTCCGCCGGTTTCTCACCGACCAGGCTTCAATCCCCCTCGCCCGCCGGCGCGAATTGCTCGCCGCCATGGCCGAGACCGTCAACCGGAAGATCCAGGACAGCCTTTCTCCCGGCGATCCCCTCCCCTACCTGCAATCGGTGTACGCACGGCACCAGGTGACCGATGCGGTCGTCTAAATTCGTCGAGGAGCGCAAGGCGGATTGGGAACGCCTGCGCGCCTCCATCGTCAAGATCAAACGCGGCGGGTACCGGCGGCTCTCCCCGGAGGAGGTCCGCGACTTTCCGCACCTGTACCGCAAGACCTGCACCGATTACGAAACGGCGAAGACCCTCAAGCTCTCGCCGGACACGCTCGAGTACATCGATTCGCTCGTGCTGCAGGCCCACAGCCAGCTCTATACGAGCCCCAAGAAAACGTTCCGCCGGATCACGCGCCTGTTCTGGCCGGGATTTCCCCGGGCCTTCGCCAAAAACATCGTGCCCATCGCCGTCATATTTTTTCTTTTCTTCGGCGTCGGGGCCGCCTGTTTCCTGGCGGTGCTCCTTCACCCGGAAAACGCGTCCGCCTTTCTTCCCAAATACGCCCTGGAGAGCATCAAGAACTCATTCAGCGAAGCGCCGCTGCGCAGCGGCTCGCAGAACATCGCCATGTCCGGTTTCTACATTTCGAACAACGTCACCATCGCCTTCGCCAGCTTCGTCCTGGGGCTCACCTTCGGGCTCCTGACGATCTATCTCATTTTCTACAACGCCGTGGTGATCGGCGGGGTGCTCGGGCTGGTGACCGCCTCCGGCTACGGCGCCAACATCTTCTCCTTCATCATCGCCCACTCCGTGCTCGAACTTCTGGGAATATGCCTGGCCGCGGGCGCCGGTCTCGCCATCGGGCTGTCGCTCATCATGGCGGGCGAGGAGAAGCGTTCCCGCGTCCTGGTGCGCAAGGCGCGGGAGGTCGTGCCGCTTTTCCTGATGGCCGGCGTCTTCATCACCACCGCCGCCTTCATCGAAGGATTCGTCTCGGCCTCGCCCATCCCCCTGGCGCTGAAGATCGCCGTCGCGGCCGTCACCTTCGCCGGAATCGCCTTCTACGCCCCGCTCGAGTTCTGGCGGCGTCTCCCGGCCCGGTTCCGGGCGGCGGGGGAACGCCGCTCCCGATCCGGTCCCGCGTCCCGGCGGAAGGGAAGACGAGGGAGGCGCCCATGATCCGGGAATTCCGCGCGCTCACCGTCGCCGAGCTTTTCGACTCCTTTCTCAAGGTGTTCTTCAACAAGCAATCGCTCAGGCTGCTCCTCGCCTATTTCCTCGTGAGCCTGGTCGCCTTTCTGCCGATCGTCGTCCTGCTCGGCCGGACGCTTTTCGGTTTCTTCGAAATGTTCGTTCCCCATGCCGATTTCAGCCAACTCGGCCTGGACGACCTGGCGAAGTATTTCCCGGACTGGCTCATCGTCGTCATCCTGGCGGTGTACGTTTTCGTCTCGATCATGTACGCTCTCGTCAGCACCGATCTTTTCGGCAGCCGCTTTTTCGAACGGCCGTTCTCGGTGCTCCGCTCTTTTTCGTTCCAGCTCCGCAAGATTATTCCATTTTTCGCGTATCTCGGTTTTTCCGTCGTGCAGTCGTTTTCCACCTATCCCGTGATGTATCTGTTTTCCCTGCTCTCGATCGTCATCCCGATGGCGTTTCCCGGAACGGCGGGGATAATCATCGCGTTTATTCTGTACGTCATCATGTTGTTCGCGGTACCGGAGATCCCGGCGGTTTTTTTCAAGGGAGTTCTGCCGGCGCTCTGCTTCGACCGGTTCCGGTTCTTCCGCTCCATCGGCCGCTCCGCCGGCCTTTTTGCCAGGGATTTTTTCAAGATGTATCTTTCGAGCGTGCTCTTCCGCGTGCTCATTTTTTTGGGGAGCGCCATCCTGATGTGCTACTGGGTCATTCCCACCGTCCTGGTTCTTCAGGCATTGCACCTCAAGGAAGAACGAACAGCGCCCGTCATTTTCATCATATTCTTCGCCGCCGTCGGCTTTCTGATCTTCATCACCAATGTCGCCGGCTCGGCCTTCAACACCGTGCTGTACTGCAACCAGAAGGTAAAGCGCGAAGGTTTGGGCGCGGAGCTGCTGGCCAGACGGTTTCTGGAAGAGAATTCCGGCGCGATCGCCGGGAAAGGAGCCGAGCCATCCGCCACCTGAGACGCCGGCGCTCCGCTTCGACAGCCGCCATCGCGATTTTCATCGTCCTCCTTTCGGGATGTCCCGCCCCGGGCGGCGGAACGCCGCCCGACGAGAAGCGCGTCGGGCAGGCCATCGGCGAGCTCAAGCGCCGGGAACGGGAATCCCTCCGGGAGAACGCCCGAGGCGCTTACCTGCGCACGCAGGTTGTGCAATGGCTCAAAGACAATAAATTCTACATCCAGGTGATTTTGATCGGAGGCGCGCTCTCGCTGGTGGCGTTCCTGCTCGTGCTCCTGATCCGGTATCTGGCCGCGCGCCAATACCGCCTCAAGCCCGCCGCCTTCGCCGCCTCCTCCGGGGAGCCCGCCCCGCCCCCGCCGGACCCAAGCCTTCTGGCCGAGCTCGAAACGACCGGCGACTGGTCGCGGGCCGTCGTCCTCCTCCACCGGCTTTCGGTGGCGCACCTGGTCGCGCGCGGGCTCCTGCCCGCGAAAAACCTCACCAATGACTCCATCGCCTCGCGTCTCACGGACCGAACCCTGCGCGCGATCTTCCGCGCCATCGCCGAAACGAGCGAGCGCGTCCTCTTCGACCGGGCCGTCGCCACCAAGAACGACTACGCGCGCTGCCGGAAAGAGTACGGGCGCGCCTTCCGGGACGGCCGCGCATGAAAATCCGCTGGATCATCCTCATCGTCGCGGCCTCGCTCGTCGTCGGCGCGATCGGCTACGTGGTCGCGCGCGTCGCCGCGGTCTCCGCCGCGTTCACGCCCCCGGAGCCGGACCTGGCCGCGGAGGCTTCCCTCCGGGATCAATCGTTCGCCCTGAAGCTTCTCCAGCGGCTCGGCTATAACGTGCGGGCCCACTCCTTTCCGTTCGAACGCGGCTCGTACGACGTCATCGTCCGGCGCTACCGCGGCGGGGGCGAGATGGACGTCTGGCGGGACTGGCTCAAAAAGGGGAAGCGTCTCGTCCTGCTCTGCCGGTTCACCGGCGGGGACGGCCGGACCCGGTCCGTCTCGTCGACCCATCCCCTCCTGCGCTCGGTGTCGAAACTCTCGCTCGACGCGCGCGCCACCCTGGAAAATTTTCCCCGCCTCCCCGACCCCGCCTCGCGCGAAATCGTCCTGGGAACCGGGAACGCGCCGCTCATCGTCCGGGAAAAGGAGCGTGCCGGCGGCGAGATCGTCTACGTCGCCGACGAGAACGCCTTCAGCGACCGCAACCTGGTCCGGGGAGACAACTTTTATCTCCTCAACAATTGCCTGGTCGACCATTTCAATTCGCCCATCGCCTTCGACGACGCGCCTTTGCCGCAGTCCTCCGCCTCCCGCCGCGGAAGCTCGAGCTGGTTCGACGCCGCCGGGGACGGGGGGGACGTCTTTTTCCTTTTTCGCGGCAATTTCCTCTTTCTTTTCCTCGAGCTCCTGCTGCTCGGTCTCGTCTTCATCCTCGCCTTCTGGAAACGCTTCGGGCCCGTCCGGGACAGGGAGCAGTTCGCGCGGCGCTCCCTCCTCCGCCACCTGGACGCCACCGGGAATTTCTTCGAGAAAACGGCCAACCCGCTCGTGGCGGTCGACATCCTCGACCGTTATTTCCTGGCCCGCCTGCGCGAGCTCTTGCGGCTCGTCTCCGGCTCCCGTTCGGACATCGAGTCCGAAGTGAAACGCCGCCTGCCCCCGGAAGACGCCGTCGACGCACCCGGCGGGGACGTCTTTTCCCTGAACCGGAAACAGAATCTCACCGCCCGCGATTTTCAGCGGGAGCGGATCATTTCAAGACTCAAAGGAGTGGATCGACACCATGGCAAAAACAAGAACCCCGGCTGAGTTTGCGCTCTTATACCAGAAGCTGACGGGCGAGCTGGCGCGCGTCATCAGGGGCCAGGAGGAGGTGATCAGGTTCCTGGTCCTGTCGCTTCTTTCGGACGGCCACGTCCTCCTCGAGGGCTTCCCCGGCCTGGGGAAAACCCTCCTCGCCAATGCCATGAGCCGCCTGATCGGGGCCGACTTCAAGCGCATCCAGTTCACGCCGGACCTGATGCCCGTGGACATCATCGGGACGACGGTCTTCAACTACGAGAAAAACGATTTCACCGTCAAGAAGGGGCCGGTCTTCACCAATTTCCTCCTCGCCGACGAGATCAACCGCACGCCGGCCAAGACCCAGGCGGCGCTCCTCGAGGCGATGCAGGAGCGGCAGGTGACGATCGACGGCGTCAAGCACCCGCTGGACGACCCGTTCATCACCATTGCCACCCAGAACCCGATCGAGCTCGAGGGGACCTACCCCCTGCCCGAGGCCGAGCTCGACCGCTTTCTCTGCAAGCTGCGCCTCACCTACCCGGCCCCGGAAGAGGAAAAGCAGATCCTCGGCATGTACCGGGACGGCTTCGATTCGGGCGACCTCGACGCGGCCGGGCTCAAACCGGTCTGCTCGAAAAACGCGTTCATCGGCTTCAAGTATTCGCTGTCCGCTGTCCGCGTGGAGGACTCCATTCTCAATTACATTTTCGAGATCGTCGACGCCACGCGGAAAACCGCCGGCGTCGAGGTGGGCGCCTCGCCGCGGGGCGGCATCGCTCTCCTGAAGCTGGCCCGCTCCCTGGCCGCCATCCGCGGCCGCGATTTCGTGGTGCCCGACGACGTCAAGGACGCCTGCCTGCCCGCCCTGCGCCACCGCCTCATCCTGGAGTCCTCGGCGGAGCTCGAGGGAAGCACGCCGGACGATTTCGTCGCCCTCGTCCTCTCCACGGTCAAGGTGCCGCGGTGAGAAACGGCATTTTTCCGACGCCGCTCGCCCTCGTCTCCTTCGGACCGTCCCTGGTCCTGATCGCGCTCGCCTTTCTCTGGCCCCCCCTGCTCTACGCGGGCCTGGCGGCCGACGTCCTGGCGGCGTTCCTCATTCTCGCCGATCTCCTTATCAGTCCGGCCTATCGAAAAAAGCTCGTCCTCGACGTGCGTCTCCCGGCGGTGGGCCAGCTCAACCGGGAAAACGAATTCACGGTGACGGTCTCCAACCGCGACCGCCTGACCGTGCGCTTCCGTCTTCTCCTGGGGTTCGACGAGTCCTGCGAGCGCAACTACGGGAAGACGGTCCTGTCCGCCGGGCCGGGCGAGACGCGCGAGCTCATCCTCCGCCTCTTCGTCCGGCGCCGGGGAACTCACCGTTCCGAATTCATCTACCTGAAGGGCCGCTCGACCCTGGGACTGCTCTCCTTCTACCGCCGCCGGCCGCTTGCGCTCGAGCTCCCGGTGCCGCCCTTCATCAATCCGGTGAACCAGATCTTCAAGCTGACGCAGAAAAAAATCCAGCGGATCGAGGGCCAGCAGAAGAGCGCCTTCCTGGGCGAGGGGCGCGAGTTCGAAATGCTGAAAAAATACGAGAAGGGTGACGATTTCAACAAGATCGACTGGAAGGCCACCGCGCGCCTGGGCGAGCCGGTGACGCGCGTCTACCGCCTGGAGAACTCGCTCGCGGTGGCCCTCCTCGTCGACTGCGGCCGGATCATGGCCACCGAGGTGGGCGGCCTGTCCCTCCTCGACTACGCCGCCGACGCCGCGCTCATCCTGGCCTATTCGGCGGTCAAAAACTACGACAGCGTGAGCCTTCTCTGTTTCGGCGCGGCCGTGCGCCGCTACGTGCCGCCCGTCAAAACGAAGAAGGACCTGGGGATCTTGAGCCTGGCGCTCTCGCACGCCGAGTTCGAGCACGTGGAGCCCGACTACGGCGAGGCGCTGCGCTTCACGGCGCAGAAGCTCACCAAGCGCAGCCTGGTCCTTCTCATCACCGACCTGATAGACGACTCCAGCCTGCTCCTCCTGTCGCGCTCGCTCTCCGTCCTGCGCCGCAAGCACCTCGTGCTGCTCGTCCTCATCCGCGACCGCAACCTCTTCCTGGCCGCCGAGTCCCCGTCGGCGGCGGCGGGCAGCGTTTTCACCAAGGCCGCCGCCGCCGACCTCATCCTGCGGCGCGCCAAGACCATCGCCGCCCTGCACCGCCTGGGCGTGGACATCCTCGACGTCTACCCCGAACAGGTCTCGGCCGACCTCGTCAACCACTACCTGGAGCTGAAAGCCAGGAA
>CAZKOS010000078.1:0-1470 GCA_964554445.1 uncultured Spirochaetaceae bacterium | reverse complement strand
CATCCCAGGACGATGAAGGCCGCCGCCCGGGGAGGAAGCCCGGGCCCGGCGAGGGCCGGCACCAGGAGCGCCCCGACCGCGATACAGGCCGAAAGGATCAGCGTGTCCGCGACGGCGAGAAACAGTCGGCCTCGGGTTCGCGGGATTTTATTTTTCGGCACGGCGCTTTCCGATGAGACGGATGACGGAGACGACGAGGAAGGCGATCGCTCCCGCGAGGATGGAAAGATCCGCCAGGTTGAAGGCGGGCCAGCGGGACAACCCGAAAACGCCGAAAAATCTGAAATCGAGGAATTTCACCACTCCTCCGGCCCGGATGAGCCGGTCGCACAGGTTGCTCAGGCCGCCGCCAATGACGGCTGCCGCGGCCAACCGCGGGGCGAGCGCGGGCGCCTTGTCCCGGAAATAAAAAAAACCGAGAAGCGCGAGCGCGGCGAGGGGCAGGAGGATGAAAAGCGCGATTTGAAAAAACGGGAGCGGGCCGCCCCCCGGCCCGAGCGCGACGAACGGCCGCACGGACGGCGAAATCCGGAAAAAGTCTCCGAGCACGGCGGCCGATTTTTCGGCCCCGACGGTGAGGAGGACGGCGAGCTTGGAAGCCTGGTCGAGGACGATGACCGCGGCGGCCGCGGCGAGGGGCGGGAGTTTCCTTTTGGTTTCCGGCTTCATGCGGCTCCCCGTTTCACAAGCATTCCGTTCCGGTGACGCCTTTTCTCACAGGCCGGTGGGCACGTCGATGAAAACCGTCTCGAGGCCGGTCTCGGCCGCCACCTTGCGCCCGACGGCCTCCACGCCGTACCGCTCGCTCGCGTAATGCCCGGCGAAGATCACGTTCAGGCCGGACTCGAGGCTCTCGTGATAGATCTCGTGCGACTGCTCGCCGGTCACGAACAGGTCGAGCCCCTCGTCGATGGCGTCGCGGGCGGACTCGGGCGCGCCGCCGGACACGACCCCGGCCGTGGCGACGGTTTCCGGGCCGAAGGCGAGGTACGTTCCGGGGAGCGGTTGATTCCCCAGGAAAAGAGCGGCGAGCTCGCGGAGCGGCCGCGGCGAGGGGAGTCCGCCCTTCAGTCCGATCTTCACGCCGTGGTAAACCCCGAACGGCTCGAGGTCGGCCAGTCCGATCTTCGCCGCCAGCCCGGCGTTGTTCCCGATCCCGGGCGCCATGTCGAGCGGCAGGTGGACGGCGTAGAGGGCGATGTCGTGTTCCGCCAGGAAGCCGAGGCGGCCGAAAAGCGCGCCGGTGACCGGCTTGGTCCTGCCGAAAAAGAGGCCGTGGTGGACGAATACCAGGTCGGCCCCGAGCCCGGCCGCGCGCCGGAACGTCTCGGCAGAGGCGTCGACGGCGAAGGCCGCCTTGCGCACGTCCTTGTCCCTGCGCCCCACCTGCAGGCCGTTCAGGGCAGAATCCGCCTTCTCCGCCTGATCGAAGGGCAGCCAGGAACGGATGAGCGCGTCGAATTCCTTTAC
>CAZKOS010000077.1:5714-12761 GCA_964554445.1 uncultured Spirochaetaceae bacterium | reverse complement strand
GTAGGATTCAAAAATTTAAGCCGGAGAGACACTGTTGTTCCCGCGTAGATTGCGATATAATTTTCTTTTAAGGAGGATCACGTGAAAAAGCCGATTATCGTTCTGCTCGCCGCTTCCCTGCTCCTGGTTTCCTGTCTGGAGACCGTTCAGTCGTCCCTGTCCAGCGCGCTGCGGTCGGGACCCAGCCGGGGGGGCGCCGGCCTGGATGAGAGCACCGTCATCGCGGGACTCAAGGAGGCGCTCCGCATCGGAACGCAGAACGCCGTCGACCTGGTCGGCAGGACCAATGGATATTTCCACAATGCGCGCATCGCCCTCCCCCTCCCCCAGGAGCTCAAGAAAGTGGGCGACACGCTGCGCCGCATCGGGCTGGGCGGCAAGGTCGATGAATTCGTCCGGACCATGAACCGCGCGGCGGAGGAGGCGGCGCCCAAGGCGGTGAACATCTTCGTCGACGCGATCACAAAAATGACGGTCCAGGACGCGATGGGCATCCTGCGCGGGGCCGACAACGCGGCCACCGCCTATTTCGAGCGGAAGACCCGGTCCGCGCTCCACTCCGTTTTCCTGCCCGTCGTAAGGCAGGTGCTTGACCAGGTGGGCGTCACCTCGCTCTACCAGACGCTCATCCGGACGTACAATGCCATTCCCGGCATGCGGCGCGTCACCTTCGACCTCAACGTCTACGTGACCGACAAGGCGCTCGACGGCCTGTTCCTCATGCTCGCCGACGAGGAAAAGAAGATCAGGAAGGACCCGGCGGCGCGGGTGACCGATCTGCTCCGAAGAGTCTTCGGATGAAATTGTAGAGACGCACGGCCGTGCGTCTCTACAATTCGATTTCTTCAATGATCGGGGAAGGAATAAAGCGATTCACCGCGAATGGACACTGCCAGAAGCAGCATGGTACGGGGGGCGTCTCGCCCCCCGGGATGCTGAATAAGGACTAATCGGCAAGCAGGCTTCCCCCCGCTTTTGTTTTCAGGTAAAATTGTTGGGACGCACGGCCGTGCGTCCCAACAATGGAGGCCCCACGAATTCCTATCGCTTTCCTTCACGGTCTTCCGTATTTCGCTTCCTCTTGGGTATCCGGTTTATTGGGAATCCTTTTGTTCACTCCGCGAGGGCACGGCCCTTTAGATCATGAAATAAAAAGTTGCACCTTGGTCCGGACTGGCTTCGGCCCAGATCCTTCCCCCATGCCTATGTATAATCCTCTGTATCGTGGCCAGGCCGACGCCGGTGCCCTCGTATTCCTCGGCGCGGTGCAGGCGCTGGAACACGCCGAAGAGCTTGTCGGCGTAGCGCATGTCGAACCCGACGCCGTTGTCCTTGACGAAAAAGGTCCGCCGTCCCTCGATCTCCCGGCTTCCGATCTCGATCCTGGCAGTTTCGCGCCGGCGGGTGAACTTCAGGGCATTGGAAAGGAGATTTATCCACACCTGCCTGAGGAGGATCGGGTCGCCCTCGCAGTCGGGCAGCTCGCTGACGGCGAACTCGACGCGGCGTCCGTCGTACTCCCCGCGCAGGCTCGCGATCGACTCCCGCACGAGCTCGGCCGTGGAGACGGGCTGGGAGGTGAGCGCCTGGCGGCTCAGGCGCGAGAAGGCGAGCAGGCCGTCGATGAGCCTGCCCATCTGCCGCGCGCTCTCGACGATGGTGCCGAGATGGCGGGCGGCGCCGGAGGGCAGCTCCTTGCCGTACTCTTCCATGAGAATGCGCGCGAACCCGTCCATGGCCCGCAAGGGGGCGCGCAGGTCGTGGGAGACGGAGTAGGAGAAACCCTCCAGTTCGCGGTTCGCCTCCTCGAGCTCGGCCGTTCGCGCCTTGACGCGGTCTTCGAGCTCCGCGTTCAGGCGGCGTACCTCGGCCTCCGCCCGTTTGCGGTCGGTGATGTCGCGCGAAATGCCGATGGTGCCCACGATCCGTCCCGCCGTGTCGCGGAGCGGCAATTTGGTGGTGGAAGTCCATGATTCCCGTCCGTCCGGCCATAATTCCATCTCCTCGATGCCGATCGCCGGTACGCCGGACTCCATCACCCGCCGCTCGTCGCGGCGCGTCTTGGCCGCGAACGAGCCGGAGAAAAAATCCTCGTCCGTCTTGCCGACACCCTGGTCGGGGGAAACCAACCCCAAGTGACGGGCGAGCGCCTCGTTCAACCGGATGTAGCGGCTCTCCTCGTCCTTGAAATAGATGAAATCGGGCGTGTTGCCCATCAAGGCGCGCGTCAGATATTGCTCCTGCAGGAGGGCGTCCTCGGCGCGCCGCCGCTCGGCGACTTCGATTTCAAGCTGGCGCGTCCGGTCCTTCACCTGGCGTTCCACCTCGTCGAAGGCCCGCGCCTGGTCGGCCCGCGCCTCCTCACTCAGGCGCTGCACGTAGAGACGCTGGAGATTGCTGCACAGCGCGAAGCGGACGTTTTCGTAAATCTCCCCGTTCAACGTTCCCACCAGGAAGACGATAAACCCGAAATGACGATCTTGGGAAAAGAGAGGCATGACCACGAACGATTCCGGTTGCCCCCCGCCGAGGAACGCCTCCGGAACGAGGGCGAGTGACGGATAGGGCTCGAAAACGGCATCGGCGAGGCGCGGCGCGTCCTCACGGCGCACGAGGACCGGTTTCGCCGTTTCGAACGGCTTTTCGGAATTTTCATAGAGCGCGAGCACGCAGCCGAAAATATCCAACTTCGGCAGATGCTTGTCGAGAATCTTTGCGGCGTTTTCAAGGTCGGACGCCGCGAGGAGCGAATTGGTGAGATCGAGAGAAAGGTGCAGTCGTTGGGACTTCACCCAGGTCCGGCGGACCTCCGCCAGCTTGGTCGCCTCGCCGACGGCCGTCCGCGCCCGGAAAAGGAGCGCGGCGGCCCGTTCCCCCTCCGCCCCCCGGGCCGCGGCCAGCAGGCCCGGCTCCATGGCCGACACCACGTCCTGAAGCAGATCGCTCATCCGGCCGCTGACGTTGAGGCGGCCGATGATCTCCTCCCAGGTCGCCATGAAAAGACCCGTCTTTCCCTCCCCAGGCTCGAGTTCGACGGCAAACGATTCGAGCAAACGTTCCGCCCAGTCAGGTTGAGCGATTCCCGGCCCGGCCGATACGGCGCGCTTCATGCGCCGGATCATGGAGGGCAGGTCCGGGCTGAGACGCCGCTTGTACGAGCTCCGCTTTTCGGCCTTCGCGGGAAGCCGCCCGGGATTCACGACCGGCGCTCCGCAACCGCACGAGCGCCGGTACACCGGCACGGTGCGGAGGAGCACCCGCTCCGGCGCCCGCCCGCCCTCAAGCCGGGTCATGAGCAGCCGGATCGCCCGCCGCGCCATCTCATACAGCGGCTGGTGCACCGTCGACAGGGGCGGATCCGAGAATAGGGCGTCGATCGAATTGTTGAAGCCCGTGACCAGAACCCGTTCGGGGACGGCCATCCCGCGGCGAACGAGCGCCTCCATGGCGCCGACCGCCATCCGGTCGCTCGAGGCGATGACCGCGTCGAGCTCGTCTCCATGTGCGTCCAGGTACTCGCTCACCGAGCGCCGCCCCGACGCCCAGGTCCAATCCCCGGCGGGTGTTACCTGCTCGGGACCGGCCGCAAGTCCGTGGGCCGTGAGGGCGTCGAGAAACGCCCGGTGGCGTTCCTTGACCTCGTCGCTCTCCCATGGTCCGGGCAGGAAAACGAGGCGCCGGCGGCCGTGCGCGGTGACGCAATGTGAAACCAGGTCGTACATGCCGCGGTAATTGTCCACAAGCACGGCCGGGTACCCCTCGTCGGCGAGAGAGATCGTGACGAGGGGAAGCCCGCCGAATCGTTCATAGAATTTTCTCATCCCCTCCGGGCCGATGAATCCCCCAAGGCTGCCCGCGCTCACCACCAGGCCTTCGACGCTGCGTTCGCTCGCCAGTCGGTAGACGATGTTGGACTGAGACTCAAAGGGAAAACGGTCGGCGCCGATGTCGCTGCCCACGAAGCAGAACAGGTCGGCCCCGACTTCCCGGGCGCCCTCGAGCGCACCCTGCCAGAGCGACAGACCGACCGGGTCCCAGAGGCCGTGAGTGAGGAAACCGATGCGCCGGCGGCGGGCCTGACGGCCCCGCGCCGACCGTTCAGCCATCGAGCACCTCCCGCACCATGCGCGCGAGGGCGCGCGGCGAGAAGGGTTTCTGCAAAAACGCCCGTCCCGGTTCGTCCGCGCGGTCGTAAATGAAGGACGTGTCCGTGTAGCCGGAAATGAACAGCACCTTGAGGCCGGGGCGCCCGGCCTCGATCTTCTCGGCCAGCTCCCGCCCGCCCATCCCGGGCATGACCATGTCGGTGATGAGGAGATCGATGGCGCGCCCCCGGTCCGCGGCGAGCGCGAGCGCGTCGTTCGGGTGGGCGGCCACCATGACGTCGTACCCGTGATGGATGAGCACCTTGCGAATCAGGTCGTTCACCATGACGTTGTCCTCGACGAGAAGGACGCGCTCCGTTCCCCTCATCTCGGCCCCGACCTCCTCCGGGCGCGGCGCCGGGACGGCTTCCCCGGAGAGACGGGGAAGGCGAATGACGAACATCGTGCCCTCGTTCTCCCGGCTGGACGCCTCGATATGCCCGCCGCTCTGCTTGACGATCCCGTAGACGGTGGCGAGTCCCAGCCCGGTTCCCTTGCCCTCCTCCTTGGTCGTAAAGAACGGTTCGAAGAGGTGGGCGAGCACATCCCCGCTCAGGCCCGTCCCGGTGTCGGACACGGTGAGCACGGCGTAGGGCCCCGCCTCCAGGCCGGCGTGCTCGCGCGCCTTTTTTTCATCCACGTCCTCATTGCGCGTGCCCAGCGTGATGCGGCCGCCCTGCGGCATGGCGTCGCGGGCATTGATGGCGAGGTTCATCACCACCTGCTCGATCTGGCCGGGATCGGCCCGCACGGGCCCGAGCCGCTCTTCGAGATCGGTGACGAGCTCGACGTCCTCGCCGATGACGGGCCGGAGCATGCGCTCCATGTCACGGACGACGGAGTTCAAGCTCAAGACCTGGGGCTGGAACACCTGCTTGCGGCTGAAGGCCAAAAGCTGGCGGGTGAGCGCGCCGGCCCGTTCCGCCGCGCGGCGGATCTGGTTCAGGTTGGCCTGCTCCGGGCTCGAGGCCGGAAGGTTGTGGGAAATGATGTTCGCGTAGCCCAGGATGGCGGTGAGCAGGTTGTTGAAATCGTGGGCCACGCCCCCGGCCAGCCGCCCCACCGCCTCCATCTTGTGCGCCTGGCGGAAGCGCGCCTCGAGGGCGAGCTCCTCGGTGATGTCCCGCTGGACGCTCACGCAACTCACCACCGCTCCCGATTTGTCGCGGATGGGGGACAGGCTCATGTCCACGGTGTAGACTTCCCCCGTCCTCTTCCGGTTTTCCAGGCGTCCGCGCCACTCGCGCTTGCGCCGCACCACCTCGGCGAGGATGCGCGTCAGCTCCGACTCCTGCGGCTCGCCGAAGAGCGAGGGAAAAGACCGTCCCAGCGTCTCGACCCGCCCGTACCCGCTCACCCGTTCGAACGCCGGGTTGGCGTAACTGATGACGTTCTTGGTGTCGAGCAGCACGACGGCGTCCATCGCCTGTTCGATGGCGGCGATGAGACGAAGCCGGTCGCGCTCGAGCGCCACCCGGGAGAGGGCATTGGAAAGCTGATCCGCGACGCTGCGCACGAAAGCGATGTGTTGATCCGTGAACTGCCCGGTTTCGCGGGCGGCCAGCGCCAGTCCTCCCGTCGGCATTCCCTCCACGTGGATGGGAAAGAAAGCCGCCGCGGCGCTCTCCGGGGGAAAAACGCCGCCGTGCCTGAGAAAGACGTGGGGCGAAGCTTCCCCGTTGTTGATCACGATGGGTTCCCCGAGGGTCGCCAACAATCTGCCCATGGGCTCCCGCGAGGAGGAAAACACCCTGCCGGCGACGCCCGGCGGCGCTCCCCGCTCGGCGACGACCGAGAATTCGGTGCGCTCGGGACCGGAGAGTAAGGCAAGCACGCACAGGACCCCCGCCGCGGCCGCGAGCTCGTCGCAGGCGGTCTGGAGGAACACGTGCTCGTCGGCGCTCTCGGTCGACACCGCGATGACGCGGTTCAGGACGGTGAGCTCGCGGTTCCTCCGCCGGATCTCCTCCTCGGCCGCCAGCTTGGCCTCGAGGTTTTTCCTCGCCTCCAGGGCCTGGGTGATGGCCGGTCCCAGCCGCGCCAGGCGGTCCTTGAGGAGGTAATCGGTGGCGCCCGCCTTCAGGCAGGCGACGGCCGCCTCCTCGCTGATGCTGCCGGTGACGACGATGAAGGGAGTGTGCAGGTTCCGTTCCTGGAGAATCTGGAGCGCCGCCAGGGCGTCGAACTGGGGAAGGCTGTAATCGGCCAGGATCACGTCCAGGCGGGGGTTCAGGCGGGAGAGGTATTCGGCCGCGTCGACGGCGTGAGCGAGCTCCGGATCGAACCCGGCCCGCTTGAGCTCGTACACGATCATGTCGAAATCGGTCTGCCGGTCTTCAAGAATGAGAACGCTCAATGGAACGGGCATGATCTCCTCCGGGCGGGTTCCGCTGCCGGATCCCGGTTCCCCGCCGTTCGCTTCATCCGCCGCGGCGCGGATGCGGCTGCTCGTTGAGAAGCAGCCAATACAGCCCGATCTCCTGCACCGCCTTGGTGAACTGGTCGAAATCCACGGGCTTGACGATGTAGCTGTTGACGCCGAGCTGGTAACTTTTGACGATGTCGCGCTCCTCGCGCGAGGACGTGAGCATGACCACCGGGATGCTCCTGGTCCGCGCGTCCTCCTTCAACCGGCGCAGCACGTCGATTCCGTCTATCTTGGGAAGCTTCAGGTCGAGCAGGATGAGCTTGGGCGATTCGGCGACGTCGTCCCCGTCCCGGCCGGAACGCTCGAAAAGGTAATCGAGCGCCTCGGCGCCGTCGCGCAGAACGACGATGTGGTTGGCGAGCCTGTTTTTCTGCAGGGCGTACATCGCGAGCTCCGCATCGTTCGGGTTGTCCTCGATCATGAGAATTTCAACCTGGCCGGGGGCCATATTTCCTCCTCGCCGTCGGTCGCCGG
>CAZKOS010000077.1:0-5614 GCA_964554445.1 uncultured Spirochaetaceae bacterium | reverse complement strand
GTCGGTCGCCGGTGTTCGCGGCAGACGGTCGCCGACTTATTCTTAACTGATCAAATTATACTATCCAGGGGGGCTTATTTGCAAATCAAACTGGCGCGGATCAATCCGCCGCAGGAAACCGGGAATTCCGCGCGAATTTAATTGAGAAGAATTTATAAGGAAGCCGGGAGGGGAGGAAATCAGGAAAGGGAAAGGAGAAAGTGAACCAGTATTTTTTCAAAAGCCGATGTGTACAATTGAAAAACAGGATAATGATGTGACTTAATACAATCCGTATTATACCATCTTCATTTATAAATTCTTCCAGTTATATTTGATTCTTTTCTTTACCCTCCTTTCCTGGATTCCTTATAAATTCTTTCCAGGTCAAGCAGGAGTCTTGTCCGGGAAGGGGCAGAGCGCCGCGATTTCGCACTGCGGGCAGAGCGGCTTGCGCGCCTTGCAGCGGTACCGGCCGTGCCAATTGACGACGTCGGAGAAGACGGTCTGGTCCGCCTCCGGGACGAGGGCCCGCAGGTCGCGCTCTATCTTCACGGGATCTCTCTCGGCCGTGAGCCCGAGGCGGCCGGTCACCCGGCCGAAATGGGTGTCCACCACGATGGACGGCTTGCCGTAACAGTGGCCGAGAATGACGTTGGCCGTCTTGCGTCCCACCCCCTTGAGCGCCGTGAGCTCGTCGATCGTGTCCGGCAGCCGGTCCTTGTGTTCCTCGTGCAGGGCGCGGGAGGCCTCGCGCATGAGCCGCGCCTTGTTGTGGAAAAAGCCCGTGGGCCGGATGATCTCCTCGAGCTCCTCGCTCCGCGCGGCGGCGAGCTCGGCCGGGCCGGGGTATTTCGCGAAGAGGGCCGGCGTCACCTTGTTCACCCGCTCGTCGGTGCACTGGGCGGCGAGGATGGTGGCCATGAGGAGCTCCCAGGGAGAGCGGTAGTCGAGGAGCGGCCGCGCGCCGGGGTAGACCTTCCTGAGGACGGCGAGGATCTTGCGCGCGCGCTCAGCGTCGGGCGCGCCGGCGCTCTTTCCGCTTTTTGAAGTACTCATCGATTTCCTCCCGTGACAGACAATTGAGAACGCGGCGCGGACCGAGCCAGGCCTTGCGCGCCATGAGGCAGCCGAGGGCGAGGTGGTCGAAGCCGTCGCTCGAGTGAAGATCCGGATCGACGGACACCATGACGCCGAGGGCGGCGGCTTTCTTGAGGAGCCGCCAGTCGGGATCGAGGCGCGCCGGATGGCAGTTGTGCTCGAGCGCCACGCCGTGCTCGGCGAGGGCGGCGAGAACGCGGTCCGAGTCGTACTCGTAGCCCTCGCGCTGGAGCAGGAGGCGGCCCGAGGGATGGGCCAGGATGGTCAGGTGCGGGTCGGCGATCGCCCGGCAGAGGCGCTCGGTGGCCTCGCCCTTGGGCATGACGAGCTTGGAATGGACGGCGCCGATGACGAAGTCGAGCCGGTCGAGCACGGCGGGGGGATAATCGAGGCGCCCGTCGGCGCGGATGTCGCTCTCGGTGCCGTGGAAGATCCGGAACGGCGCGTTGGCCTTGTTCAGGGCCTCGACCTCGGCCGCCTGGCGCGCGAGGGCCTCGGGCGTCAGACCGCCCGCGTACGCGGCCGACGGCGAGTGGTCGCTCAGGCAGAGGTACTCGAGGCCGCGCTCGCGGCATTCGGCGACGAGCTCGCCCAGGGAGAGGGCGCCGTCGGAAGCGGTGGTGTGGCAATGGATGAGCCCCCGGAAATCGGAGAGCTCCACCAGCTTCGGCAGCCGGTGTTCCCTCGCCGCGTCGATTTCGCCTTCCCCCTCGCGGAGCTCGGGCGGCACCCAATCGAGGCCGAGGGTCCGGTAGAACTCCTCTTCGCTCCCGGGAAACATCGGTTTTTTTCCCCCGGCAATTTCATACTCATTCACCTTGTAGCCGAGGGTCTTGGCCAGGCCGCGCAGCTGCGTGTTGTGCGTTTTGGAGCCGGTGAAGTACTGGAGGGCGCAGGCGGCGGATTTCTTCGGGATGAGACGGACGTCGATCTGCAGCCCCTGCCGGCGGACGGACACCTTCGTCTCGCCCTCGCCGATGACGTCGCGTTCCCCGGGCTTTCCCGGCTTGGGATCGGCCAGGCCGACGATCAGTTTTTGTAGGGCGGGGACGCTCTTGCCGGACGCGAAGACGGCCAGGATGTCGGCGTCCTTGACCGTGTCCTTGCCGCGCCGCAGCGACCCGGCGATCGTGACGAGGGAACACAGGCCCGATTCCTCGAGCCGCTTCGTGATCTCGCCGGCCACCGCGCGCGCCCGGTCGTACAGAAAAAAGCCGGAACGCGACCGCTTGAATTCGACGGCGGCCAGGATTTTCTCCTCGCTCTTCGCCCCGAACCCTTCGAGCGCGCGCACCTTTCCCGAGCGGCACGCCTTCTCGAGCGCGTCCAGGGTGGTGATCCCGAGGGTTTTCCAGAGGGCGCGCGCCTTCTTGGGGCCGACGCCCTGGAGCTCCAGAATATCGAGGAGGCCCGCCGGAATGTCGTGACGCAGCTTTTCGAGCTCCTCGCTCGTCCCCGTGTCCACGAGCTCGGCGAGCACCCCGGCGATGCTCTCCCCCACCCCCGGAATCTCGCGCAGGCCGCCCCGCTCCTTGAGCGCCGCGACCGGCTCGGTCAGGCCCTCCACGGCGCGCGACACGTTTTCAAAGGCGCGCGTTTTGAACGCGTTTTCCCCGGCCAGCTCCTTGTACACGGCGATGAGCGCGAGAGCGGCCGCGATTTCACGGTTTTCCATATCCTCAATGAGTAGTGAGGAACCCGTGAAAAGTCAACTCATGCGCTTTTTCATTGACACGGCTCTCGCCCCTCGGTTATGTTTATGGTGACGATATTCAAGTACGAAGGAGGAAACATGTCGATTCACATCTACCTGTCGCTGTACCCGGAATCCCTCATCGCTTCCATGCTTCCGCCCGTGGAGTTCGGCCGGTACCTCTCCGTCGGGACCACCAAACGAGAGAGCCTTCAGGAAGCGATCTACTTCGAGCTGGACCGCTCGCGTTGCGAGTCGGCCTTCGACCTTTCCGACGTCGAAAAGCGCTGTGTCGCCCACTCGGACGGCGAGCCCAAGCACACCGTCTATTACTCCATCTACCGGGTGCTGGAAAGAGTTCCCCTGGAGGCGATTGGAAATCTGTACCTCGTCACCCGCGACGGCAAGGTGCTGACCATCGGGCGGGCGGATAAAGTCCCCGGCTTCCGGGAGAAATCGTTTCTCTACCAGGAAATAGCCCCGGTCAATCCCCTGATCGTGAGCCTCTTAAACCCGGTGGATTTTACGGCTTTCATCACCGATGAAAAACGCAAGATGCACCTCCCCAAGATCTGCTTCGTCGACCTGCGGCTGGGCGAGTTGGCGGACGATCCCGAGAACGGGAGCGCCTTCAATCTTCCCTACCGCCAGCTCGACAACCTGAGGAAATGCCTGATCGAGATCCTCAACCTGACCGGGAAAAAGTCCAAGACCGTCATCCGCTCCCCGACCGAGCACTTCCTCTACCGCGTGATCAGGAGCGGCTTCTACGTCGGGTCGAGCGAGCGCGTTCTTTATTACCCGTTCCCGTCGGAGAAGGAATTGAACTCGACCTACTACGAGTGGTGGCGCTCGGCGTCGCAGTAACCCTCTCAAGGCTCCGCGTCGAGGAGAAGACGCTCGGCCGGCGTTCATCGCATTCCTCAACCACGAAACAGACCACCCCTCGCCTTGCCGGTGAGGGATGGGAGCTGTTGAAAAACCGCTTTCGGTTTTTCAACAGCCTGCCAGTGTCCTTCGTCTCATTCGTAGCATACACGTCAAGCTTCTTCAGTCGATTCGTAAAAAGAAGTTCCGGCCTTCCGGGCGGATCGCCCAGGAGACGGACGTCAGTTCCTCGAGGAAGCGACGGTCGTGACTCGCGAGCAGGAGGCCGCACGGGCAGTCGGAGAGGGCGTCGGAGAGGCATTGCACGGCCACCGCGTCCAGGTGGTTGGTGGGCTCGTCCATAATGATAAGATAAGGCCGGCGGAGGATACCGAGGGCGAGGAGAAGCTTCCGTGACTCGCCCGGGCTGGGCGCGTCCGTGGCGAGGAGCCGCTCCGGCCGCGAGCCCAGTCGGCTCACGAGCGAGAAGAGAAGGCCGCGCTCGCCGGGCGGAAGCGCCAAGACGTCGGCCAGGAGCTTCCGCGAGGCCGCCAGCGGAAATTCCTGCGGGAGATGGACGACGCGCTCCGGTTCGAGCGACAGACCGGCGACGATTTTCGAGATCAAGGTCGATTTTCCCGCTCCGTTCGGCCCGGTGAGGGCGACGCGATCCGTCGGCCGCATCTCGAGGCGCGGATGCGTCAGGCAGGCTCCATTGCCGAACGGGATCGCCGCCGGCTCGACGGTGAAGAGGAGGCGGCGCGGCGAGGTGGCGGCGTCCACCCAGACTCCCGTGGAATGGGTCTGCGTGACGGCCGCGTTCGCGAGCTCCTCCCCCGCCCGCCGCAGCCGTCCGTCGAGCTGCCGGGCCAGCCGACCGGCCGTCACGTCCTTGTTCGAGAGGCGGGAAGCGTTTTTTCTGAAGCGCGCGTCCGAGTCCCCCGAGGCTTCCTTTTTCCTGGCGGAAGCGGACCGTTTATTCGCCTTCAGGTCCCGGCGCCGTTCGCGCTCCCGTTTCAGCCTCGCGTATTCCTCCCTGCGCCGTTCCCTCTCCCGGCGCGCACGCGCGTCTTCGCCCAGTTCCCGCTCGAGACCCCGGCTGTACCCCCCCGGCCTCAGGACGATCGAGGGCGGACGGAGGAAGAAACACTGCGCGCACAACTCGTCGAGGAGGGCGCGGTCGTGACTGACGATGAGACCCGTACCCCGGTAGCGCAGGAGCGCTTCCCGGAGAAGAGCGCGCGCCTCCAGGTCGAGGTGGTTGGTCGGCTCGTCGAGGGCGAGGAGCGGCGGCCGCCGCCAGAGCGCGAACGCCACTTGCGTCTTCTTCCTCTCGCCGTGGCTCAAAGTGTTCCAGCGTCCGCCCCAATCCGTCCCGATCCCCAGAAGGCCGCGCAGGGAACAGGCGGCCGAGTCCCCGGCCGCGAGGAACTCCACCGTTTCCGTCGAAGGGGAATCGGTGCGCTGCGGTACGTAGAGCGGCGCTTCTTCGCCCCCGGGACGGACGATCGATCCGGTCACGGGCTCGAGGAGGCCCGCGGCCAGCATGAGGAGGGTCGTTTTACCCGTCCCGTTTTCGCCGACCACTCCGGTCCAGCCCGGACCGCAGTCGCCCGTGAGGCGCTCGAAGAGCGGGGACGAGGATTCGTAGGAAAAACTCACGTCGCCGAATAACAGGTGGCAGGATATCATAATCTGTCCTTTCTCCGCACCAAAAAAAACCGCCCCTCACCACGCGGGGTGAGGGGCGGCATCAACCATACCTGCCGACAACCGGAACCGTCGCGGAAATCGCTTGGAGAAACCATACCACCGGCCGCCGTCAACCGTTTATATCGATCCGAGGTGCCGACTGTTTCTGGTTTCTCTTCAGCGCGTCATTCCCGTTCCGTGAGTTCCTTTCGGTAAATTTTTCAACATATACTCAATAGCAAATGGTTTTCTATTTCCGGAACCGACGTTATACACTATCTT
>CAZKOS010000076.1:0-13034 GCA_964554445.1 uncultured Spirochaetaceae bacterium | reverse complement strand
CAAACATGGCATCCGGATTTGTAATGGACTCAACAGTGGCCAGACCGGCCACAGCATGCGGCAAAGCTCATCGAACGATAAAACGATCTTCTTTACGAATAATCGTCACATCTACATCCGGCATAAGCTTTTTAGCCATCATTGCAGCAGGACCACCAACACCGCCGCATCCGATAACAACCAGTTTTTCACCCTTGTCCATGATTCTACCCCCTCTTGTTATTAACTCGGTAATTAAAGGTGCGAAACACATGTACGCTACAGCACATTTATGAGCAAATACTCATAATCGAACCATATGAGCTTCCCATTCTGCTGTCAAGCTAATTTTATCCGAAAATCTTTTTCATTTTTGATTTACACAAAAACGAATAAGAATTGACCGTTCAGTTAAGCTGCCCAGCGGTTATCAAAAGTCATCCGACAAGCGTCAAAAATGATTAATGATATCTTGATTAGATAAAAAGTGTGACCTTACTTTCTCCGGCTTCCTGTAAAAATGTTGCGACACCTCCCAGGCGGATATTCGGATAATCGATCAGCTCTTCGAGCTTAAATCCCATTAGATCCATGGACATTTCGCAAATAACGATTTCCACACCATAATCCGCCGCCGCTTTCATGAGGGTTTCAAGTGACATAACGCCTTTCTTTTTCATCAATCCTTTCATCATATGGGTACCCAGACCGGCCATATGCATTTGAGAAAGTTTCAGTCTTGTTGAGCCTTTTGGCAGCATTTTGTCGAACATGGATGCCATGGCATCGGCTTTTTTCACATGCTTTTGAATATCCCGCATGGCCGGAATGCCCCAGAACGTAAAAAACATCACCACCCTTTCATACATGGCCACAGCCCCTACCGCAATGATAAAGGCAGCCAGCATCCGATCCAAGTCTCCGGAAAAAACCACCATGGAGAGCTGATCTTGGGGTATATTCCTTTTAATATCTTCCAGCTGTTCTTCTATCTCTTTAATACGTTGCTCTAATCCTTCCATTCTTTCTTCCACAATCCTGTACCTTCAACAATTATTTTTAAATGAATTTAAACCAATTAAACCTTAGCCGGATAAGCCGAAAAACAAAAAACACCACGAAATCTCGAAAGAATTAAAGCACGCAAAAAGATATTATTAAAATTTCGTGCGATTTACATTTCGTGTTTTGTGATAGAATTTTTTTTATTGTCATTTATCGATCTGCTAAAAAAAACACTTTTCATAACTTATCGAGGCATCATCAAATTCCTGATAGAGAAGGCTTAGCCGTTCATTAGCAACCCCTGTCGCTATCTGTTTTTCCTCTTTCTCCTCTTTAGTGGGATAACAAGCCAGACAGCGTTCATAATGGCCGCTTCTTCCTAAACCTGTTACAGTAAAATCAACCATGAGAAAAGTTTGTTTTTTTCTCAAATTTACAAAATGTTCTACCGCCGGAACATATTCTAAAAGAATTTCGATGGAAACTTCATTCCCCTCTTTTGCGATATTGATATAGTCGTGAATGGCAAGGATCGGTCCATGCTCCTCATGGTACCCGTTAAATTTTACCGTCATGTCTTCAAGTGTGAACATTCTCTTTTCAATGTCAATACCGCACACTTCCAACCGCCGATAATCTCTGTGTAAATATCGATTGGCAATCATCACAGCCTGAGACACATGGGGGCACAGGTTATGTGGACATCCCCGAGCGTAACACTTTCTGAAAAGAAACTCTTTTTCATTTACCGTGCCAGCATAAAGACACAGGAAGATATAGGCCTGAAAGGGATTGGAACGATGTGAAAAGTCGACCGGAAGAATTTCAAATTCGGTATGGCACATGATGTCCGCCCCATTTTTCTTCAACATGATAAGGTCGGTAACGCGTCTTGGTAGATCATTAATGGTTGATCGTTCCATCTAAACACCTCATTTCATCGTAACAGTTCATTAAAAATATTTTTTCTTTAGGAAAATTATATTTCACAGAAATTTGGAAACTCTTTGTAGATATCATAATACGTCAACAATCATTTTCCATAAAATGGAACCTTAATGTTGTTTCCGTATATCGCAAAGTGGAAAAGGAGAGATATCTTTGAGTTTCCAAATTTCCGGTTGTTTATATTTGTGTGTATATTAAGCGCCTATGCAAATGTCAGCACAACCTCCGCTTCCTGACAGCCATCTACGAATGTGGCAACACCGCCGCCTTCAACACCTTCAATCAAGTCCTCTTCTGTACACTTGGCAATAGGTAACGCAGCCGAGCAGGCGATAAGTTTGCCGCCAGTTTCAAGGATAACATCTATAAATTCCGGCAGTGTCTTAGCGGCGCCTTCCAAAACAATTTTTTCGGCCCCTCCCTTTTTAATAATGTTCAACCCGCTCATTGAAAAAAACATGTTTACTTGCATCTCCATTGCCGCTGCACCTGCACCAATCATAAACGGTGCAAACGCTTTCGGTGGATCATCGGATCCCACAAAAATCCACATCTTACCAGACATTACTACCTCCTTTTTAGTTTTAAATATTAATATTTAGTATCCCACAAAATTACATTATTCCGTATACCGAGCAATAAGTGTTGATAAATCTTCGACTTGAGCCCCGGACTTTTTCAGGTTGCCCAGGCAGATGGGGCACATGGTGATGATAGGCGCTCCGGTGACCTGCAACTCTTTAACTCTTCGATCCAGAACCTCTCTGGACAGCTTGGGAGAAATAGATTCCGCCGGACCACCACAACAGTTGGTAAATTGGCCTGAATTTCTAACATTGACACATTCAATATCAAGTTTGGCCAGGACTTTTTGCGGTACATCCGATAGTTCCAGATACCTGCCGTAAAAACAGGGATCATGAAGGGTAACACGATGATTCCCATTATTCGAACTAAAATTAATAAGCTCAAAATAGGTCTTTACTTCAAAACTGATACCGGCATATTTCGGATAAAGAACTTTCAAAGCATATGTCGTATGAGGATCCACGGTAATAATCTTTTTGATTCCGGCCTGCTTCAGTTTAGTGGCAACAATCTTGGCATGCTGAACAAAACCGTCTTGATCGCCCAAGTCATAAAGGAGAATACCACTGTAATCATCCAGTTCAGGTCTGTAGCAAAAATCAACATTCGATTTCTTTAAAATTTTGACAATATTCTGTAAAATCTGACCTGATTTTTTTTTCTCTTTTCCGGATGTCATTAAAGCAAGTCCAACCCCTGAAAGTATTTTCGGAATGTATTTCGTGTACTGCAAATAATCAGCCCATTTTGTATCTTCATACTGTTCTAGATAGTGCGTTGTTTTATCGATATACGGAACAAACTGATACATCAAACCGGTAAAGAGCAGTGCATCGCCATCTCTGCCCACGGTTGTATCCTTCCACCAGGTATTGGCCATTAATTTTGGAATGCCGAACGGGCTTCTGGTTTTTCTGACATTATCAGCAATCAAATCGATAATATCTCTTGGGTTGTACATTTCAGGACCTCCTCCAATTAGCGACAACGTATCTTTTTAAACCCAGAATGACTTCCCCGGGATCAGCCTCCCGCGGACAGGTCCGAGTGCAGAGTCCACAGTGCAGACAGCGCCAGAGTTCCTCGGCATTATCAAGAATACGATCTTTTGCACCCAGTTGGATGTAACGAATCATTTTTCGAGGGAAATGTTCATATATCAACGGGCAGATGGCGGCACAGGTCCCGCAATTGAAGCATTCCAGAGCAGTGTTTTCCCCGTAACTTTCCATTTCTTTAGCAAAATCTGGATTAATTAACGTCATATTTATTCTCCTAAAAAAGGTCAAACGGTTCATACGGAAATAGCCGAACGCCCTGTTTATTCAGCAGTTTTTTCAACCTCATTTTCAACCAGCACATACCGAAAATAGCCGCCATCTTTTTCCCCTTCTGTAATTCCCCCGTATGTTTTTAGCGTCGCCAGATACCAGAGGACTCTGTCCGAGGGTATTCCTGTAGCCCGGGATATTTCCGGCACGGTTGCAGGTTGATTTTCAAGATGTCCCTTTATGGCTTTTAGTATTTTTTTCTGTTCTTTAACTTGAGTGGAAGCCTTGGTGGTCCATTTCTTTCGGTCTTTGCGCAGTTTCTTCATGGCTTCTTTTTTCTTCTTTTCAACTTTATCATCTTGACTCATAGAAAATCTCCCTTAACCTTCGTTTCAGGCTGCAACCTCTTCGGAAACAATGGCGTTCACCATGGCCTCGTATTGTTTTAGGGTCCATCCATTCACATCGATGGCATTTTCAGGGCAAACCGCAACACAGGCGCCGCATCCTAAACAAAATGACGGTGTTACCTGGGCTCGCTGAACCTTTTGCCCGTCGACTTCCATTTCCACCAGACAAAGTGCACCATCACTTAAACAGGCTTCAACACAAGCCCCCGTCCCTTGACATTTATGAATATCGACTTCAGCCACAAAAGGATCGAGTTCCACATACCCGCGACTCAACAGTGCAGCAGCCTTGACAGCAGCAGCGGCAGCGCCGTTACATGCCTCGCCGACATCCATAGGGGCCTGGCAGGTCCCTGCCAGAAAAATTCCCGAAACAGGCAGTTCCACCGGTCGCAATTTTGGATGAACTTCCAGTAAAAACCGGTCCACTCCCACAGGGAGCTTCATCATATCCACAATCTCAGATATATTGTTCGGCTCCACCCCTGTAGCGAGAACCACCAGGTCAACAGGAACTTCAATTTCCTCACCAAACGTCAAAGCATCTCTTGCTTTGACCAGCAGAGGAAAATCATCCGAATACTTATTCTCCATGACCTCCGGAGAATCGTCAGCTTCAAAACGGATAAAAATGACGCCGTTTCCGGATGCTTGATCATAAAGTTCTTCCTGTCCTCGACCATAGGTCCGTATGTCCCTATAAAATTCAAAAACTCGAGTTTCCGGATAGGTTTCACGAATGATGTTTGCCGCATTGAGGGTGGCGCTGCAACAGGTTCGGGAACAGTATTCGTTCAGGTTCCCTGACGTATCCTCAGGGTGTATGCCTGGAATTTGACGACTTCCCACACAATGGATCATGGCCACACTTTTTATTTTTTTGCCGTTGATCTCAAGCAAGTTACCTTCGGCTTCATTTTTAACCATTGTTTGGATTAAATTAGGAAGTGTAACGACTTCGTTAAACTCACCAAAACCATATTCGTCTTTTCGCGGGGTATAGGATTTAATACCTGTGGCCAGTACAATCACTCCGGTATCGACAATAAATTCCTCGGCTGTTTCAGGAATAGATTCTGCATAAACCCCTGCAAAGGAAATAAACTCACCGGATTTCTTATCGGAAGCGCTAAATTGATTCAGTTTTTCCTGATACACTTCGGATTCCGGAGGTTGACGTTTAATACCCAACCTGAAATTGCCCACATACCCCTCAAATTTTTCCACCGTTGCGCAGGTATGAACGGTAATGGACGCATCATTCAGCACTCTGCCGGATAGATCGGAAATCAGGCCAGCAGCTTTATCTCTTGTGGGAGCAATTTTATCCAAAAGAGCCAGTTGTCCGCCAAGAAATGGTGTTTTTTCAATCAGCGTTACTTTTATTCCTCGATCTGCCAGGTCTTTTGCCGCCCGAAGCCCTGCAATGCCCCCTCCGATAACTGTTGCATGGGGCTTGGCATCCACGCGGATGGGTTCCAGGGGTTTAAGATGACCTGCCTTGGCAGTCGCCGCTGCAACAAGCGACGCCGCTTTATCGGTGGCTTTTTCACCGTGATGTATCCAGCTGACTTGTTCCCTGATATTGGCATGCTCGTAAATGTAGGGATTGGCATCGGCTCTGGATATGGCGCTTCGAAAGGTCATTTCATGCAGGTTGGGTGCACAGGAAGCCACCACAACCCGGTCAACAACACCGTTTTTCAGATCCTCCATGATCATTTCCTGACCGGGATCCGAACACATGAACATGTTGGTTCTGGCCACGACAACACCGGGAATTTTTTCCGCCCGATCACGAACCGCCTCCACATCCACATGATCGGAGATATTACCGCCACAGTAGCAGATGTAAACACCGACTTTTTCTTCTTTTTTTTCCGATTTGTTTTCAGACACCATGCACTTATCTCCTGATTTCAAAGGGCAAAAAACGTATTATGCAGCTTTACCTTTGTTTAGTTGGAACAGATACTTCGACGCTTCCATGGCAGCCGCACCGGCTTCGGTAATGGTATCTACAATATCCTTGGGGCCGGCAGCGACACCGGCAGTAAAAACACCTTCCATATCCGTCAAGGTGGGTGAAATTTTAGGATGAATGGTTTTAATAAATTTATCGGAAGCTGTCGAAACCGGACAAACGCCCTCTGGATTCCAACCTGGTATCATACCGAGGGAGAGAACAACCAGATCATAATCTGCCGTGGTCACACCTTCACCATCCTGAGCTTCATATCGCACAGTAACACCGCCGTTTTCACCGGCATCCATAGTGGCCACTTTTGCCTTGACAAATTCGATGCCCATGGCTTTGGCGTTTTGATAAAATTGTTCGTATCCTTTGCCAAAGGCCCGAATGTCCATGTAATAGATGGTAATATCAGCCAACGGCAGCGAACCGGATAGGAGCATGGCCTGCTTGATGGCGTACATGCAGCAAACTCGAGAACAGTACGATACTCCCATGCTTTTATCCCGTGAACCGGCACATTGAATGTAAGCAATGGAATCCGGTTCCATCCCGTCCGACGGTCTCAAAACACGGTTATAGGGACCATGAGGCGCCAGAAGCCGTTCCATTTGAAGGGCATCGATGACATTGGGAATTTTTCCCATTCCATACTGCGGCTTGTTTTCAACAGGTGTCAATTCAAAGCCGGTGGCTAAAACGGCTGTTTTGGATCTTACCATAAAATCGATGGGCTTCTGGAAATAGTCGATGGCGTCTGTAGGACAAACTTTTTCGCATTTTCCACAAAGCATGCAATGTTCAATATCTATCATGGCAATTTGAGGAATGGCATTTGAAAAAGGAATATAGGCGGCTTTTCTGGCCGAAAATCCGCCCTGTTCTTCATCGCTGACATACACCGGACATTCATATTCACACCGACGGCATCCGATACATTTGTCCGGATCCACATATCGTGGTCGTTGGGTAACAGATGCAGTGATGTTAGTGCCATTTCGCTTCAATGATGAGAGATCACAATAGGTAAACAATATGATATTTTCATGGTGTGCGGCCGCCGCCATTTTAGGAGTCGTAATACAACTAGCGCAATCGAGTGTCGGGAACACCTTGGAAAGCCGGATCATTTTACCTCCGATGGAAGCGTCTTTTTCCACCACCGCCACCTTAAAATTCTGGTCCGCTAAGTCAAGGGCGGCCTGAAGTCCGGCAATACCACCTCCTACTACAAGAACATCAAAATTCAATACTTGACTCGATTCCATAAATTTCTCCCAATTGCCATTCGTCATTGGTCATTTGACATTGGCATTTATTTGCAAATTGCCACTGATCGATTGCATTTTAAACGACTCGATTTTCAAGACTCGGCATTCACCTTTTAAGCCACTTCTTTGTATTCAGGTGGCCCTATTTCCTCGATCAGTGCATTCATATTATTCACTTCTTTGAGAAATGCCCGATTACACACCGTGCAGATGGCGGTCAGCCGAAGCCTTCGGATATCAAGATTTCTCTCCCTCATCATTTTGTAAATCCGGTCCAACCGTTTTGCCAAAGCATGATAGGCGCCCTCATAAGGGCACTCTTCACCGCATGACATAATGATGATCCCGCTGATCCCTTTCTTAAAACAGTCCAGGTAAAATTGTTCCGGAAAGAGTACAGGTGCACGAACCCTTAAAATATAGGTGTTAGCCGGATAACTGGAGTGTGCCTGCCCTACGGAATTTGCACCAGGATAGGCACAAGTTTCCGTAGCCAGAATTAAGATTTTTCCTTCACCTTTATTATTTTCCTGAGATGCCATAATGGATCTGCCTCACACTAGTTCAAAATAAATAACTGATGGTTTAAAAATGAACTGAACATATTAATTAATATGGATTAATTCGCTGAAGAATTCCCTATTTTTTTCTACGGACAAAAATTCTATCATAACCATCGGCTTCCATATGCCCCAAAAATTCATGACCCACCTTTTTAGCCCAGACCGGAATGTCCGCGCGGGTACTTGAATCATTTGAAAGTATTTCCAGAATTTCTCCGACTTTTACTTTACCGATTCCCTTTTTGGCTTCCAGAAGGGGTCCTGGACAGGCACTTCCCCTGGCATCGACTGTACTTGCTGCTTCAATGGCGCTTAAATCTAAATTTGACATAATGTTCTCCTTTTTATAAAAATAAATTTATGCTGCCGCCCAATGCGACTTTTTAATTTTCCTTTTTTAAACAGATACAGTAATAATCCCCGTCTTCTTTTGTCTCGATCACAGCATAATTCATCGTGTGTAAAACCTTAAAAATTTCTTTTCGAATTTTGGGATCATCTCCTTTTATCTGCAATATTTCTCCAGCCTTCATCTCTCTGAAAGTCTGGGTTACCTTGAGGAAAGTAAAGAGGGTAAAGGTTTCCCGAAGATCGAATTTATGAGTTATTTTTGTTTCCAATCATTTACCCTAATTTTTTTATGTTCCATTTTTGCAAAGAGAATGCCAATTAATGAAAATAATTTATAACTCAAGTTTCGCACCCTCAATTTTCAGCAACGTCAATCAGTCGGAGCAGGCCGGGAAAATTTTTTAAGGTAAAATCATACGGATGCGATGGTAAAATAGAAAAAACCTCATGAACCCATAATAGGAGCCATGGAAATAATACGTGAATTATTCATATTTCCTCTTGCACAATTACTGTTAAGTTGTTAATATATGGTCTTAACATGTGTTAAGCTTTAACAGGAGAAATTAACATGTTTGAACAAGAACTTAACAAATACTGGAAAACCGTAGTGGACACCATCCAGGACGGCGTCATGATTGTGGATAAAGTTGGAACCATTGTTTCGGCGAATAAAGCTTTTGAAAAAATAACCGGCTATAGACAGTCTGAAATCATCGGAGAATCCTGCTCCACGTTAAATTGTAATACGTGTGAAGCTGCCAGAGAGAAACGGGGAGATCACTGGTGTGTTTTGTTTCGAACCGGTGCGGTAAAAATGAGTAAATGTGCGATTCAAAAAGCAGACGGCAACTACATTAATGTATTAAAAAACGCCTCTCTCCTTCACGACACCCATGGAAAGGTTATCGGTGCCGTTGAGACGCTGACCGATATTTCGGAACTTTTGAAAAAGGATACCCAGATCGAAGCGTTCCGCAGAGAATTAAGTTCCAGGGACGGCTTTTATGGGATTCTCGGTGAATCAGGTCCCATGCAACAGGTATTCGATTTGATTACCAATGCAGCCCGTTCGGATGCACCGGTGATTATTTACGGGGAAAGCGGCACCGGAAAAGAACTTGTCGCTGCAGCAATTCATAATACCAGCCCTCGAAAGAGCAAGTCGTATCTTAAAGTGAACTGTGCCGCACTCAATGAGTCTCTATTGGAAAGCGAGTTGTTCGGCCATGTCAAAGGGGCCTTTACAGGCGCTTTTCAGAACAGGCAAGGAAGATTTGAGGCTGCCCAGGGCGGCGATATATTTTTAGATGAAATCGGCGACCTCCCCTTTTCCACCCAGGTCAAGTTGCTGCGGGTGCTTGAAGAAAAGGTCATCGAACGGGTGGGAGACAACCGGCCGGTTCATATCGATGTCCGCATCATATCAGGCACCAATCGAAATTTAAAAAAGCTTGTGGAATCGGGTTTGTTCAGAGAAGATTTGTTTTACAGAATCAATGTCATTCCCATTGTTATCCCCCCTTTGCGGGAGAGACGCAGCGACATCCCTCTTCTGGCAGAATCTTTTTTTCGAAGGATACGGCTTAAAAACGAGAAAAAAATCGATGCCATCAGCAATCCTGCCATGGAAGCCTTAATGAACTTTTCATGGCCGGGTAATGTCAGGGAATTAAAAAGCGCCCTGGAATATGGTTTTGTCACCTGTAAAGGTTCTGTGATTGAGCCTCAACACCTGCCGCCGGATGTTTTTCTGAACCATAAAGCTGATCCAATTGATGAAAAAATCAGCCCCAACCGTGATGAGATTCAAAAAACCAGGTTAATAGACGCTCTTGAACAAACCGGCGGTAATCAAACCAAAGCAGCGCGTATTTTAGGGGTTTCTCGTATCACCGTTTGGAACCGAATGAAGAAATACGGGATAAGACCGGTTCGAAAATTCGCTGAACATTCATCTTGATAAAATTGGCACTAAATTTGCTATTTACTTTATCGGGGTGAAACTTGGCCTTACCTCCATTGTTGCATTATACCCCTCCTATTAAAATGCAAATCGGCCCTATGGGATAGGTCTATTGGGTCGATTTGCATTTTTTCGTGAAAATGACAATTTTGCATCTGATCATTTGTCTCACCTCTCAATACTTCCTTTATAATTTTTTTGAGGAATCCTTTACAACACAACCTGGCACAAATATTGTATTTCTCCAAAACAGCCGAAAGCCAAGTCCTGTGCAAATGGTCACATTGTAGAGACTGAAAAGAATCAATGGATTTTTTATGAACGAAGTTCAGGAAAAAATATCAATTTAACACAGGAGATAATTAGAATGGGTAAATGCACAAACCATCCGGATAGAGAAACCAGCTTTTTATGTTCAAAATACAATATTTATATGTGCGAGGAATGCCTACGATGCCGTGATCCGAAAATTTACTGCAAATTCCGATCGTCATGTCCGATCTGGTTTATGGAAAAAAGGCAAACGAGCTGGGACGAAGAGCGTAAAGCTGAAGAAGATGTTGAAACCTTTAATATAATTTTCGAGCCCGAAGGCAAAGAAGTTTCAGTTCCTTTGAGAAGCACCTTGCTTGAAGCGGCACAGGCGGCAGACGTCCATTTAAATGCGTCCTGCAATGGAAAAGGATCTTGCGGCAAGTGCAAACTGGTCATGGTATCCGGTAATGTAAAAAGCGAACCGACAGCTTTGCTTAGCGATCGGGAAAAGGAAGAAAACTATGTTCTTGCCTGTCAGACGGAACTTCTTAGCGATGCTAAAGTGAAAATACCGGAAGAGACCATCGAAAGAAAACTTAAAGTCGCAGGAATGGGTCAGGAAGTAACAGTTCGGTTAAAAGGCTTGGTTAAAGATATCCATCCCATGCTCATGGAGATTCCCCTTGAACTTGAGCCGCCGACCCTTGACGATTCGGCGAGTGATCTAGATCGACTCAGTCGTGGATTGAAAAAAGACGGATTCGATGTAAGCAGATTGAATGTCGGAATCAAAGTGATTCGTGAACTGGCGACCGCCATGAGAGGGGACGACTGGAAAGTAACGGCGTCTATTATTCAAAAAAAATGTTCAAACGAGGTTCTACAAGTAGTTCCCGGAAACGGGAGAGGAAGATCGTTGGGTCTAGCTGTTGATGTCGGCACCACCTCCATCGTCGTTTATCTTGTGGATATGGTGGACGGATCGGTTGTCACCGCCACGTCCGGACATAATCGGCAGGCTGCCTGCGGCGACGATGTGATCAATCGGATTGTCTGTGCAGAAAAAGATGGCGTCAAAAAATTGAGTCGGATGGGTCTGACAACCATTAACAATTTGGTCAGCGAAGCTCTGGATGGCGCGGACGCAAACCACAACCAAATAAAAAATGTAGTGATTTCCGGCAACACCACCATGACACATTTGCTTTTGCAGATTGAACCGCGCTTTATTCGACGCGAACCTTATATTCCTTCTGTCTCGGAGTTTCCCATTTTTAAAGCTGGTGAAATCGGCCTCAAGGCAAATCCAATTGCGGCCGTTTTTATCATGCCAGGACCCGCCAGCTATGTTGGGGGCGACATTGTCTCCGGGCTGCTTTACACCGGGCTTCACCGGGAAAAACCTCTGACCCTGTTTATCGATGTAGGTACCAATGGCGAAATTGTTCTCGGTAACAAAGACTGGCTCATGACAGCATCTTGCTCGGCCGGGCCGGCGTTTGAGGGCGGCGGAATACGGTGGGGAATGCGTGCCGAAGATGGGGCCATTGAAAAGGTATCCATTAATCCGACAACTTTTGAACCGGCATTTTCTACCGTTGGAGACGTTTTGCCCCGCGGGATCTGTGGCTCCGGAATGATTGATTTGATATCTGAAATGCTGTTAACCGGAATCGTCGATGCCGCCGGAAAGTTTAAGCTGGAATCTTCTCATCCCAGAATGAAGCAACTTGGAGCAAATCCGGCATATATCCTGGCCGATGCCTATAAAACCTCAATGGAAGAGGATATTGTTTTTACGGAAACGGATATTCACAGCCTGATTCTCAGTAAGGGTGCTGTTTATGCCGGGTTCAAGGTTTTGCTCAATCAAGCCGGACTTGACTTTTCGATGGTGGACCGAGTTTGGGTGACTGGGGGATTTGGCCAATATCTCGATGTTGAAAAAGCGATAACCATCGGGATGCTCCCGGATATTGATCGGAATAAATTTAAATACTATGGAAACAGCTCTATTGTGGGCGCTTATATGGCCCTGCTGTCAGATGATTGCAGAAATGAAGCCCGGGAAATTTCAAACAATATGACGTACATCGATTTTAGCAGCAATAACCAGTTCATGGACGAATTCACGTCAGCACTTTTTCTGCCGCATACGGATCTTAATGCATTTCCAAGTTTAAAAAAGAATTGGTTTTAAGTCCTATGATATGATATATTATTATGTTATTTTTCAGAAGGCATAGACATTATGAAATGTTCTAGCTGTCAATTCGATAACCCTGAAGGTATGAATTTCTGCGGTAAATGTGGTAGTTCCCTGACTGTGGCCTGTCCGGCCTGTGGGTATCAAAATTTAGCTGGTTCTAAATTTTGCACACGATGTAAGGGAAAAATCGTCCACACGGATATTGTTCCCGCTTATGCCAGAAGATCTGCACTGGAATATACACCC
>CAZKOS010000075.1:6901-13078 GCA_964554445.1 uncultured Spirochaetaceae bacterium | reverse complement strand
GTATTCCCCACGTCCGTGGGGATGAACCGGCTTCGACCGCATGAGCCTTATGGTACCACCCCCACCGGACGTTCGGGGCGGCGGGTCCGACTCCCAACCCTCTGGGGAGCCGTCATTCCATCACGGTAGCGTAAACCCGGGCCGCGTTGTATGTTATCCGAAGGAGGCGCGTCATGGCTGAGAATTTGATCGTTTCCGACCCGGCCGTCATGATGGGCAAACCGGTTATCCGGGGAACCCGCATCACGGTGGAGCTGATCCTGGAAAAGATCGCCCACGGAGAGAGTATTGAATCCATCGTCGAGGAACACCCTCATCTCACCCGGAAGATGGTGCTCACCGCGGTCGATTACGCGGTCAAAGTACTGAAGAGCGGCGTCGTATATTCGACGCAAGCCTGAGGCCGGCGTATGGCGCAATTCAAAGCCGATGAAAGCGTCTGACCGGCACATCGTCTTGACGGGCAGGGAGCGCTATGCGTCCTTTCGATAAACGGAAACCCGGTGTATGTTGAAACCGGGAGGTTGTCGACGAAACATCCGCGGCATACAATCATAGCCGTCATTACCGGCGGCGAACAATCCGGCTATGTCGGAAGCTGTTTCGGCTTGCCCGTCGTGAGCGTGCCGAGCGGTCCCTTGGCGAATCCGAATACCGCGTACTCTATGAATTCGGTCGGATCGTTCCTGTGGGGGGGCGGTTTCCGGCCGGCGGTGGTATTCGTCCCGCGTCTGGTGGTGATGGTTGAACGGCATGTGGGAAGCGATGTCGCGGCAACATCCAAGCAATGTCACGACAACATGTAACGGATCATGCGACGCAATCCAAGAGATGTTGCGCCGACATGCCTTACATGTTGGGGCAACATCTTTTGCCTGTCGCGCCGACATTTTTTACATGTTGCCCCAACATCCCTTAGCAGGTTGCTGAAAAAGCTCGACTTTTTCAACGCCTGAGAGATCATGCCGTGACATCCATTACCTGATGCCGCATGACGTGATGGATTTCTTCGTTTCACGGCGGCTGCGTCAGGCCGCCTTGCAGTATGATTGAACGATCGGTGAAGCGGGGAAAGGCCGATACCATAAGGCCGCGGAGCGGGATGCCCGTCGCGTCGGGCCGTAAAAAAGCCCCCCGGCCGTAAAGACCGTGAGGGCTTTTATCTTTGCCTTGTCATGCGTCCGCCTTCTTTAGTTTATCGACACGACTTCCTTCAAGCCGCCCTCGCGGACGCTTGAGCCGAAGCCGCAGCGGACCGTCACGCTGTATTGCCCCGGGGAAATCCCCGAAGGCACGGTGAAGAGCACGGTGCCGGACGTGCGGCGGTTGACCGTCTCGACCTTGACTTCGTCCTTGCTCCCTTCCCTGACCAGGTAGATCCCCAGGGCGGGATCGGTGCCGTTCAGGAAGAGATTGTGCCCTTTCAGTTCCGCCAGGCGGCCGGGAGTGAGGGAGCCGTTGACCGTGTCGGTCGCAAAATCGTAGACGCTGTCCACTTCCGGGAGCCGTGGTTTGACCCGCACCTTTTCCGTGCGGGCATTGTGGGCCAGGAAGCGCTGCAGGTCCTTGTCCGCGGTCATGCTCGCCTGCACCCGGTGGACGTCTTGTTCAAAGTCCGCCTGCGCGGACTCGAACCCGCCCTTGATGGAGACGCGCGCGTTGAACAAGCCGGTCATGACGCGGTGGCCGTTCAGCAGCTGTTCCTTGACGGCGTTGTCCAACAGGTCGAGCACCACCAGGATGTCCTGGCGGGAGACCGTGGTGTTGGCGTTTGCCATCAGGTTGACTAGCTGGTCCCGGGTGACGGTCTTGTAGCCGTACACCTGCGCCACAAAGGCCGGCGCGTTGGGAACCGGGAGCCGGCTCTCGCGCAGGGAATAGCGGATGCTGGATGTTTTCTTTTCCATGATTGTCTGCCTCCTTTCTTGAAAAGATGCCCTCCGCCGCGCGGAGGGGGCGCCGGAATCTTTTACCGGCCGGCAACAACGTTGCCTTGTTCGAATACGAACCCTTTTCCTTTCCCGCAAGGATTCGTCTCGCTGTTACTATTAATAACACTCGTGGAATTCGAAAAACGACACGAATTCGGGTTGCGTTTTGTAAAAAAATTGTAATTTTTGATTCCTCCGTGCTGCGAACTCGATTATCGTTGACGCTTACCGTTCTTCGCCGTATTCTCCCGCGTGAGGAGGAGCGTGTTGACATTGCCGCCCTTGAGCGCTCCATGTGCCGGACGGCGAAAGAGATCGGCACCAGGATATCGCAGGTGGAGTCATGCTGATTGTGATACATTCCGGGGCGCGCCAGAATTTCGCCAAAGTGCTCGTACGGCCAAAGCCGAGGGAAAAGTGGCATCAGGAGGGCGGACGGGTCCGAGTTCTATATTATACTCAATAGCAAGGAAAAGCCTTCTAAAATGAAGTGGCCCGGGATTCAGACCGGGTTGAAGCGGGCTGAAATACTCTCCGCCCTGCGCGAAGTCCGGGAACGGAAGACGTGAATGCAACGGATGAAGAAGATGAAATAGCCAAGTTGTTTTAATTTAGCTGATACCACGGTTCCCGGTTATCCGAAGAAGACCCACTCTCTTCTCCCATTCGCGCCATACATGTCTTCCTCCCCGGTCTTTCCCCCATGCGCCAACGCGAAGGACGCAAACAGGCTGTTGAAAAACCGAAAGCGGTTTTTCAACAGCTTCCATAGATGTAAACCAGAAATTGCCGGAGCCAAAACCGAGAGAATTTTCACGGTTTTTTGGCTATTTTTACTCAATTTCGGATAATCAAGCAGACTCCGGCAATTTCATAAGCAGGTTGTTGAAAAAGCTCAACTTTTTCAACAACCTGCTAAAGTCGCGGCGCGCCGGGCGCTCTTCCCTACTTGGACACCTCGCGCACGGTCGCGTGGGCGCTGCCGCTTCCGTTCCATCCCTCGGTCAACAATATCTGGTAATACTGATACTTCCCCAGCTTCAATCCCATTTTGTCCCAGGCGTCAAAGTGATTTTGCACGGTGATGGTTCCGCTCGTTCTCTGCGTCCGCCGGTAGCTCTTGAACTGCACGAACGTGGCGGTGCCGCGAATGGAAGGTTGATTGACCCGCTTGGACGTGTAGACGTCGTAGGTATCCCCGTCGGAGGTGAGTGTGCCCATCAGGGTGCCGCCGGCGGCGGGATTGTTTCCCTCGGGCCACGTCTCGCATATGTAATATTCCACGAGCGGCTCGGTCGTCCAGCCGTAGATTCCGAACGCCCCGCCGCCGGTGGCCTGAAAGTCCCCCGCGTAGGCGATCGTATGGCCCGACCCGGTGAGCCAGCCTTTGCCGCAGGTGAAATTCCCGCACTTGGTCCACTCGACGCTGTAGCCGTCGCCGCCGTCCAGGGTCACGGTGACATCCCCGACGCCGGTGGTCCAAAACGAATAGAAATAACCGCCGTCCGTACCGACCTTGCCGGAAGTGAGGACCGTGATTTTTGGTTTGCTCCCCCCCGTGGCGGAAGCGCAACTCAACAGAAAACCGATTACCAGCAGCGCCAAAACCAAAAGCTTCAACTTCTTCATCGCAGCCCCTCCTTGATAAACCGGTATTATTCTTCACCAGCCGCTTTTTTGGAAATTGACGGCTCACCCTTAATTCTATTCCACTTTCAGACTGTTTTTCAACAATCTTTCGCCGCGGGCGATTGCTCCCGCTGCCTTTGAACCGCGCCGCATTGCGGGAAACCACGGATAAGGAAGCCATGAAGGGAAAATCAGCAATTCAGGTTATATAAATTGTTCCAGTAACGCAATCCACGGTCATCCGGAGAAGACCCGCTCTCCTCTCCCATTCGCGTTCATTCGCTGGAAGCTGCGCTGCGAGAGAGCGCCATACATGTTTTCAGCCCCCGGCTTATCTGACTCACACCCGCAGCGAGCCGCGGAATCCCCTGCCGCCGTAGTACGATTCGGCGCCGTTGTGATAGACGAAGACGTGGTTGTAGCGGCGATCGCAGAACAGGGCGCCGCCGAGTCTCCTGATCTCGGGGGGCGTTTTCACCCAACTCGACGTCTTCGTATCGAAGCTCCCCAGTTTCTGCAGCCCCCGGTATTCTTCTTCCGAAAGGATTTCAATTCCCAGGTCGGCCGCCGTGCCCAGCGCGTTGTTTTTCGGTTTGTGCTCTTTCCGGGAAGCGAGCGCGTCAGCGTCATAACATAAATTCCTGCGATCCTTCGGCGTTTCGGCGGAACAATCATAAAAAACGTACTCGCCTGTCTTTTTATCCCTGCCGACGACGTCAGGCTCGCCGCCGGTCCTTTCCATTTCACCGAGCGACCGCAGTTTTTCAGGACGGGCTTCCGCCCTTGCCCTCACGTCTTCCCATTTGATACCTTTGTGGCGGCTCATGTTTTTTTCAAAGCGGGCTTCCAGGATACCGAGCAGTTCTTCTCGCTGTGCCGGTGACGGATTCTTTTTCGTATCTTTTGCCATTTTTAATCCTCCTCTGAATATCCAAAAGTACATATAATGTACTGAATATTCGTCACCCGGTATAAATCTTGCCGCTTCCGTGCGCCCGCCGGGACGCCCGTCTCCCCGACCGCGGTGACGAGGTGGTCGTCCGGCGCAAGGGCCAGGAGCGGTTCGATCCGTTCCTCGAAGGTGGAGGCGGTTCAGTTTTTCCCACAGCGGCTTGATGACGGAGAGCTCGGCGCGGGCGATCTCCCGAAAGCGGGCGGTATCACGGTCGATCAGGAGAGGGTGTGCGGGGTGGACGGCGGCCGGTAATCGTTTATGTCGTCGGTGATTTTTTTCTTTTTCTCCCGGGCGAAAATAAATCCGAACACTCCGCCGCACGCCCCGCCGATGAGGTGGGCGATGACATTGATGTTCCCCGTCGGTTTGACGATCTCGATGATCTGGCCGGTGACGTAAATGGCGACGATGGCCATCAGCGTGAGCGGAATCTCCCCGTGCCGGACATTGGTGATGGAGCTCAGGAGGATCAGCATGAAGGCGATCCCGCTCGCCCCGAGGGAGCCGGCGCTCATGAAGAGAACGTTTATCACTCCGGTGACGAGCGCCGTAAAAAGGATCATGACGAACATTCTCGTCGACCCGTATTTCTCCTCCAGTATCGGCCCGGCCAGAAGGATGATGGAGAGATTGCCGATGAGATGCGCCCAGCTGACGTGCCCGAAGATGTATGAAACGAGGCGAAAATCCTCGAGCGACAGGAAATTGAAGGGAGGAACGTTTCCCGGCACGGAGAAAAAGGGATACAAAAACGTTTCCCTCGGCAGAATCTGGGAAATGATGAAGATTACCGTGCAGGCGAGCGACAAGCTCAGGATGACGGGAGCGTTGTACCTGATCTTCATGTTTTTTTCCTTTCGCCTTCGGCGGGCTGGTGAAACCTCAACCTGTGCAACAGCCCGTTAGGGGGCGGCCGTCCGGGCGCCGCGGCGCAGCTCGTCGAGCTCGCGGATGAAGACCGAGGGGATCACCCCCCGGTCGTGGACAATCGCCGCGACCTCGCGGCCCACGTAGCGGAAGTGCCAGGGCTCGTATTCGTAGCCGGTCGTGTCCTCCGTGCCCTCCGGGTAGGACATGACGAATCCGTAGCGCCAGGCATTGGCGGCCAGCCATTGTCCGGCCGGGGTCTTCCCGAAAATCTCGAAGACGTCGCCCTTGAGGCCCTCGGCGGAAATGTCGAGCGTGGTGCCGAGCTGGTGCTCGCTGTGCCCGGCCCGGGCCGAGGAGCGCTCCGCTTCCGCGCGGCCGACCTTCTTCACCCAATAGTCGAAGAGCCATGTCTGGGTCTTGTACGAGCGGTACGCCGAAAAGACGAAGTAATGCCAGCCGGCCTTTTCCCCGGCGGCGAACATCTCCCTGAGGTCGTCGACGATGATCCGCCGCGCGGTCCAGGTGTCGGGCCGGGCGGGCACGCCCTGAGCGGTGAGAGAAACGAGGTCGGGGGGAACGTAACCGGCGGCCAGCGCCTTCTCCCGGTCGACCACGACAAGGAGACCGTCCGGGTCCGCGAACCACGCCTTGCCGGCGAAGGGATTGGCCGCTCCGGCGGCCGGCACCGCGTTTTCCGGCCCTCCGCCCACGGGAAGATTCGCTTCGGCGCCCGCCCTTCCGCCGACGAGCGTCGTGCGGACGGCCGCGAAAACGATCACGGCCAGGATGAGC
>CAZKOS010000075.1:5696-6801 GCA_964554445.1 uncultured Spirochaetaceae bacterium | reverse complement strand
TCCGCCGACGAGCGTCGTGCGGACGGCCGCGAAAACGATCACGGCCAGGATGAGCGCGCAGGCCGTGAAGACGTACGGCCCGCTGCGGTGCCGTTTCACTTCGTTTCTGATCTTGAATACGTGGTTGTGCCTCATGTCGTACCCGTTCCGGTATTGTAACGGGATACGAGGCACCGGACAAGGGGCCGCGGAAGGGATCTCCTTCAGTTTGGCCGTGATCTCCGGGGAATCCACCCTGTCCCCGGCCTCCTCATCGCCCACCACCTGATAATCGTCGCCGAATGGCCCGCGCTTGCTTTGCGAATGAAAATGGACTACGCTTTGCTGAAGAAAGCCGGAACACCGGCTGGAGAGCGGGGGTGACGGGTTTGCCGCTGGACCTGGGCTTGGTGGAAATGATCCTGATCTTTATCTTCCTGGTGCTGTCCTTCGGCATGCACGAGGCCGCGCACGCCAAGGTGGCGGAGCTCTTCGGGGATCCCAAGCCGGCCGAAGACGGCGTCAACACCTGGAACCCGATCCCGCATCTGCGGCGCTCTTTTTTCTCCTCGGTGATCATCCCGGCCGTCACCTGGTTTCTCCTGCATTTTTTCCTGGGCGGCGCCTTCACGCGCCTCGACCCGAAGCGGATTAAGTCGCACCGCTGGGGATACGCCGCGGCGGTGGCCGCGGGTCCGCTCATGAACCTCGCCCTGGCCGTCTTCTGCGGGATTCTGGCGGTCATGTACGCGCTCGCCACCCGCAAACCCTGGACGTCCGTCGGCATCGTCCTGCTCGTGACCGGCAGCTTCAATTTCTTCGGGTTCGTCTTCAACCTGCTCCCCATCCCGCCGCTCGACGGCTCCTCGGTCATCCGCGCCGTCTTCCCGGCCACCGAGTCGTTCTTCCGCGCCATGCAGGGGATCCCTGTCTTGCTCATCCTCCTCGTCGGTTCCCAGATCGGACCGATCGCCGAGGCCATATTTCTCCCGCTCAAGCTCTACCGGGACGCCCTGGCCGGCGTCGTCAACGCGCTCCCGCTGTGATAAGGAAATTTAAATAATCTCACGCGTTGATTTTCTCTCCATGTTTTTCTCCATCTTCCCGATCTTCTTCATCCGTAGTT
>CAZKOS010000075.1:0-5596 GCA_964554445.1 uncultured Spirochaetaceae bacterium | reverse complement strand
CGACCGGCGGTTACAAAAGACTCCCCGAAAAAAACCGCTCGCCCCCCGGATTCTCGTCCGTCGCCAGGATGATCTCCCCGCTCTCGCCCAGGCCGGTGACGATCCCTTCCACCGCGCGCTCGGTTTCCCCCTCGCCGAGCACCAGGCGGCGCCGCTCTCCCCGGAAGGCGAGGCGCGCCTCGATCTCCGACCGCCACGAAGAGGAGACGAGTGCGCGGTCGAACGCGGCGAGCACGGCGTAGAGGATGCGCCGCCGGTCGACCGGATGTCCCAGCTCGAGTGCGAGCGACGTCGCGCGCCTGGCTACCTCGACGGAGAACGTCTCCTGGTTGCAGTTGATTCCGATCCCGGCCAGGACGAAGGGTGTGTGCGCGACGCAGAGAATGCCGCATATTTTTTTGCCGCGCACGAGCACGTCGTTCGGCCACTTGACGGCCACCGGAAGGGAATAAAGCGATTCGAGGGCCGTCGCCACGGCCAGCCCGGCGACGAGCGGCGCCTTGAGCGGGGCGGCCGGTCCCTCGCCCCGCGGCATGAGCACGGTGAAAAGGAGACTCTCCCCCGGGGCCGCCTCCCACCCGCGTGACGAGCGCCGCCCCCTGCCCCGTTCCTGGAAATCGGTCATGATGACCGTGCCCGCCGGAGCGCCCGCGTCCGCCAGGGCGGCGGCCTCTTCCATGGTCGAGATGACGACGGGTTTGAAGTAGACGGGGGCGTTATTGATGGGCGAACAAGGAGTCAGCTCTTCGAACATCGGGTTATATCTTTCTTGAAGACAATTTATATAAAAAATAATTCATGCCGCAATGAGAGGTGCCGCTGAAAAAATCTATTTCCACAGCATTTCGAGTTTTTTATGCTTCATTGCGCAATCGGTAAGATACATATTTATCAAGGTTTGGTAGGCAATGCCGGTTTCTTCGGCCAAGTCCTTAAAATACTCAATAGCGTCATTATTCAACTTTATCGAGATTTGTTTCTTCAGGATTTTGGCGTACGGATTTTTTCTGCCTTTCATTTTTGAAAAATCATATTCCCTTCTCATTATTTGCCTCCGGAATGATAATATTCTGTTTCCTTTTTAGTGGCTTTCCTCGCTGAGATGATTCTGATTACGGCTTGTTCTTTTTTTAAGCAGTAACTGACAACTAATATTCTAACTTTGTTACTCAATCCTAAAAGTAAAAATCTATCTTCGTCTTTAGAATGATCAATATCGAAAAAATCAAGCGCCCGATCGTCAAAGAATACGGTTTTGGCTTCCACAAACGAAACTTTGTGTTTTTTTATATTTTTCCCATCCTTCTTTTCATCCCATGAAAAACTATAATATTTCATATTTATCTAGTATATACTTTATCATGATAACCGTCAACTTTTCGTTTTCATGATCTTTATTGAGCGAAAACTATCACGCCCGGCTCTTTCTTACTTCGTCCCTGATCCTCGCCACGTGTCCCCGGCCCAGGCCGCGCACCTCGCAGCCGAGCTCGAAGTAGCGGCGGATCTTCGCGTCGTCGAGGATCGCGAAGCAGTCGACGATCGCCGCCGGCCGGCCGATCTTTTTCACCACCTCGTCCGGTTCGAGCGCCAGGTACTGCTTGTGCCGGACCGCGAAGACGACCGCGTCCGCGCCCTCGAGGACCGCGTCCAGGTTCGGCTCGATGCGGAGCGCTTTCAGCTTCTCCTGGTTCCGGAAAAAGCGCGCCAGGCTCGCGCCCGAAGCCGGGTATTCGTCCTGCGCCTCGAACTCCCACCAGTGGCCGACGTACGGGTCGTGCGCCCGCACGTCCGCTCCCATCTCGGTAAGCCGCCGCACGATCACTTCGGAGCCGGAGTAGCGGGTGTCGCCCACGTCCTCGCGGTAGGAGGCGCCGAGGAGGACAACCGAGGCCGCCTTCACGCCCCGCCCCATCGCCGTGAGGGCCTCCCGCGCGAGACGACAGGCGCGCAGCGGCCGGGTGTCGTTGACGTTTATGGCGAGGGGGGTCATTTTCAGAACGTCGTCCTCGCCGCCGAGCAGGTTCCGGTGCGCCCACATCCCCAGGCCGCCGTCCTTGGGCAAACAGTACCCGCCGATGCCGGGCCCGGGGAACATGATGTTCGAGTGGGTCGGCCGCACCTTGATCGCCTTGATCACCTTGGGCAGGTCCACCCCGTGCCGCTCGGCGAACACGCTCCACTCGTCCATGAAGGCGAGGAGCGCCGCCCGGTAGCTGTTCTCCACGATCTTCGCGGTCTCCGATTCGATCGGCTTGTCGAGCACGGTGAGCGGAAAATCCTTCACGTTGAGCACGGAGGAAAGGAAGGCGACGACCCGCTCCCGGGCCGCCCGGCTGCAGCCGCTGCACACCCGCCAGAAATCGCGGATGCTCTTCACGTAATCGCGGCCGGGCATGACCCGCTCGTAGCTATGGGCGAGGAGCGGATCGGTCCCGATGCCGCGGCGCTCGAAGATCTTCTTCATGACCGGGAAGGCCACCTCCTCGGTGGTGCCCGGGGCCACGGTCGTCTCGATCAGGACGAGGGCCTCGGGCCGGATGCGTTCGGCGATCGAATGGAAGGATTGCTCGAGCGCCTCCATGTCCGCGCGTCCGGTGGCGAGGTCGCCGAAGGAGGCCTTCAAAAAATCGCACTGCACGTCCACGATGACGACGTCGGCGAGCGACAGCGCGTCCAGGTTGTAGGTGGCGACGAGGTTTTTCTCCTCGAGCACGCAGCGCCGGATGAGGACCGCGACCTCGGGGTCCTCGGCCTTCACCGGGGAGACGCCGCGGTTTAAGAGCGGGATTTTCCAGAAGCTCCGCGTGCTCGGCCGCTGGACGCCGATGACGAACTTGCCGCGCCGGCCGCTTGCGTCGCGGGCGTCGGCCACGACCGCCGCCATCACCGCGCCCACGAAACCGACGCCCAGCACCACCACGATCTCGCGGCCGTCCGCGCGCGCCCGCTCCGCGAGCTCCCCGACCCGTTTGAGCTCGGCCTCGTATTCGGACCGCTCGGGGATCGCGAATCGTTCACCTTCAGGGCTGACGGACACGGCGTTTTTTTCGGGCGCCATCGTTTTCTCCTTTATCGCGCGGAATCGAACCGATTGGAAATCCGGATCATGATAGGAAGCGCCCCGGCCGCTGTCAAGCCCGCGGGCGTCCCGGACGCGTTTCCGATATCGGCCGCCGCTCGCCGGGTACGCCGCGGAGCCACTCAATACATGGTAGGAATCTTCACGAATGGAGGAAAAAATGGGACATGGAGGGCGATCCATTGAATTGTTATGTATTGTTCGTTCTTAATCGTGTCGAGTCGTGGTTTCTTCCCGGGTATGGGCGGTTCCGTGCGGAGAAGACTCTCAGTTCGCCCGTCCGGCCGTCAATTCTCCGCAGGATTCCCTGACGATGAGGGTGGTGGGAAGGAGCTTCTGGCGGAATCCCTTGACCTCGCCCTTGAGGAGCTCGTGGATCATGTTCACCGCCTCGCGACCCAGCTCGTCGACCGGCTGCGCGATCGAGGTGATCGGCGAGGTGAGCAGGTTTTTCTCCTTGAAAAAATCCAGCTCGTCGAAACAGGCGAAGGCGATGTCTTCCGGGATGGCCAGGTTGAGATGCTTGCAGGCGACGAGCCCGTCCATCACGAAATTGACGGCGCCGATGAAGAGGGCGTCCACCCCCCGATTCTCCCCGAGGGCGTGGACGATCGCCTTCTGCGTCTCGTGACTGGAGAAGGGCACCTCGAGAACCTTGCCCTTCACCTGCGGGTGTTTGCCGACGACGTCCTTGAATCCGGACAGCCGGGCCCGGACGCTGGGCAGGGTTTTCGGGCCGCAGACGAAGACGATGTTCTTCCGGCCGAGCCCGATGAGGTGCTCGGTCATGGTCTGCGCCCCCTCCCGGTTCTCGACGTCCACGAAATGGTGGCGCATGCCGTCGTCGCGGCCGATGCTCACGAACGGATAGCGGCCGGCGATGAGCTCCGCCGTGCGCCGCTTCCCCAGGATGTCGGCGAAGGTGATCAGCCCGTCCACGCGGTGCTCGGCCAGGATGCGCTTGTAGGAGTCCTCCACCGCCTCTTCGTCGGCGTTGAACGTGGTGACGAGCACGCACATGTTCAATTCGGCCGCCGCCCTGGTGATGGAGGAGAGGATGCTCGGCCAGAAGGCCTGGCTGATGCCCGCCCCGAAATCCGACGGCAGAACGATGCCGATATTGTTGGTCCGCAGGGAGACGAGGCTTCGCGCGATGGCGCTCGGCTTATAATTGAGGTCTTTGATGAGCTTCAGGATCCGCTCGCGCGTCTTTTCCCCGACGCCGCGCTCATTGTTCAGCACCCGCGAGACGGTTCCTTTCGAGACTTTGGCGATTTTGGCGATCCCATTGATGGTGATCTTGGATTGCATGTTCCGGCCCCCGCAGGACATGTGAGATCCACGCGCCGCAACGCGCTCTCAAAGAAGTCGATGATAGGCCTTTTTGAAAATAGCGTCAACACTGGTCCCTGAGCCAAAATCCCGGATTCCGGATCGAAGATCTCACTGTCCGGCGCCGTTTATGGAAGAATACGGCCGGAATAGCCGGTTCGGGCAGTTCGTATTTGTCGCTGTTATCATCTATTGTCATTCTCACCCGGGTAAATCTACGTTTCGAAAGCCGCAAAAATGTGTAAAAATACTTGAAATTTCACCTTAAAAAAAGCTATATTTATAGAGAAGAACGTGAAATTAATATTTTCAATTTTATATTCCGCTGCGTGATTGTTGATTTTCCAAACTGCATGTGCTCGTAAAATTTTTGTAAAATACCACATTCTCGAATTCCATTTATTGATGCCGGAATCATAAAATTCCACAAGGCGATCGTAGATTGCCTTCAGATTCAACCAGGAGGATGATATTTATGAAGAATATCATGTTCTGTCTTCTCGTCGTTCTGGCATTAGGTATTATGGGAAGTTGCTCACCCACCGCGGTGATTGGCGCCGACGATGGAGGAGCGAGAGCCGCCAACTACTACCAGTGTTGGACCAACGGCCAGGGTTCGGCCAGCTGCTCGCACAATGGAGACTACTTTTCGGCCAATTGGAGCAATATCGGGGATATCGTGGCCGGTATCGGCTACAATTCCTGCAACAACGCCACCTTGAGCTGGTCCGGCAACTGCAACAACTGCAACTACTTCGGCGTCTACGGTTGGCTGTCAAGCCCGCTCGTTGAATACTACATCGGCAGGGGCGGCGGATACAGCGCCGGCTCTTACAGCACGAGCAGGGGCTCCTACACCCTGCAATCGTACAACTGCAATGGACCCAACATCACCGGCAACGGCAACTTCCAGCAGTTCAACTGCAGCGGCGCCGGTTCGAGCCCGGTCAACATGTCCGAACACTTCAACGGGTGGAGAAACCTGGGCAAACAGGTCAACTCGCAAAACTACTGCATGGTGGCGGCGGAGGCCTGGAACGGCGGCAGCGGCAGCACCAGTATTCAACTGGGGAGCAGCAGTTCTTCCTCGAGTTCTTCGAGTTCCTCCAGCAGCAGCTCCAGCAGCAGCAGCAGCGGCGGCGGCAGCAAGACCATCATCGTTCGCGCCCGCGGAACCAGCGG
>CAZKOS010000074.1:0-13289 GCA_964554445.1 uncultured Spirochaetaceae bacterium | reverse complement strand
ACGACTGATCCGGCGGGTGGGTGGAGAAGGGCGCTGTAGTTCTCCCCTCCCGCTTCAAAAGTTTTATATAATGTATGCGATCCCGCGTCAAGAAAGGCCGCCGGAAGCCGGAAGAGAAGAATTCAATAAGGAAGCCGGGAAACCTGGAGGAGGAAGGAAGAAAACCACGGGAATGAAAGCAAAAAGGCGGCATACGTCCACCGAGCGGAGTCGAGGCGAACGACGACAAGATGCTCGATTACACATACGACTCTTCTTCATTTATTCGAAATTCATTCTTTTTTCTTTCTTGGTTGTCTTGCAAATATTTTTCATGGTTTTACTCATTCGCAAAATATATTTCTTATTTTCCTTCCTCGCCTCTTTCCCCTTCCTACTTTTCCTGGCTTCCTGGTTTCCTTATTTCTTCTTTACTGATGCAAGGCTCACCCGCGGAAGGCGTCCCCCGCCCGTTCGCCCAACTTGTAGTAGGCGTTCGCGCCGACGGCGAAAATGAGCGGATCGATCTTTTCCGGGAGCGGGCGCCCGTCGGCCACGCAGTCGACGTCGACGTGCGACTCGGTGATTTCCCCGATGACGAGCACGTGCGATCCCAGCTCGAGCGTTCGCGCGACCCGGCACTCCAATCCCACGGGACATTCCTCCGCGAGCGGAATGCGGTCGTCCTTTCCGTAATACACGGTGAAGAGCGACGATTTGTCCGCTTTTTTTCCCGAGTGCACCCCGCAGAAATCGACCGGGCGGGCCTGCGACGCGCGCGGCACGTTGATCGAGAACACTCCCAGCTCGCGCACGCCGCGCAGGGTCAGGCGGGCGGGCCGGATCGACACCGACAACAGCGGCGGGTCAGAGCAGACGACGCCCGCCCAGGCGGCGGTCATGAAGTTGGGCTTTCCGTCCACGAGCGTCCCGACGAGGAGCGCCGGCATCGGGAAGATCCAGTGCTGCGGTCCAAGGCTGATTTTCTCCATCTCAAACTCTTCCTTTCTTCTTCGCGATTCGATTGATCGCCCGAGCGCGGATGTTCAGGCGCGCGGCATTCCGGCCCGCCTTTTTTTTCTCACCGCCTCGATCGCGAAGAAACAGGCGATGCTCGCCCCGGTCAGGATTCCCATCCCGGCGAACCAGATTTGATACCCGAGGGAGTTATGTTTGCCGTAGAAATCGATGATCAAGCCGGAAGCGCCTCCCAGGTACCCCCCGAAGGCGAGAGCGAGCGACAAGACGACCCCGTACACGAGGCCCCTGTTCCCGGCGGAAACGATCGACGCCATGTAGGTTTCGTTGGCCACCGTGGTCGCGCTCAGTCCGATCCCGTAACAGGCCAGTCCGAGCCACAGCATCACCGGGGAACCGGCGGCGAGAAATACGTACCCGGCGGCCATGACGGCGAACATGGCGATCACCACGGCGAAGGGCCCGAACCGGTCGCACAACTTGCCCGTCAACGGCTGCACGAGCAGCCCGGGCAGGTAGGCCATGAGCTGGACGACGTCCACCCCGATTCCCAGGGAGAAGCCGTTCGCCACCCAATAGGGGGTCACCTCGTAATATCCCCAATTCATCGTGTCGCGCAGCAGGGCGGGCGCGGCCAGGAGAACGATGACGACCGCCAACGCCCCCTTCGTCAATCCCCTGCCCGGATTTTTTTCCTCCGCCGCCGGGCGCTTCCCGAGGGGCGGGACGGAGCGCGCGAACGCGAGGAATATCCAGGCGAAGAGAAACGCCGCCAGCCCCGAGGCGAGAAAGAGGCACCTGAAGCCGATGAGGTCCCGTCCCAGGTGCGTGCCGATGAGCGGGGCGGCCGTGAAACCGACCGCCGAGCCGATGGACAGCATGCCGATGGCGTGGCCCTGTTTTTCCTCGTAGAGCGAGGTCATGAGCGTGTTGGCCGCCGGGTGATAGGTGCCGCCGCCCAGCCCCATCAGGAAGGCGAACAGCACGGCCCAGCCGTATCCCGCGGCCGGCACGAAGGCGACGGCCGAGGCCGACAGGCTCATGAGCACCATTCCGCCGAACAGAACGTATTTCAGGTTCACCCGCCGCGCCAGCAATCCGGTCAGGAAATTGGACAGGCCGTAGCCCAGGTAGGCGACCGTCAGGCGCGTCGTCACTTCGGCCACGCTGTTGAGCCCGAAGAAGGAGGCCATCTCCGGATACATCGGCTTGAAAAAAATGAGGAGGTAGTGGTTGAGACCGTGGAGGATGGAGCAGAGGACCAGGTTGAGGCGGACGGCGCGCGAGTCGAGGTGCATCGTCAGGTTCCGAATCGTCTTTCCTTGAGCGGGGTGTACACGGCCCCGTCAGGGCGCAGATCCGACCGGAAGAGAACGCACCGTTCCAGGAGAAACGGTTCGGCCGGCAGCGCGATCCCGTCGAGCTCTTCCCGGGAAAGCCGGTCGCGCTTGTTGCGGGCGAGCGTCACGTGGGGGCGGAACGGGCGGCGCTCGTCCTCGAGCGGCAGGCGTTCGCGCTCGAGGAGCCGCGCCAGGCTGTCGTGCACGGCGACGATACCCGCCGCTCCTCCACCGCCCTCATCCACGGCCGCGTAGACGACGCGGGGATTGCCCGACGGGGGAAACGTCTCCACCGCCGAAAACCGCGCCCGCACGGCCGGCCGGGTCAGTTCCCCGGCGTCGAGAAGGCCGGAGAGCCGCGCGGCGCCCGCTTCGTCGACTTCGCCGAAGAAAAAGAGGGTGAAATGCAGCCCTTCTTCCCGGGGGACCGACAATCCGGGAAAGCGCCTCTTGAGGGCGGCGGCCGCCCGGCCGAGCTCCCGGGCGGCCGCGGGCGGGAGCGGCAGGGCGTAGAACAATCTCATAAAAATCCCCTTCCCGTCGCGATGGTGGAGAGCTCTCGCTCCAGACATTCCTGCAAAACCAGGTAGATCAGGTTTTTCAACCCGACGAGCGCGCGGCCGCTCAAGCGCAGGCCGGCCGTTTCGTCCGCCGCCGCGCCGCGCACCAGTCGGTAATAATTTCTCGCCTCCGGCGTGAACTCGACGCCTCCCTCCCGGCGGCAGGCCGGGCAGACGAATCCGCGGAGCCGTCTCACGAAATAGGAGTTCTCTTTCCCGCCGATCGCCCTCCCGCATGTTTCGCACGCGTCGCCGCGCAGCTCGAATCCCGTCAGGTCCAGGAAACAGGCGATGAAGCGCAGCACGAGGTAGGCCACGTCCGGTTCCGGGCATTCGTCGAGCCGGAAAAAAGTCTCGCGGAACAGCGCGTACAGCTCGCGTCCGGCCTCGCCGCCGCCGAACGACTTGAGGACGATCTCGGAGAAGAGGCTGGCCGCGTAAAATCTCCTGAGACCGGTCCGCAGCCCGGGAAACGACCGCAGGCACTCGGCGTCGGTGATCTTGAGCGACTCCTTGACCGGATCGGCGTAGAGGGAAAACCGCCCGTAGAGAAACAACTCGGTGAGCGATTTGAGCCGGCCGGTCGTCTTGAGGGCGCCGTGGGCGATCGCCGACAGCAGCCCGCGCTCCTCGGTGAAAATCGTGACCCGTTTATGTATCTCGCCGAAACGGTCGGCGAGGAGCACGAACCCTTCGACCGTGGATGAGCGCAGCATGGAAGAATACTCCTTATCAAACGGATTTCTATTTGCGAAACCAGCGGCGGTCCTTTTCCGCTTCGGAATAAGGCAATGGAAAACCGTTATGATTGGAAATGCTGAAAATCATTTGATTTTCAACATAAGGTAGCCGCTCGCCGGGCTTTGGGCAAGGGGGCTCCCGCCGCTCGCGATGAGAAGTCGCATCCAAAAAACAGAGGACACGCATCTCGCAGCGCAGCTTCCAGCGAGAACACGAAGGAAAAATAGAGATCCGCCGACTTTTTCATTTTTCCCTTCTTTCTCCGTGCTCGCCTCCTCCCGGAGCCCGCCCCGAGTCCCTTGACTTCGCCCGGGATAAACTCCGTCGAGAAGCGCTCTCCACATCCTTCCTGAAGCGAGGTCGAAACACATATCGTTTCCCGCACAAACGGGAGATGGCGGCCATCGTCTTGTCGGTGACGCGGTCGACGAGCTCCCAAGCCCGCCGCCTGTCATCCGCCCGTCCCGCCCCGTCCCGCGCCTCCAGCTCGTCCCAGGACGACTGTTCGTCGCTCAGATCGAGCGGCGAACCGATGCGCACCACCATTCTCCCCAGCACCGGAATCCGGCCCCGCCTCACCCGCGCCGGAAAGTCGATCCCGACGGGAATGACTTTCGCGCGGCAGCGGAGGGCGATCTCTCCCAAACCCCGCCGGGCCTTGAGCAGCGTGCGCGGGCGATGATTGCGGGTTCCCTCCGGAAAAATGCCGAGACTCGTTCCCTCCCGAAAGCGGCGGACGGCCGCCGGCACGGCGGCGGTCTCGGGGCTGAGCCGCTTCCTCCGCCCGAAGCTGAAACGAACGCGAAGCGTCCAGACCCAGACCGGATCGACGAAGCGCATGAGCCGGCCGATGACGGGAAAATCCTTCCACATCCAGTGCACGAGAAAGCTCACTTTCCGGCCCGTGAGGGACATGAGCAGGCAGGGGAGAAAAAACGTTTCGGCGTAGTTATTGTGATTGAGGGCGAAAACGGCCGGCTCGCCCAGCCTGTCGATCCGCTCCGCTCCCTCGACGCGAATGAGCATTCCGAAAAGCGTGAGGATGACACGCAGCAGAAAGAGCGGCAATGCGCCGAGCCCGCTCACCCGCACGCTCCAGAGGCGTTTCAAGGACCTGTATGCCGCCATCGCTTGCGACCCCGTCGGGTTCATACCATAAGCTTAATGAATCCCGCCCCCGGGGGAAAGCGTGAAACCGGGGCTCTTCCGCCGGGGATTTTCCCGTACAACCGGCGAGCCGCCAAATCCCTTGACTCCGCGTCTCCGGCGCATGATATTAATAGAGAGACGATGGTCAAACATTGTTCATCGTTTGAGATGAGTAAAGTATCATTGTTGGAGGTGTGCAATGGCAAATTCCCATGTCAAACACGCCGCGGTTCATTCTTCCGAGAAGAAAACCGCCGCGTCCCCGCTCCACAAGTCCGGTTCGACGAAGACCGCGTCATTCGCTGCAACCCGGCATGGGGCTTCCGTCGAACAGAGGGCTTATGAGATTTACATGAGACGGATTTCAGCGGGCGCCCCGGGAGACCAGGTGGGCGATTGGCTTCAGGCCGAATCAGAGCTCCGCTCCGAAACGCGATAGCCTTTTTTTTTACATAGTTGACGGACAATGAAGCGACGTTAACTTTGTTGAAAAGGCCGAAGATTTTTCCGAATCAATAATTCAAAACCACCCTACGGTTTGGAAATCAGCTCCTGGATTTCCGCGATTTTCCTCTCCGCGACGTCCCGAGCGCGCGCCTCGAGCCTGACCCGAATGAGCGGTTCGGTGTTGCTCGGCCGGACGTTGAACCACACGTCGTCGTACTCCACGCTCACCCCGTCGAGCTCGGAAAGCTTGCCGTCGCCGAATCGTTCCCTGACGCGGCGCAGGGCTTCCTCCTTGTCCGCGGCCCGGATGTTGAGCTCGGGCGCCTGAAAATACCGGGAGCGCAGCGGGGCCAGGATTTCGCTCAAGGGTTTTCCCGCTTTCTCAAGCAGCGAAAGAACGACGATCATGGCGTAGACGGCTGATTCCGTGTAGTACGAATCGCTGACTTTGAAATACACGTGGCCGGAGGTCTCCGCGCCGAAGACGGCGCCCGTCTCCACCATCCGGTCGTAGAGGTAGGTGTAGCCCACCCGCGACACGACCGCCCGGCCCCCGAGCGAGGAAATCCGTTCCGGCAGCACGCGCGAGGAGATCAAGTCGTACACCACGGTCGCGCCCGGCGCGCTCTTGAAAAGCTGTTCCGCGATCAGGGCCGACATGAAGTAATTTTCTATCGGGTCTCCCTTGTCATCCAGGAAAATGATGCGGTCGCCGTCCCCGTCCAGGATCGCGCCTAGGGCCGCGCCGTGCTCCGCCACCGCGGCCGCCGCCTGCCGCCGGCTGCCCTCCTTGAGGGGATTCGGATCGTGGTTCGGGAAATTGCCGTCGGGCTCGGCGTTGATGACGACCGCGTCCAGTTTGAGCCGCTTCGCCACCGCGGCCGCCACCGGGCCCGCCGAGCCGTTGGCGGCGTCAATGACGAGGCGCTTCGAGAACGACGCGCCGCGCGCCTGGCCCGCGATGAACTCGACGTAGTCGTCGAGCCGGGCGTTCCCGCGCACCTCCGCCTTGCGTTCCGCGGCGGGAACGGCTTGTCCCATGAGCCCCTCGATGTCCTTGAGCCCCTTGTCGTAACTGATCGAACCGCCGACCCGGTCGTAAAATTTGAATCCGTGATAGTCCTTCGGGTTGTGGGAGGCGGTGACCATGACGCCGGCCTCGGCCCCGTCGCGAATCTGGTAAAAATGCGCCTGCGGCGTGCTCGCCAGTCCCAGATCGGTCACCGCGCATCCCGCCGCCGCGAGGCCGTCGATCAGCTTCACGGAGAGCTCCGCCGAATGCAGCCGCGCGTCATGCGCCACCAGCGCCGTTTTCACCCCGCTCCAACGGGCGAACTGCCACCCCAGCCGGTACGCGAAATCCGGGGTGATCTCCGCCGGCCAGAGGCCGCGGATGTCGTACGCGTGAAAAACTCCCATGGTTGTCGCTCACTTCCCGGGCGCCGGGCCTTAAAAGTCCGGCGCCTCACTTGACGAAATTGAAAAACAGAACGAGCGGGCTGGACCCGATGCGTCGTATCTCGTTATCGTACATGTTTTCCCGGGCGATGTAGACGAGGCGCACCCCGGCGCCGGAGAAGGTGTAGACGAAGGTGACGCTGAAATCGGGGAAGCCGTCGAAGACGAACGTGATCGCCCCCTCGAACGGCCCGGCCAGGGGCCCCGCCGTCGCCGTCGCCTGCCGGCCCAGGTACTTGTTGAAGTTGATCGTCCCCTTCCCCTCGCTCACCGGCGGGAGGATGGATTTCAGGGCGCCGAAATTGTTCCAGGTGAAGCGATAGTCGTCCCCCAGCGTGATCGTCCCGTAGGAGGAGCTCTGCAGCGTGGTCCCCCGGTTCAGGAATTTCGAGAGAATGTTCTGGCTGCGCCCGGCGGCCTTGGCGACGACATCGTCGAGGTCGCCCGGGGCGAGGTCGAATTCCCGGGTCGCGTAGGTGCCGTTGAACAGGTAACTGACGTAGATTTTGTCCGAGGGGAAAATCTGCACTTTCAGGTCGGTGCCGGTGAACTCGTAGGTGTCCCCCGTGATTTTCTTGATGTCCGAATAGTAGAAATCCTTGCTCATGTCCTCATTGTTCAGCGTGATCGCCTTCTCGTCCGGTTTGGGCGTCAAAGCGTATTTCTTTTCCAAATAAGTGACGTCGATCCGTCCGCTGGCGAGCATGTCCGCCGTTTTCACCGGGATCCACGTATTCTTCAGGAAGTTGTCGAGGGTGGGGTCGGTTTCGATCACCCGGGACAGATTCTCGTCCTTGTGCGACGCGCTCTCCACGGTTTTCAGGTAATAGCCGTAAATGTACCCGCGGTACCCTTCTTCCGTGAGAATCCAATACCAGTAATCATTGAATTGTTCGATTTTCGTCGGGTCCTTGTCCCGGCCGAGGACCTTGGCGACTTTGCCGTTTTTCAGCTTGTAGATGATGTTGGCCGTCGTCTCCGGCGCACTCCGGATGGGCAATCCCTCCGGCCGGAGGGTGAACACGTACGTGTTTTTATAGGGAGCGAACTCGGATTGATATTTCTTCGCTTCGTCCCGCGTATCGAAAAACTGCACCTGCCACATCGGGATCTGGACCTGGGTGCCCTTGTAATCGACTTCGTAGTAATTATCCACGCTGAAAATCGACGAAATATTGAGTAAATCCCCCACGGAGATGGGTAAACTGTCGTTTTTCCAAACCAAAACGCCGTACCCCCGGTACGAGTTGCAGGCCGTCGCCCCGGTTACTAAGGAAAAAAAGACAATTGCGCCGTAAAGGAAAAAGCGATCAACCAGGCGGATATTCATACGGATTTATTATAATTTTTTTTTTTGCGAAGTCAATGGCTCAAAATACCCCGCGCTTGAACACGATTGAAATTCCTGCTACCATCCGGACTGAGCCGGTACGGCCGAATGCGTCGGACGTGGCGGATATTGTTTGAGGCGGTGGGATATGGCTGAATGCAGGTTATGCGGAATCGACGTCACGGAAAACGATCTGTGCCTGGAATGCCGGAATGAATTCGGAAAACGAAGCGTCAGGCAAATTTTTTTCAAGGCGTCCCTGAAAGTCAATGTGCTGCTGGCGGGCGCCTCTCTTTTTCTGATCGCCGCCGTCATCGTTCTTTTTCAGTTCCTGAATTACCTCGAGTCCGAGCGCCTGGCGGAGACGAGCTACACGCTCAAGGAGACGAAGATTTCCGTCAGCAGCGACCTCTCCGGAGAAAACACGGGCCGGAGCTACGACGTCAGGCAGGAGGCCGACGTCCCGCCCATCGACAACAAGAACGACTACATCAACTGGATGACCAAGAACACCAACGAGGACATCGTGTTCCTGGAACAGCGCTGGGAGCTGTCGCGCCGGTTCATCAAGTCGAAGGAGCTGGTGGGCGACACCATGGTGCGGGCCTTCCTGCGCACCCCCCGCGAGAACTTCGTGCGCAGCGCCAACCTGAAGCGCGCCTACGACGACACCTGGCTGCCGATCGGCTACGGCGCGACCATCACCGATCCCGACGTCGTCAGCATGATGACCACGTCGCTCGACGTGAAGCCGGATTCGAAGGTGCTGGAGATCGGCACCGGCTCGGGCTACCAATCGGCTTTTCTCGCCCACCTGTCCAATCACGTCTACACAATAGAAATCATCACCCCGCTGGCGATCGAGACCAACCAGCTGTATAAATCCCTGGAAGACAAATACCCGATGTACAAGAACATCAAGCGCAAGCTCGACGACGGATTTTACGGATGGGAACAATACGCACCCTTCGACCGCATCATCATCACCTGCGCCATCGATCACGTGCCGCCGCCGCTCATCAAGCAGCTCGCGATCGGGGGCATCATCGTCCTTCCCCTCGGCCCCCCGGGCAGACAACTCATCATGCAGGAACGCAAAACGATGTCCGCGGACAATAAAATCGCACTGGAACGCCGGGACGTGTACAACGGTTTGGGCGTGGGATTCATCCCGATGCTCGACGCTTCGGGAGCCAGCCATTCCAATACCGGACGGTGACCGGCTGATATTGACAAAATTCATACAATAGCCTATTGTCAAGTCAAAAGCTCCAAAATATATAAAAGTCAACCCGGGGACCAATAAAGGAGAGAAGGATTGAAACAAGTTCTCAAGAAAATCCGACGCTTGAGAAAGATCCTCATTATTGTTTCCATTCGCATCCGCAAAAAAGCGCGCTCCCGGCTGCGGGAGGTTTTCGAGACCGCCCGGCTGAATAAAATCGCGTGCTCAAGCTCGCTCGTGCTCGTCGGCATGGCCGTCATCGGTTTCGGCATGCTCACCTCCGAGCGATTCCCCTACGATCTCAAGTCATTGTTCAGTTCCGCGGAATATCTCTCGCTGCGGGAAAAAACCGTTCCGGACACGAGCTACATTGAAATGGGATCGGGGCTCCTCGCCTTCAACCGTTCCGACGACATCGAATACGACGTCAAGGACGGCGACACGCTCCCCGAGATCGCCTACCTCTACAACGTGGAAGTCGTGGAGCTGATGCTCTACAACAAGTTGAAAAGCCTGGAGGACATCAAGCCCGCCCAGCGGCTCGTCATTCCCTCGGCGGGCAACATGATCGCCTTCATGGGGAAGGTCGACCGCGGCCTTCTGTCGGACGTCATCGATTCCCAGAAGCGAGCCGGCTTATCCCGGAACCTGCTCCCCAAATCGGTGGCCATTTCCTGCAACAAGCGGTCGGACGGCCAGTCCATCACGGCCATTTTCAACGTCGAAAACGACATCAAGGAAAAAGGCGTCTACTTCGAATGGGACCTGGGGAACGGGAAAAAATCCTTCCGCAAGACCTTCAGCTACACCTATAACGCCCCGGGAACCTACATCGTGAACCTGACGGTGAAGGACATCTACGGGAACAGCGTCCGTTCCAGGCCGATCTACCTCGACATTCCCTACGCCACCTACGTCCGGAGCACCGGCCAGACGTTCATCACCGTCAACAACGTCGGCGACGTCTTCAGCGTCGACGGCGAGGTCTTTTCCGTTTACGACGCCCTGGGACGGGTCAAGAAGACCAATGAGCCGATCCAGTTCATCAACAAGACGAACGACAGGGACGGGAGCCGCTATTACTACCAGACGCACGTGTCGGGATATTTTTCCCTCCTCGCCCACACGAAATCCGGCACCAAAAAAATATACCTCTTCGTCAGTCCGTTCGACTCCGTCCAGAACGACCGCTTCGACATCGACTGGTACCGGACGCAATACAACACGGGCCTCTCCAACTGCGGCCCGGCCGTCGCTTCCATGGGGATCGGCTGGTCGAAGGGCGAATACGTTTCCGTCACTTCAATCCGCCACCTGATGGGGTGGTCGGGCGACGGGTCCACCAGTTTTTTCGACATCAAGAGCGTGCTCGATCGGTACCAGGTGGCCAACAATCTCGCCCAGATCAACAGCAAAGAGCAGATTTTCAATCTCATCGACCGGGGCAACATCGTCGGGGTTTTGTACAATTGCGGCCGGATCACCCGCACGCACGACGAGCCGCAATTCAACCTGGTCGGCAGGTACTACAAGGACTCGGTCGGCCATTACAGCATCATCAAGGGATACACCAAGGACAGAAAGTACTTCATCATATACGATCCGATTCCCTCCGACTGGATCAACAATGGGCTTCGCTACGGCGACGCGATCAGCATGATCGGACGCAACCGCTATTATCCCAGCTCGGAATTGTTCCAGGCCATGTATTCGGGGATGGTCCTCGTCATTCACCGCTGAGAGGACCGCGAAGCCGGTTTTCCGCGGGAGCTCGTTTTTTCTTGACCCGGGCGCCCGTTTTTTTTACTCTTAAGCGACGGGGAGCTCCTTGAACGACGAACGAAACCTGATCGGCATCTCTAAAATCGCGCGCCAGAAAGTGATTGAACACCTCAAGGACGCCTATACCAGGGATTACCTGGAAGACTCCGATTTCGAGCACCGCCTGGAGATCGCGACCAACACGAACGACCGGTCCATCCTGCGCGAGCTCGTCGACGACCTGCCCGACGCCGCCGAGGAGCGCGCCCCGGCGGAGGCGAAAACGACTTTCCAGATCGGCGGCGGGGTAAAGCCGGAGGGGACGATCGTCAGCGTCTTATCCGGCGTCACCCGGAAGGGCGAGTGGCACCCTCCCCGTCACCTGAAAATCGTCTCCGCCTTGGGCGGCGTCGATCTCGATTTCACCCGGGCCGTCATTCCGGCGGGAGGCGTCGAAATCGATGTTTTCTGCATCATGGGCGGGATCGACCTGCGCGTGCCGGAGGGGATCAACGTGGACGCCCATCCCGTCACCTTCATGGGCGGCACTGACACCCACGGCTTCGGCTATTACGGCAAGGACGCCCCCACCCTCAAGGTCCGCGGCCTCATCGTGATGGGGGGCCTGGACGTCAAACCCCCGCGCAAGGAACGGTTCAAGAAATTCGTCAGGAAACTGTTCAGCGACGAATAAAAAAAGCCGCCCCAAACGGACGGCTTTTTTTTATTGTGCGGCAGGCAGGTCGCGCCCGGCGGAAGGTGAAATTGCGTTTGACACCCCGTGGTGCGCAGGAAGCGCCCTGTGAAGGGAAACTCAAAGTATCATCGCGTTTTCGTCTCTGCTTCCCGGGCGAGTCGTTCATCGACGGCGGACGCCGCCTGTTGCAGAATTTTCGCCGCCATTTCCGCGCGGTACCGGTCCGTGAGAGAGGAAAGGAGCACGAGCTTCAAGGAGCTCGAAATCTCACTCTCGACGGCCGTCCAGGATGCAAGTGAGGGGTACGGGACGCCCCGGGCGAGCTGCGCCGCGTACACCGGCCAATCGCCCTCCCTGAATCCTGCTCCTTCCAGTGTCCGTTTTTTTGCGGGAAGAACGGCGCAGACGTCGCGCGCGTACGCCGCTAGATTCTGATCCTCCAGCAGGAACGAGATCCAGCGCGCGGCCTTTCTTTTGTTCGGACTTTTATCCGGAACGGCGAGGTTCGATCCGATCACGGGAACGCCGTCCCCCGCGGGGCCGGAGGGAGTTTCCGTCACCACGAGCTCCCTTCCCGGCGCGCCCGCTTTCACCCGCCGCAAGCCGGCCGGCGTGAGAAAGCACATGGCGGCCCCCCCGCCTTCGAAAAGACGCTCCTCCCCTCCGGCCGGCGTCTCCAGCGTCGAAACGCCCGCCAGACCCTCCCGATAAAAATCGAGGTAATCCTTGACGGCGCGCGCGCCGGAATTGCCGCTGAAGGCGGCCGCCGCGCCGTCCGCGGTCACGTACCGTCCACCCTCGCCGTACAGGAACAAGGACCAGGCGTCCACGAGCCCCCCGGAATTGAGCCCGGGAAGGGCGAGCGCTTTCCCCCGGCCCTTCAGGCCGGCGATTTTCTTCCCCACCGCCAGCAGTTCGTCGAAGCCGCCCGGCGCTTTCGCCTGTACGTCATCAAGGGCGGACCGGTCGCAGACGAGGGCGACGGTTTCCCCGAACCAGGGCACCGCGTAATACGAACCCCGATACGCGGCCGACGCGAGCAGAACCGGCACGAACGATTCCGCCCCGCCGTACGCTCCCGGGTCGATCCCGGCCAGGCCTCCCGAGGCGGCGAAATGGGCGGTCCAGGAAGAGCGGAGCTGGATCACGTCCGGAACCGCGCCCGAGGACAGGGCGTCCCGGATTTTCGTCCACGAATCCGCCCAGCTCACGATCCGGTAGTTCACCGTGACGCCCTCACGCGAAAGAAACTCGGCCTTCTTTTTGTCGAGCCAGGCCGCGTGCGCGGGATTGTCGGCATTGGGCATGACCCAGAAGGTGATGGTGTTTCCCGGCTCGGGACAGGAACCAAGCAGAAACGTCAAAGCCGCCAAAAGCGCCGGCGCCGCAATCGATTTGAACCTCATGTCCGCTCCTCGCTTTCATTTTCAGTTAAGCGACATCGATTCCTGCTGTCAAGCTGCACTCCCGCAAACTCTGACTTCAATCATAACGGCATAAAGCTATGATAAAGAAAAAATACGATAAGGAAACCAGGAAACCAGGAAAAGAGAAGGTATAACGGATGAAAAAACAGAAAGGAAAAAGTGCATATGAAAACAAATGCGGGGAACCCTTTTCTCAA
>CAZKOS010000073.1:0-13495 GCA_964554445.1 uncultured Spirochaetaceae bacterium | reverse complement strand
GAGCACCTCCATGGTAAGGAGGGGGTCACCAGTTCAATTCTGGTCGGAGGCTTTTTTTCATTGGCTGAGACTGTATACTCTTGACACAATATTATTATCAAGATATATTTGTCTCTCACTTGAAAGCACGACAGGGAGACATCCGCTATGGCTAAATCGAAGAACGTCGAGCTCATTGCACTGCAATGCACCGAGTGCAAGCGCCGAAATTATACAACGAAAAAAAACAAAAGAAACTCCCAGGGAAAGCTCGAACTTCAAAAGTATTGCCGGTTTGATCGGAAACATACTCTCCACAAGGAAGCCAAGATCAAATAGGGATGCACAGGAATTACGGGATAGGCCAGTAGCTCCAATTGGCAGAGCGCCGGTCTCCAAAACCGGATGTTGCAGGTTCGAGTCCTGCCTGGCCTGCTTTTAAAAGGATGCCGTCATGAAGAAAATCATACAGTTTTTCAAGGACAGTTTCGCCGAACTGAAAAAGGTCACCTGGCCCTCTCGCGACGAGGTACTGGCTTCAACGAAAGTCGTCATTGTCACGATTCTTCTTCTGGCGTTGGTGCTGGGTATTTTCGACGTTCTTCTCTATCAGGGCCTCTATTTATTGTTTAGGACGCTTTAATGTCAAAAGGTTGGTATGTTGTTCATGTTTATTCGGGACATGAAAACAAGGTGGAGAAACAAATACGCATTCTCATGAAGTCCGACGACATGAAGGACTTCATATTCGACGTCAAAGTTCCGCAAGAGGAAGTCGCGGAGATCAAAGACGGAAAGAAAAAGGTCTCTTCGAAAAAATTTCTTCCCGGGTACATTTTAATGGAAATGGACCTTCCCGCGAATCGCTGGAAGGAAATCTGCGCCAAAATCAGGCACATCCAGGGAATTACCGGTTTCGTCGGGTTTTCATTCAACCAAAAGCCGCAGCCGATTTCCCAGGAAGAGGCGCGCGTCATCCTTCAAAAAACCGGGGAAATCAAGGCCGAGAAGCACCTGAAACCGAAGCAGAGTTTTTCACAGGGTGAATCGGTCAGGATCGTCGACGGGCCGTTCGATACCTTCACCGGGACGATCGAGGAAGTCAATCTGGAAAAAGGGAAACTGCGCGTCATGGTGGGGATTTTCGGAAGGGCGACTCCCGTCGAGGTCGATTTTCTGCAGGTTGAAAAGATCTGAGGCGAAGGACCGCCGCTTGTCCGTCGTATTCAGGAGCGGTATTCTAGAGGGAGCCGTAAAATTCAGGGCGGTATCGGCTGCGTCGTCGCGCAGCGGTCACCGCCAGTCTGGGCCGGGCGCCAAGGCGCCGGGCAGACTGCGTCCCATGGCATCGACGGCGCCTTCAGGAAGGCGCTGCGAAAAAATGGGCAGCGTATGGGAGCTTCGGTCAGAAGCGTTCGCACCATAAAGGAGTATGTATGGCAAAGAAGAAAATCACCGCCATCGTCAAGCTGCAGGTACCGGCCAAAAAAGCCACGCCCGCCCCGCCGGTCGGACCGGCGCTCGGCCCGCACGGCGTCAGCGCGCCGCAATTCGTGCAGCAATTCAATGAGCGGACCAAAAACGTCGAAGAGGGGCTCATCATCCCGGTGGTCATCACCGTCTACGCGGACAAGAGCTTCACCTTCATCACCAAAACCCCTCCCGCGTCGGTATTGATCCGCAAGGCCTGCGGTATTGAAAAGGGCTCGCCGGAATCGAACAAGACGAAAGTGGCGGCGATCTCCAAAAAAAAGCTGGAAGAGATCGCAACCTTGAAGATGCCCGACCTCAACGCCAATGACGTGGCCGCGGCCATGAAGGTCATCGCCGGAACCGCCCGCAGCATGGGCGTGACTGTGGAGGAATAGCCCATGGCACACGGAAAAAAATACCGCGCGTCGGCCAAAAAATACGGCGTGCAGGAACGTTACCCGCTGGCGAAGGCGGTCGACATCATCAAGGAGTGCGCGTTCGCGAAATTCGACGAAACCGTCGAGCTTTCGATCAATCTCAATTTGAAAGCGAATCAATCCGTTCGCGACACGGTCGTTCTGCCGCACTTGTTCGGTAAGGAAAAAAAGATCCTCGTTTTCGCCAAAGGGGAAAAGGCCGAAGAGGCGAAAAAGAACGGCGCCGCCTACGTCGGGGACGACGACTTGATAGAGAAAATCAAGGGCGGCTGGCTCGATTTCGACGTGGCGGTCGCCACGCCCGACCTGATGAAGGACGTCGGCAAGCTCGGCCAGATCCTGGGGCGGCGGGGGCTCATGCCCAACCCGAAAACCCAGACCGTTACGTTCGACATCAAGGGCGCCCTTGCCGAACTGAAAAAAGGCCGCCTGGAATTCCGGGCCGACAAGGGCGGCGTGGTGCACATGGCGGTGGGAAAAATCTCAATGGACCCCTCGCTGATCGGTGAGAACATCCGCATCGCGCTCGACACGGTAAAGCGCAAGCGGCCGTCCGACGTCAAGGGCGAGTTTTTACGGTCCGTAACGGTTTCGACGACCATGGGCCCCGGCGTCAAGCTGGATGAGAAAGACAACTGAGGGAGATGACGGAAATGGCAGAAAAAACACAGCGCATCAACGAATATAAAACCAGATCCGTTCAGACGGCGAAGGAAATCATCCAAAGCGCCCAGGACCTTATTTTCACCGAATACCGCGGCATGTCGGTCGCGCAACTGACGGACCTGAGAAAAAAGCTGAGGTCCGAACAGGCCTCCTACAAAGTCATGAAAAACAATTACATGCGTCTGGCGATGCGGGAATTGGGCAAACCGGACATGAGCGCCTACCTGACGGGCCCGACGGCGGTGACGTTCGTTTCGGCGGACGTCGGGCCGGTGGCGAAAATCCTCGTGGATTCCTCCAAGGAAATGCCCCTCGTGGTGAAGGGCGCCCTGATTGAGGGCAGGGAATTCGACAAGAACGGCGTGATCGCTTTCGCGAAAATGCCGTCGCGCAAGGAAATGTACGCCAAGATGCTGGGCACCCTCAAGGCGCCGGCCTCGAATTTCGTCTACGTGCTCAATGGCGTTATTTCCAAATTGGTGCGGACGGTCAAAGCGGTCGGCGATAAAAAGGCATGACGCGGTAGCGCCCGACGGCGCTCCGCTTGAAGAGCGACCGGACGCCGCATCCATTCCGTCGGAATGGGAGCGTCCGGCGGACAAGCGCGCTTTAGTCTTCGGTAGGTTGCATACTATCGCGCGAAAAACGAAACAAGGAGAAGATAATATGGCAACATTGACCAATGATGAAATTCTGGAAGCGATTTCGAACAAGACCCTGCTGGAAATAGCGGACCTCGTGAAGGCGATGGAGGAAAAGTTCGGCGTGACGGCGGCGGCTCCCGTGGCCGTGGCGGCGGCTCCCGGCGCCGGCGGCGCGGCCGCCGAAGAGGAAAAAACCGAATTCGACGTTATTCTGAAGAGTTTCGACGACACGAAAAAAATCGCCGTCATCAAGGAAGTCCGAGCCATTACGGGCCTGGGATTGAAGGAAGCGAAAGACGTGGTCGAAGCCGGCGGAAAAACGCTCAAGGAAGGCGTCTCGAAAGAAGAAGCCAGTAAGATCAAGGCGCAGATCGAAGCCGCAGGCGGTGTGGTTGAGATTAAGTAACGCATATTTGTTTGATAAAATTCAGAGACTCGAACGGCCACCGGCAGGATGTGCTGGTGGTCGTTTGTCGTTTTCATGAAAAACGACCCGGTCGGACGGGACGCAATGACGCCTGACCGGAAGAACGTCCCCGGGGGGAGTACCAAAGGCATATGAACCTATACAAGAAAATAAAACGCACCTACATCGGTTCCGAATTCGAGGAGGTCATGGAAATTCCGAGCCTCATCGATATTCAAACCTCCTCGTATGAAAGGTTTCTGCAGCGCGCCCGGCTTTCCTCCGGTGAACCACCCCTCAACCTCGGCCTGGAGGAAGTTTTCCAGTCGACCTTTCCCATTGAGAGTCCGAACGAGGACATGGTGCTGGAATATTGCGGCTATACCCTCGACGAGTCCGCCCTGAAGTTCGACGAACAGGAGTGCAAGCACAAGGGCATCAGCTATTCCGCCCCCATCAAGGCCAAGATCAACCTGGTGTTCCTGAAAACCGGCGAGATCCGGCAAAAAGAAATATATATGGGAGACATTCCGCTGATGACGGAGCGGGGCACGTTCATCATCAACGGGGCCGAGCGCGTCGTCGTCAGCCAGATCCACCGGTCTCCCGGCGTCATTTTTTCGCACGAAAAGGGCATTTTTTCCTCCCGGATCATTCCGTACCGGGGGTCCTGGCTCGAATTCGAAATCGACCAGAAACGCGAGCTCATCTACGCCAAGATCGACCGCAAGAAACGGATCCTGGCCACCATGTTCCTCCGGGCGCTCGGGTACGATTCCCGGGAAAAAATCATCGACACGTTTTACAAAACGAAGAAGGTGAAAATTAGCGATTCACGCGAGGACAAGGAAAAAGCAGTCGGGAGCGTCTTCGCCAAGGCCATCTTCGTTCAGGAAGAGGAGACCCAGAAAAAACTCTACCGGGCGGGCGAAAAGATTCACCCGCACGACGTCGAGGAATTGATCCACCTGGGAATCCAGAAAATCGAGGTCATCGATTTCGTCCACGCCGAATCGCTGCATACGGACATCATCCTCAACTGCTTCGAGCGCGAGGAGATGAAGTTCACCAAGGAATCGCCCGAGATCGACGAACCGACGCGCGAGGAAGCCACGTCGCGCCTGTATTCCTCGATCTTCCCGGGGGAACCGATCACGATCGAAAGCGCCGAGAAGGACCTGATGGCCATGTTCTTCTCGCCGCGCCGCTACGATCTGGGGCGCGTCGGCCGCTACAAGCTCAACAAGAAGTTCGACTACGGCGCCGGTCTCAAGGACCAGACGCTCGTCCCCGAGGATATCATCAACACGATGAAATACCTCATCAAGGTGTACATCGGCGAGGCCAACGTCGACGACATCGACCACCTGGGAAACCGCCGCGTCCGCTCCGTGGGCGAGCTGCTCGCCAACCAGCTCAAGATCGCCTTTTCCCGCATGGAGCGGATCGCCAAGGAGCGGATGTCCCTCAAGGAAGTTGACACCATCAAGCCGCAGGAGCTCATCTCCATCAAGCCCATCGTGGCGAGCATCAAGGAGTTTTTCGGCTCGAGCCAGCTCTCCCAGTTCATGGACCAGGTCAATCCGCTTTCGGAGCTCACCCACAAGCGCCGCTTGAACGCCCTCGGCCCCGGCGGCCTCTCCCGCGAGCGCGCCGGCTTCGAGGTCCGCGACGTCCACTACACCCACTACGGCCGGATGTGTCCCATCGAAACGCCCGAAGGACCGAACATCGGCCTCATCGTCTCGCTCGCCAATTACACGCGCGTCAATGAATACGGGTTTCTCGAATCGCCCTACCGGAAAGTGGTCGACGGCAAGGTGACGAAGCAGGTCGAATACCTGTCCGCCATCGACGAGGAGCGGTACTACATCGCCCAGGCCACCACCCCGATCGACAACGACGGGCGGTTCCTCGAAAAAATGATCCCGGTGCGCAAGGGCGGAGACTACAACACGCGCAATCCGAAGAGCGTCCAGTACATGGACGTCTCGCCCAAGCAGATCGTCTCGGTGTCGGCCTCGCTCATTCCCTTCCTGGAGCACGACGACGCCAACCGCTCGCTCATGGGCTCGAACATGCAGCGCCAGGCGGTGCCGCTTCTCGAGCCGGAACCGCCGCGCGTCGGCACCGGCATGGAAGGCAAGACCGCCTACGACTCGGGTGTGGTCGTCATCGCCCGCCGCGCGGGCGAAATCGAATACGTGTCCTCCACCGAGATCCGCATCAAACCGGAAAAGGAAAGGGACAGCGACGTTTACAAGCTCATAAAATTCCAGCGCACCAACCAGGACACCTGCTTCAACCAGCGGCCGATCGTGCGCGTCGGCCAACGCGTCAAGAAGGGGGAAGTCATCGCCGACGGGCCGGCCACGGCCACGGGCGAGCTCGCCCTGGGACGCAACGTCCTCGTCGCCTTCATGCCCTGGAACGGATACAACTACGAAGACGCCATTCTCGTTTCCGAAAACGTCGTCAAGCACGATTTTTTCACCTCGATCCACATCAAGGAGTTCGTCGTCGAGGTGCGGGAAACGAAGCTCGGCCCGGAAAAGATCACCCACGACATCCCGAACATCTCCGAGCAGATCGCCGACCAGCTCGACGACGAGGGCATCATCCGCATCGGGGCCAAGGTGAAATCCGGCTCCATCCTGGTGGGGAAGGTGACCCCGAAGAGCGAGATCGAATCCACCCCCGAGTTCAAGCTGCTGAATTCGATTTTCGGCGAAAAGGCGAAGGAGGTGCGGGACACCTCGCTGCGCGTGCCGCACGGCATCGAGGGCACGGTCATCGACGTGCAGCGCCTCAAGCGCTCCGAGGGAAACGATCTCAATCCCGGAGTGGACGAGGTCGTCAAGGTGCTCATCGCCACCAAAAAGAAACTGCAGGAGGGCGACAAGATGGCGGGCCGCCACGGCAACAAGGGCGTCATCGCCCGCGTTCTGCCGGTGGAAGACATGCCGTTCATGGAAGACGGCACTCCCATTGACATCGTCCTGAATCCGCTCGGCGTCCCCTCGCGCATGAACATCGGCCAGATTCTCGAGACCGAGCTCGGTTGGGCGGCGGAGAAGCTCGACGAATGGTTCGCCACCCCGGTTTTCCAGTCGGCCAGCAATTCCATGATCGAACAGAAATTGAAGGATGCGGGGCTGCCGCGCAACTCCAAAATCCGGCTCTTCGACGGGTTGTCCGGCGAGGCGTTCGAAAACGAGATCACCGTCGGCAACCTGTACATGCTGAAGCTTCATCACCTGGTGGACGACAAGATGCACGCCCGCTCGACCGGGCCGTACTCGCTCGTCACCCAGCAGCCGCTCGGCGGCAAGGCGCAATTCGGCGGCCAGCGTCTCGGCGAAATGGAAGTCTGGGCCCTCGAGGCCTATGGCGCCGCCAACACCCTGCAGGAGCTTCTGACCATCAAGTCGGACGACATGGTGGGCCGGGCGAAAATCTACGAAAGCATCGTCAAGGGCGAGGTGACCACCTCGTTCGGCATTCCCGAATCGTTCAACGTGCTGGTCCAGGAACTGCGCGGACTGGCTCTCGACATCGCCATCTACGATTCAAAGGCGAAACAGATCGCGCTTACCGAACGCGACGAGGAGCTCATCAATCGCCAGGGCTCGAGGTTCTAGGGAGAGAAGGGGATATGAGAGATTTTCAGGATTTCGACAGCATCAAGATAAAAATCGCGTCACCGGAACAGATCCGCGCCTGGTCATACGGCGAAGTGAAGAAACCGGAGACGATCAACTACCGCACGCTGCGGCCGGAGAAAGACGGGCTGTTCTGCGAGCGGATTTTCGGCACGACCAAGGAATGGGAGTGCTACTGCGGAAAATTCAAGTCGATCCGCTACCGGGGCGTCATCTGCGACCGGTGCGGCGTCGAGGTGACGCACTTCAAGGTGCGCCGCGAACGGATGGGGCACATCGAGCTGGCCGCGCCCGTCTCCCACATCTGGTTTTACCGCTCGGTGCCGTCGCGCATGGGACTGCTGCTCGACCTGTCCATCACCGCCCTGCGTTCGGTTCTCTATTATGAAAAATACATCGTCATCGATCCGGGCGACACGGAGATGAAAAAGATGGAGCTCCTCTCGGAGGAGGAGTACCACGAGGCGCAGGAACGGTACGGTTATTCGTTCACGGCCGGCATCGGCGCCGAGGCGATCCGCACGCTCCTCGAGGCCATCGACCTGGACTCCCTGGCCGGCGAGCTCCGGGTCAAAATGATCGAGAAGGGCGTCAAATCGGACAAGCGCCTCCTGAAACGGATTGAAATCGTGGAAAACTTCCGCGACTCGGGCAACCGTCCCGAGTGGATGATCCTCGAGGTCATCCCCGTCATCCCGCCGGAGCTGCGGCCGATGGTTCAGCTCGAGGGAGGACGGTTCGCCACGTCCGACCTGAACGACCTCTACCGCCGCGTCATCAACCGCAACAACCGCCTGAAGCGCCTGCAGACGCTCAATGCGCCGGACATCATCATCCGCAACGAGAAGCGCATGCTGCAGGAGGCGGTCGACGCCCTGTTCGACAATTCCAAGAAGAAGCGCGTCGTCAAGGGAGCCTCCAACCGGCCGCTCAAGTCTCTTTCCGACATGCTCAAGGGGAAGCAGGGGCGGTTCCGGCAGAACCTCCTCGGCAAGCGCGTCGATTACTCGGGTCGTTCCGTCATCGTCGTCGGCCCGGAGCTGCAGCTGCACCAGTGCGGGTTGCCCTCGAAAATGGCGCTCGAGCTTTTCAAGCCCTTCATCATGAAGAAACTCGTGGAGAAGGACGTGGTTTACAACGTCAAGAAGGCGAAGACGCTGGTCGAGCAGGAAGCGCCGGAGGTGTGGGCCATCCTCGACGAAGTCGTCCAGGAACATCCGGTCATGCTCAACCGCGCGCCGACCCTGCACCGGCTCGGCATCCAGGCCTTCGAGCCGATTCTCATCGAGGGCAAGGCGATCAAGCTCCACCCGCTCGTCTGCCACGCCTTCAACGCCGACTTCGACGGCGACCAGATGGCCGTGCACGTGCCGCTCACCCAGGCGGCCCAGATCGAATGCTGGACCCTCCTGCTCTCGTCGAAAAACCTTCTCAACCCGGCGTCGGGCAGCCCGATCGTCATTCCCACCCAGGACATGGTTCTCGGCATCAACTACCTCACCAAGGAGCGCAAGGGCGCCCAGGGCGAGGGGAAATACTACAGCACCAAGGAAGAGGTGTTCATGGCCGTCGAGGCCGGCGCCGTCACCTACCAGGCGCTCATCAAGGTGAAGCTGGACGGTCAGATCATCGAAACGACGGCGGGACGTCTCATTTTGAACGACGCCCTTCCCGAGGAAATCGAATTCATCAATTACGCATTGGGCGAAAAAGAGCTTCGCACCCTGATCGCCAATTGTTACCGGGTCTACGGCCCGTACACCTCCGTGACCATGCTCGACGCGATCAAGGACCTCGGTTTCAAATTCGCCACCAAGTTCGGCGCCACCATCGGCACGGACGACATCATCATTCCGCGCATGAAGGAAGAGCTCATCAAGAAGGCCAACAACCAGGTGACCGAGATCCAGAACCAGTACCTGCAGGGCCACATCACCTTCGAGGAACGGTACAACCGCATCATCGAGGTGTGGAGCGCCATCAATGAGCATGTCACGAACGAGCTCATGGAGGAACTGAAAAACGACCGGAACGGATTCAACCCGGTGTACATGATGGCCAATTCCGGCGCCCGCGGCTCGCGGACCCAGATCCGGCAGTTGGGCGGCATGCGCGGCCTGATGGCCAAACCGTCGGGCGACATCATCGAGCTTCCCATCCGGTCGAACTTCAAGGAAGGCTTGTCGGTCATCGAATTCTTCATCTCCACCAACGGCGCCCGCAAGGGTCTCGCCGACACGGCCTTGAAAACCGCCGACGCCGGCTACCTGACGCGGCGGCTGGTGGACATCGCCCAGGACGTCGTCGTGAACGAGGAGGACTGCGGCACGATCAACGGCATTGAAATGCACGCGGTGAAGGAAGGGGAGGAAGTGGTCGAGCGCCTCCAGGACCGCATCGTCGGCCGGTTCACGCTCGAGCGCGTCAAGCACCCCATCACCCAGGAGCTCCTGATCGACATCAACCAGGAGATCACGGACGAGCTGGCCGCCGCCATCGACGAGGCGGGCGTGGAAAGCGTCCGCATCCGCACGGTGCTCACCTGCGAATCGAAGCACGGCGTCTGCATCCGGTGTTACGGCCGGAACCTCGCCAAAAACCAGACCGTGGAAATCGGCGAAGCGGTCGGCATCATCGCCGCCCAGTCCATCGGCCAGCCCGGCACGCAGCTCACGATGAGAACCTTCCACATCGGCGGCGCCGCCACCAAGGTGAGCGAGGAAAACCGAATCTACCTGCGCTACCCGGTTTTCGTTCAGGAAATCAAGGGCAGCACCATCGACCTCGAGAACGGCAACAAGCTCTTCTCGCGCAAAGGCTTCGTGATGCTCTCCAAGATTCTCGACCGCATCCCGATCAAGAAGGGGGACAAGCTCAAGTTCAAAAGCGGCGACCGGTTGCTCGTGCACGGCGAGGAAGTGGTCATCGAACGCGGCAAGGAACAGATCAAGTCGAAGCAGATCGGGTACGTCAACATCGTCAATGACCAGTTCCTGGTCGTGGCCCAGCCCCAGAAGGTGGAAATCCGGAACGGCGCCGAGCTTCTCGTCAAACAGGATACGATCGTCGAAGCCGATGAAACGGTCGCCTTCTTCGACCCGTTCAGCGAGCCCATCATCGCGGAAAAAGACGGCACGATCGTTTTCGAGGACATTATCCTGGGAACGACCCTCAAGGAAGAAATCAACGAAGACACGGGCAAAATAGAAAAGAAAATCATGGAGTTCACGCTGGAAACGCTCCAGCCCCGCATCGTCATCAAGGACAAGAGCGGAAAGGAACTGGTGAAATATTTCCTCCCCGGAAACGCCTACCTCAACGTCGACGACGGCGAGAGGGTGAAAGCGGGACGGATCATCGCCAAGCTCCTCAAGGAAAGCGTCAAGACGCGCGACATCACCGGCGGTCTGCCCCGCGTCGGCGAGCTCTTCGAGGCGCGCCGGCCGAAATCGGCGACCGTCATGGCGCGCATCTCGGGCATCGTCTCGCTCAAGGGCATCGTGAAGGGCAAACGGATCATCGTCGTCACCGACGCCTACGGCCACGAGCTCAAGCACCAGATCCCCATGGGCAAGCACGTGCTCGTGCGCGACGGCGACGAGGTTCAGGCCGGCGACCTCCTCTGCGACGGCGCCATCGATCCGCACGACGTGCTCCATATTCTGGGGGAGAACGCGCTCCAGACCTACCTGATGAACGAAATTCAGGAAGTGTACCGGCTCCAGGGCGTGTACATCAACGACAAGCACATCGGCGTCATCATCCGCCAGATGATGCGCAAGGTGGAAATAGTCCAGGTGGGAGACACCAAATTCATCTACGGCAAGCAGGTCGAGCGCTACCGGTTCCACGAGGAAAACCAGAAGGTCGTGCGCGAAGGCGGGCAGCCGGCGGTGGCCAAACCGCTGCTCCTGGGCATCACGCGGGCCTCGCTCAACATCGATTCGTTCTTTTCGGCCGCCTCCTTCCAGGAAACGACGCGCGTGCTCACCAATGCCTCGATCGCCGGATCGACGGATTACCTCCGCGGGCTCAAGGAGAACGTCATCATCGGGCATATCATCCCGGCGGGCACCGGCATGCGCAAATACAAGGGGATCAAGCTGTACGACGAGAACATGGAAGACATCGATCAGGCCATCGAGCGAATCCTCGAGTCGCGTGAGGAAAAAGAAGAAAAGGTCGAGAAGGAAACGGAGCCGGTCATTTAGCCCATGCGCCAGCGAAGCTTTCATATTCCGCCGTTTTTTGCGCTCACCCTGGTCGTCACCGCGGCCCTCGTCTTCGGGGCCTGCCCGTCGAGCAATGATCCGTTCGCGAAAGCGGACGCGATCTACGACGGCGTCTTGAAGATTCTGCGCGCAGACGCGGTCGAACCCATCGATCAGAAAAAGCAGGTGGAAGAGCTCCTGGCGGCGAAACGGTCCGAGCTGCAGGCTGTTCAACGGCAACTGGAAGATGAGCTGTCCCGCTTGAGCACCGCCGAACAGCGCGACCTGTTCCTGAAACGCTTCGACGGTTTTCTGTCGCGTGTTCGTGAAATTCGGGAGCTTGTCAAGGCGAAAGGGCTTGATTTTTAGCCGCTCCGCCGATTGCTGCGTCTTGGCCGGCTGCCTGCCTGAGTTTCAGGGTGATAAAGAGTTATAACCGGAAATACCCGACCAAGCGCAGCTTTACGGGCATACATCTGCTTTCAAATATATAATAAAAATCGTCATTTTTTTTCGGTTGCCGCTTGACTATCATATTCGTTTAAGGTACTATCATTTCGGGATGGGTCCAGTATTATACTGGATTACGGTACATTAACTTACCGTAGTAAAGGGTGGACTGCTTCCAGAAACGATCATCGATCAACCCCCATAATAGATGAAGTGGGTTGACTTTTTTTTATTCTGCTGATAGATTCTTTTTTCGCAAGATTTTATCGGACTGAGGGATACGAATCCGTTATGCCAACAATCAACCAGCTCGTACGAAAAGGCAGGAAATCATTAGGGAAAAAGACCAAGGCTCCCGCCATGCAATCCTGTCCGCAAAAAAGGGGCGTCTGCACGAGGGTCATGACCATGACTCCCAAAAAGCCCAATTCCGCCTTGCGGAAAGTGGCGCGCGTTCGCCTGACCAATGGAATAGAAGTCACCGCCTATATTCCGGGGATCGGCCATAACCTGCAGGAGCACTCGGTGGTCTTGATCCGCGGAGGGCGCGTGAAGGACCTGCCCGGCGTTCGGTACCATATCATCCGCGGAGCCAAGGACACCCTGGGCGTCGAAGATCGCAAGAAGGCGCGCTCGAAGTACGGCGCCAAGCGGCCGAAAGCGTAAGGAAACGGGGAGTAGGGAATGCCGAGGAAAAAGATCGTTATTCACAAACGGGTACTGATCGATCCCGTGTACAAGAGCGCGGTGATCGACAAATTCATTTCCCGCATGATGATCCAGGGAAAGAAATCGATCAGTTCCCATCTTTTCTACAAAACGCTCGATTTGATCAAGGAAAAAACGAAACAGGATCCGCTCGAAATATTCAACAAGGCGATGCAAAACGTCAAACCGATGGTGGAAGTCAAATCCCGCCGCGTCGGCGGATCGACCTATCAGGTCCCGGTCGAAATTCGGGAAGAACGGCGCGAGGCGTTGGGCATGAGATGGCTCATCGGCTACGCCCGGGAGAGAAGCGGCCGATCCATGCGAACCAGATTGTGCGATGAAATCATCGATGCCGCCAATGGGACGGGCAATGCCTTCAAAAAGAAGGAAGACACCCATCGCATGGCTGAATCGAATAAGGCGTTCGCTCACTATCGTTGGTAACGAAAGGCATGTACAAAAATTTCTGATGCGGCACGTTGTGCGGCCTTCAATTCGATGTTTTTTCGGATAGATGATATTTTGATACGATAAGTCATATCCAAGGAGGAATTTATGGCTAAAGCGAAGTTTGAAAGATCGAAACCGCATATAAACGTCGGGACGATCGGTCACGTCGACCACGGAAAAACGACCCTCACCGCGGCAATCACCATGTTCTGCAATAAAAAGCACGGTGACAAAATCATGAAATATGAAGACATCGATAACGCGCCGGAAGAGAAAGCCCGCGGTATCACCATTAATACCCGGCACGTCGAATACCAGACCGACAAACGGCATTACGCCCATGTCGACTGCCCCGGCCACGCCGACTACATCAAGAACATGATCACCGGCGCGGCACAGATGGACG
>CAZKOS010000072.1:0-13642 GCA_964554445.1 uncultured Spirochaetaceae bacterium | reverse complement strand
AAGAAACGTCAGTACGATTTTTCACCGGAGGTTGGCCATGAAAAGAAAAGCGCTGCTTTTTGCCTTTCTTATCCTCACCACCGGCCTGCTTTTCGCCCAGGGCTCGGCCGTCAGTTTCGGGTTCGGCGTCATGGTGGGCGGCCGCTACGACGACCTGCGCATGTGCGTGGCCACGCCGGCCGGGGTCAAGGGCGGACCGATCGCGGACGTCACCTTCAATACCCGCGTCCGCCTGTCCGACGGCGTGGACATGACGTTCAAGCTGCCGGTGCTGCGGCCCCTGCTTTTCGCCTTCGCCTTCCGCATGCTCCAGTTCGAGCCGGAAGTGACGTTCGATTTCAAATTCGCGCCGGCGGAACAGGTTACCTTCAGCGGCGGTTTCGGGGTGGGGGTGAGCCTGCATTACGGGCCGGGTTATCAAGCGGACCTGAACAACCGGGGAGAGGAATTCTTCGCGATCGGGCCTTACGTGAGCGGGTACCTGGCCGTGCAGTTTCCCGGCCTGGGCGGCCTGGACACGAAAGTGGGCCTGCGCGCCTTCTACGTGCCCCTCTTCTCCGCCGCCCACCCGGTCGGCACCGTTCTGGGCGGCGCCCTGGAAGGGCAGATGTATTTCAGGTGAGGAAAATATCGGTCTTTTTCAAATTACTTCAGTTCTCGCTTCTTGAGCCACTTGTTCAGTGACGACTGACTTTCCTGCGAATGGTGCCCCGCCAGGAGCCCTTGAACGCTTATATCCTCTTCAAGATCCGGCCAGTGAATTCCGGAACCATTTCCAATAAAACGGTAATTGCCGCGCTCTTTTTGACTTCCGTGAAAAAGCCTCGGGTACCAGCTGACGGGAAGCGAAATTCTCCTCCCATCGTCCAATTCAACCTTGATGCTCTCATCATCGACTTCTACCTTCACCGCGTTTGCCGGTTCGATATCAGTCATTGAAGAACTCATCCCAAGCCTCCTTGATTCTTTTGCCGTTGTTTCTTACATGAGCTAAAATAACGTTAATTTCAGAACTTGAAAAACCATGGCTGTACTCCAGCCGCACTGGAAGAAGCCAGACTTTAGCCTGAGCACTTCCCTTTTCAACATGGATGTGAATCGGTTCGGGTCGATCACTCGAATAGAAAAAAAATCTGAAACCGTCTATTTTGAATACAGTCGGCATAATGATATTATACACCATTCAGACACTATAGTCGAAGCGGTTTTTAGCGTCATACAGATACTGGCACCAATTAATCGAGATTTTGGGAAAAGTGAGACTTCTCTTTCTTGAACCGATACCCCGCCACCAGCATGTGGTCCTTGAAGAAATAATTCTTGTACACCGTCAGGTTCTCGTCCGCCGTTGTCCAGAAGCCCGTGGCCGGCATGTCTCCCTGTAAGGCGATGTAGCCTTTGGACACAAGGTCCCCGCCTTTCGAATAGAGGTAAATCGTCTCACCGGTTTCCGACTTTTCGCTCCACAGGCTGTTGCCGTCCTTGTCCGCGGAGACGAAGCCGGCTTTGGCGGCGCCTTCGAATTTATCCTTGAGTCCTTCAAGCGCGCTCATGTCTTTCAACAAAGACGTGAAAGCCGTATTCTCCCCCCACTGGATCAGGGGAATTTTACGCCCGGGCAGTTCCTTGCCGTAACGCCCCAAAAGCGTGGCCGAACCGTAGGTAAAAATTATGGCACGCCCGTCCTTGTCCAGGTGGGAGGGCAGGATGAGAAAGAGTGCGGAGGGCGCCGGGACGATCCGGGCGGGAATGATCCCGTAGCCGAAGTTGTACTGCCAGGCGAGCTTGCCGTCCTTCTTGATCACGAACAGGCTGCCGTCTCCGAATGCCACGTACGTCCCCTGCGGGCTCATGCCGAAGTAGTTCATGCGCGGTGAGATGCCCGCCGGGCAGGGCTTGGCCTCCTGGTGGAGGGAAATGACTTGACGAGATACCTTTTGAAGTTCTTGTGGATATTATTTGTGAAAACGTCCGGGCTGTTTTCCCCGCCCGCCTATTCCTTCTTCATCGCCTTGGTTTCGAGGTCGGAGAGCGTGGCGCGGTACTGTTTGAGCTCCTCGTCCGTGAGGGGCTTGCCCGCCTGAATCTTGGCGTCGATCAGGTTGATGAACTGGTCGAGCCGGCCGATCTCCTCGTACACCAGGTCGAAGTTGTTCCTGGTGAGGGGTTTGGTGATGGAGCCCGTGAAGCGGACGAGCGCGGGGACGTTCGTTTTCTCCGTGTCGTTTGCGGCGCGCTCCGGGTTGTTGTCCAGCGAGGGCCGGTCGCTCGTGTCGAGGAGCTTGTTCTTGTCGGTCGAGAGATCGTCGTTCTTGGCCACGAGCGGCTCGCGGGAGGTGTTGTACGTGGCCGCGTTGCCCAGCACGATGACGATCTTGCGGCTCGTCTTTTTCTTGAGCTCTTCGATCGGGTAATACTGGGCGACCGCCGAATCATTGAACGAATAGGGGAAGAAATTGAAATCGAGGTTGCCCGGCGACTTGTAGTCCCAGTTGGCCTCGTAGAGGCGTTTCCAGTTGGCGAACACGACCTCGTCCGGCGCGGTGGCGTAGCGGGAGTCGGCGAGCGACATGACCCCTTCTCCCGAGCCGCCCTCGATGAAGGGCGAGATCCAGTAGAAATTGTTTTGGGCGACGTTGAGCGACGCCTCCCGGGAGAAGGTATTGTTGGTCGAGGTGACGAAATGCGTTCCCTTCTTTTCTCCGAGGTAGGTGTCGAAGAGATAGCGCACGCCGATCCGGTGGTTCACCTCCGAAACGTTGTCGATCGTGATGTCGATCTTCACGCCCTCGGTGAGGGGGACGTCGTTCGGCGTAAGAAAGGTGAACTCCTCGGTCACCTTCATGAGGGCCGAGCTCCACGTGAAGCGCGCGCCCCCGGCCGTCTTTTCGGCGACCTGCCGGAAGGAGGCGTCGTCGCCCATGGTGTAGATGTCATTGTCGACCAGGATCTGCAGCATGGTGGTGCGCGGATCCTCCTGCGAGACGAACGCGAACGACTGGGCGGGAGCGCCCGGCTTGTTCACGAACACGTTGAAGCGGCCGCCCTTTTCGTAGAGGACCAGCTTCACGTTGCCCTTGGTGACTTCCAGGGCGTTCAATCCGGCCGCGGCGAAAAAAAGCAGCGCCGCGGCGGTCAACAGTGTCCGGAGTGTTTTCATGGCTTGTTCTCCAGGTAGGTCTTGAGCCACTTCAGGTATTCTTCCTTCACCGTCAGGGCCCGTTCCTTCATGTCGAGCATCTCCTGTTTTTTCTGCAGGCTGTCGGCGTACTCGTCCGAGGCGGCCGGCCCCCGGGCCTGGGCGCGCGCCGCGGCGAGCTGGTCCTTGAGGAGCGAGATTTCCCGCTGCAGGGACGCGTTGTCGGACTTGAGCGACTGGATCTGGAGGTCCCGGTCGGCGACTTTCACTTCCAGGTCCTTGACCTCGCCGGCGGAGGCCCCTCCCCCGCCCGCGAGTTTTTTCTGGTAGGCCGCGATCGCCTGCTCGTAGGTGCCCTCGCGCTGCTTGTACCGCTCGATGGCGGAAAGCGAGTCCTCGTAGCTCCACTGGAGGAGCTTCAGGAGCTCGTTTTCCCGTTTCTTGAAGCCGATGATCGAGGCCCGGTACTGCGCCGCCTCGAGCTTGGCGCTGGTCGGAAACTTGTCCAGGATGTACTGGTAGAACTTCAGGGCCCGGTCGAGCTGGCCCTTGTTGTAGAGGCACTCGCCGATGAGAAAATACGCGTTCGGGGCGAACGGCGAGCCCGGGTAGCGGGCGATGAAATCCTCGGAGACGAGGATGGCGTTGTCGAGATCGCCCTGCTTGAAGAGGATGAAGCCCTTCAGGTAATACCCCTCCGGATAATACGGATGGTCCTTGAAGTTCTGCAGGAAATACTCGATGTTCTTCGCCGCTTCCTTGAGGTTGTTCATGGCGAGTTGGGACTTCCCGATCATGAAATACGCGACCCCGTAATATTCCTTGTAATACGGGCTCTGGGTGATGAGGCCGAATTTGTCCGCGGCCGCCTGGTATTGGCCGGCCTTGAAGGCGGCGATCCCGTCGCTCAACAGCTTGTCGGCCTCCAGATTGCCGGCGTACAGGCCGGACGCGCCGGTGACAAACAAGAGCGCCGCAATGATAATAATGGAAAATTTCGTCATAGTTCTTGCCCCTCACTCATTGTTCGGTGAAAAAAAGCGGAAACTATAGGGGAGGGACCTTCCCCGCCGTCGGGCGGTCGCGTTTCCGCAGCGCCGGAGGCGCGGCCGGGACGGGCAAGGGCGATCGCGCTACCGTTTTCTCCGGTAGGACTGGATCGCTTGCAGATCGGACGCCTGGCTTTGGGAACCGAAAAACGCCGACCCCATGACCAACACGTCCGCCCCGGCATCGAGCACCCGGGGATACGTTTCCCGGTTGATGCCTCCATCCGCCTCTATGAGATAAGTATACTTCTTTTTGTCGCGGATTTCCTTCAAATCAACGATCTTGTCCAGGCAGCTCTCAATGAGCCGCTGGCCCCCGAACCCGGGATTGACCGTCATGACGAGCACCATGTCGACCAGGGAGAGCACGTCGCGCACCGCCTCCACCGGGGTGGACGGCACGAGCGTGATCCCCGTTTTGACGTTGAAATCCTTGATGAGCTCGAGCACCCGCATGACGTGCACCGTGGATTCGATGTGCACGGTGATGGAGTTCGCTCCCGCCCGGGCGAAATCGTCGACGTAGTTTTCCGGTTTGTAGATCATGAGGTGGACGTCGAAAAACAGCCCGCTCAGGGGCCGGACGTCGGAGACGAACTGGGGCCCGAAGGTGATGTTGGGCACGAAGCTCCCGTCCATGACGTCGAAGTGGAGCCACTCCGCGCCGGCCTTTTCGGCGGCGTCCACGCCGTCCTTGATGCAGGCGAAATTGGCGGCCAAAAGCGACGGCGCAACGATGATTTTTTCCGAGGGCATCCGGGCATCCTTGCTGTATGCGGATTGAAGCGCGTGTCCGCCGCGGCGGTCCCGCGCGCGATCATCTTAACAGGAACCGCCCGGCGCGGCAAGGCCGAACGGGAAGCCGGGGAGAGGATTCAATAAGGAAGCCGGGAAACCAGGAAGGGAGGAGAAAGGACCGAAGAAGAAAAAAAAGGTAAAACAGAGGTTGCAAACGAGGGGAAGTTTGATCATCAATCGCTTTCCTTTTATTTTCACCTCTTTTCCTGGTTTCCTGGTTTCCTTATTTATTCTTCTCAAGAAAATCCTCAATAAAGAAAGCCTACCCGCCGGCGGGTTTCATGGCGGCGGGATTGATGACGAGGATTTCACCGGACTCGGTGCCGGCGGCGATGAAATTGCCCAGGAGCCGCGGTCGGGCGGTGATCTTGAATTTGTGGGGCAGGCGCCGGAGGATTTCCCCGGTACGCGCGTCGAGGATCTCGAAGGAACCGTCCGTCCGCCCGAGCGCGAGCCGGTTTTTCAGGGCCAGCGGCGGCGCGGACACCCCTTCCAGGGGCGGGAAGAGCGCATCTCCCGTGTGGGAGAACCCGAACAGTCGTTCGGCCGCGAACACGTAGACGCCCGTCTCATTGACGCTCAGCTCGCCCGGTTTCACCCTTCCCCCCGGGATCGGTTTCTCCCACTTGAGCCGGCGCGACCGGGGATCGATGCAGGCGAGAACGGCGGGGCCCGCCACGTACAGGCACGACGCGGGCGGGAAGGACCCGCGGGCGACGGGGTCGCGAACCGGGGTTTTGATCGCCCGGGGCAGAGGCCGTCCGGTATTGAGGTCGAACAACCGGACCGCCCCGCTTCGATCCGCCGCGAAAAGGTATTGCCTGTTCACGAGAAGCGTCAGGACGATTTCCGGGCCGAGCTGGATCCGGCGCGGCCGGCCGCGGCCGGCCGGATCGACGATCTCTATCCCCCCTTTGAACGGTATCGCCCGCGCTCCGGGATCGGCCAGAAAGAGCCGGTTGAACCGGTCGTCGGGGAAATCCGCCGCGCTCAACTCTTCGATCTTGTACCCGTCGGCCGCGTTGAACACCGGGACGCCGTGTGCGCCGGGGAAATAGATCTTGTCTCCGGCCGCCGCCGGACCCGTGTCCCGGTTCGGATTTTCGGCGGTCGGCATTTTCCAGACCAGGCGGGCGCGGTCGTCCAGGCAGTAGACGACTCCCGCGGCGTCGGCGGCGTAGATGCGGCCGCCGGCGACGACAAGGTCGCCGACGAAGGGCCGGGTTGAGGGACGCTCCTGCGCCACCATCGGCCGGTCGGGGCCGCGTCTTCCGCTCGCCGGCGGCGCCGCGTCCGTCCCATCCGGGCCGCTCAGCTCATCCGGGGGCGGCGGGACCGGGAGGACGTCCACCCGCCCGTTCAGGCTGACATTATCCGGAGCGGCGGACTTGAGCGTGACGCGGTAGACCCGTTCGACCTTGGGGTACAACTCGATGAAAAGCGATTGGGTCTCGTAACCGGTCAGCTTGAAATCGAACGCCAGCCTGTCTCCCACGGCGAACAGCCCCTGGAAGCGCCCCCGCCCCGCCGGCAGCCCATTGAGGAAAATCGCCGCCGTACGCGGCTCGACGCTCACCTGGATGCGGACCAGGTTTTCCGAGGGTCGTTCGGCGGCCGGGGCGGTCCGCATCCCGCCGTTTTCGGAAGGCGGCCGGGTCTCCGTCCGGGGCGCGGGCGCCCCGTCGCGCGTCCTCCGCGGCGCGACCTGGATGCGGCGGCGCCTGAGCCGGTCCAGCGCCTTGAGGCGCTCGCGCCTCGCCCGGTCCATGCGGCGGGGGCCCCGCACGTCCCGCTTCAGGTCGTCCCTGAATTTCCGGAAGCTCGTCCGCATGCGCTCCTTCTCCGCCGCCGTCATCTTTTTCCTGGCGGCGTATTGCCTGATCTCCCCCTCGAAGGCACGGACGCGCTGCCTGACCCGATCCGCGGCGGCCGCGCTCAATTCCGATTCCTGGTCGGCGGCCACCGTCTGCTCCGCGCCGGCCAGGTCGCGCGCGGCCGCGGCGAGCTCCGGATCACCTCCCGCGGCTTCCTTGGCGATTTGTTGCGGATCGAAGCCCGCCGGCAGGAACGAGACCTTCCCTTCCCTGACGGCCAGGGTCGTGTTCTCGTCGGCGGCGACGGACACCCCGAATTCGGTGCCTTTCACGCCGCAGACCGCCGCCTTCGATCGCACCTGAAAGTCCTCCCCGTTCGCGAGTTTCTCCACCTTGCACAGGACGGTGCCCGCGGCCAGCCGGAGGCCGACCTTCGTTTCACCTGGTTTCAAGAGCAGGTCCTCGAGACTCACCTCGGTATTTTCTTCGATCCGGACCACGGCCCGCTCGCCGAACTGCAGCTCGCAGGCCGAATCGGCCCCGGTCGTGATCGTCCGGCTCGCGGCCAGGAAGTCGCCGGCCGCGACCGGGTTCCGCGCGGCGGCGCCGCCGCCGGCCGCCGGAGCCGAGGCGAACACGTCTCCCGCGGCGTAGAGCACGAACGCGCGATCCGCGGCGACCGTCGCGGTTCCGGTCTCCAGGGCGTTGTCGGAGACGCGTTCCGGGGTCGTCGGCGTCCCCCCGCAGGAAAGGGAGAGCGGCAGAACGAGCGCCGCCCCGATAAAGACGGCGAGGGAGCGCAGCGGGCATTTCGACATGAAAGACCTCCCGAAGGATCCGGCACGGACGCGGAAACGGACGTTCACGGAACGTGCGGCGGGCCGGGCGCGTTTACGCGGCCCGCTACGTCACATTATGGCACCGGAGCGCTCATATTTCAAATATGTCGTGTTCTCCGTTTCCGGAGCCTGCCCCGAGCGCATTGCGCAACGAAGTCTCAAGCGGCCGAGGGGTATTCTCCGTTTCCTTTTTGAAGCAGACTCTCTTGAAGATTGGCGTTTGGATCTGGAATTCCCGTTCAGCCGGAGCACGCAATTGACTAAAAACGGCCATCTGGTATAATGAGATTTTGATAGTACCGGCAGCAAATCTTCAGGACGACCGCAGCATCAAGTACGACACCGGGCGGGCGACGGTAAGGGGCCGAAGCGATCGAAAAGCGGCCGCTGGAACGGAATTCTGCCGGAACGCGCGGCAATCCCGCCGGATGACAGTGTATGGTATGCAGAAACATGAAAATTACGAAACCCAAAATCCCCGCCGACTCAAGGAAATATCCCGGTTGCTCGAGAGCGGCAAGTTCGAGGAGACGCTCGAGCTGGTAGCCGGTGCACAAGGTCCGGAGAAGAGTGAAGAGATCACGCAGGAGCCGCTGTACCGCAGCGCGCTCTTCTGGAAAGGAACGATGGACGCAGCAGCCGCCATGGAGCGATACGCCGAAAGCGAATTTCTCGTCGCGCAGTGGGATGAATTCGCCGCCTCGCCGGACGCGACCGCCCTCCCCGAACGGGCATCGTACGCCTTGCGTGAATTCGTCTACAGCAAGGCGCTCCGCGGATACCTCGAGCTCTACAATCTCTCCGGGATAGACGACGCCGCGCTGCTTTCCCGGATGGGACGGCTCTACCAGGGACTCGGCGACTACGAGCGCGCCATCCAATCCTACGAACTGGCCCACAAGCGCGCCAAGGACGATCCCCGGGTCATGGCGCGGCTCGCCGACTGCTACGGCATGGCGGGCGAGACGAGGGCCGCCAAGCTTCTTTTCCGGGAGGCGTTTTTCATCGATCCCCCGGCCTGCGCCCCGTTTCAGTGCGAATCGCCCTTTATCGCCGAGCTCCTCGAGCGCCTGCGCGCGGAAGGGGTGCCCGCCGCTGACACCGCCTGGTGGCTGCCGGTGTACGCGGCCGTGCTCGGGGTGTTCAACGTCAAGCGCGAGCTCAAGCCGGTCGAAATCGGCCGTCTCACGCAATCGATCCGGGAGCTCGAGACCCGCGCCGCGTCGGGCGGCGGCGGGCTGTCCGGACGGGACAGGGCGCTCCTTCTCAACCGGTACTTCTGGCTGGCCGATCATTACGAGGGGCTCAAGGCGTCCCAGGAGGATCGGACGGCCGTTTTGGAGAAAATCAAGGCGCTCGATATGAAAATCTACGAACGCTATACATACTAGCGACGCGCAAAGAGAGAGGAAAACGATTCTTATGGCGGAAAATCTGGTCAAGACGGTCAGCGAGATGCTCAATGAGGAGAAATGGACGCGGGCCGCGCTCAACAATTACACGATCGGCAACTTCAAGGAGCTGGACGCCATCATCCAGCGGTCGAACGAGCTCGAGCTGCGCGAGGAGTTGGGCGCGCTCTGCGACGAGCACCTCCAGCACACCAAGAATTCGATCATCGCCCTCTACATCGCCGGCGTCAACAGCCTGAACAAGCACATGGTCGACGACAGCCAGCTCATCATGCTCATCAACATTTTCGCCGACAACCACAAGTGGAACGTGGTGGAGTACCTCTGCACCCGCATCCTCGACTTCGGCGAGAATAAATTCGCACTCCGCACCCTGGCGGAATGCTACGTCCACAAAAACGAGGACGAGAACAAGTTCAAGATCTGGGAACGGCTCATCAAGGTCGATTACGACGAGGCGGAAATCGTCCGCCTCCTCGCCGAAAAGAAAGAAAAGGAAGGCGACGTCCAGGGCGCGGTCGATTACTACCGGAAAGCCCTCCACCGCTATATCAACAAAAAGCTGTTCGCGAACGTCAAGGACGTCTGGACCAAGCTGCTCGAGCTCGCGCCCAACGATCTGGACTTCTACTTCAGCATCGAGAAAAAAATAGAGAAGCTCCTGAGCTCGGACCGCGCGCTCTCGCTTCTCGAGCTCCTCTTCCCCGTCTACAAGGAAAAGGGCGATTGGGACGCCGCGCTCGAGATCGCGAAGCGCATGCTTCACTACAATCCCAAGGAATTCAAGACGCGCAAGGAGCTCATTGCCTGCTACAAGGAAAAATACAAAAACAATCCGAAAGTGGACGAGTACATCAAGGTTTCGAACCTGAGCATGAGCTGGCGGAACGTGCACGAGGCCATCGCCGATTTCGAAAAGCACATCTCCTTCGAGGTCGGAAATTACGTCTACCACCGGAGCTGGGGGGTGGGGAAGATCGTCGACGCCAAGAACGACGTCTTCGTCATCGACTTTCCCGGCCGCAAGGGCCACAAGATGTCGCTCAAAATGGCGGTCAGCGCGCTCGGCACGCTCAGGAGCGACCACATCTGGGTGCTCAAGGCGACCATGAAACCGGGGGAGCTGGCGGAAAAAATCGAATCCGATCCGGTCTGGGCGCTCAAGATGCTCATCCGGAGCTTCCACAACTCGGCCAACATGAAACAGATCAAGGCCGAGCTCGTCCCCGACGTCCTGTCCGCCGGCAAATGGTCGCGCTGGTCGACCGCGGCGCGCACCATCCTCAAGACCGATCCGAGCTTCGGCAACGACCCCGATAAGCCGGATCAGTTCATCCTCCGCCAGAATCCGATCTCGTTCGACGAGAAGATCTTCAACCGCTTCAAGGCGGACAAGGATTTTTTCTCCCGGGTCAAGATGATCGAGGAATTTCTGGAGAACGCCGATCCCGATTCCGAATTTTTCGGGGAGATGTTCACCTTCTTCACGGCCTACGTCAAGTCTTTTTCCCAGGTGAACGAGTTCATCATGTCGAGCTATCTCCTCGTCCAAAAGGTGGTGAAGCGCTTCCCCTTCCTCAATCCCGGGCTCCAGTACTCCTTCGCCGACCTTTTCAACCAGGTGGAGAACCCGGTGGCCCTGTTCGGCAAGATCGACGACCAGGAGCTCCGCCGTGACTTTCTGGTCCAGGTCAAGAACAACCTCCCGAACTGGCCGGCGCTCTATTCCGATCTCTTCCCCCAGGCCTTGAGCCGCTCCGTCATCGACGAGCTGGCCGCGAACGGCAAGACGAAGGAGCTCCAGGCCCTCTTCGAAGGGGCTTTCGCCCACTACAAGGAATACCGGGAGTCGTTCATCTGGCTCGTCCGCAACGTGACCGGGGAGTCGTGGTACAAGGAGCTCAACATCCCCTATGAGAAAATCCTCATCTGCCTCGTGCACCTCCTCGACATCACCTTCAGGGAAATCGACAACCGCCGCGACGCGAGCCTGAACCGCAAGCTCAACAAACAGATTCTCCAGTACCTCTTCAACGAGGGACGCCTCGAGACGTACTTCAGGGACGCCGACGAAGACGCCATCAGCCGCCTCTTCACTCTCGTCGAGGACGTCAAAAACCTCGATCCCTCGATCAAGATCCACCTGAAGCAGCTCATCAAGGAGCGTTTCCCCGACTTCCGCTTCATCGGCGAGCACGAGATGGAAAAGGTGCGGCGCGGCCTTCTCGTCACGCACAAGGGCTACGAGGAAAAACACGCCACCCTCAAGCACCTCATCGAGGTGGAGGTTCCGGACAACTCCAAGGAGATCGGACTCGCCATGCAGAAGGGCGACCTGCGGGAGAACGCGGAATACAAGGCCGCCCTCGAGAGACAGGAGCTTCTCAAATCCACGGCGTCCAAGCTGCAGGAAGACCTCCAGAACGCGCAGATTTTCGACGAGGCGTCGCTCGACCTGTCCTCCGTCGGCTTCGGTTGCCGCGTCGAGCTTCACAACCTGATCACCGACGACTCCGAGGAATACGTCATTTTCGGGCCCTGGGAATCCGATCCCGGCAACAACGTCATCTCGTACCTGTCGCCGCTCGGCATGGCCCTCTGCAATCATCACATCGGCGAGGAGCTCGACTTCACGATCAATGAAAAGGAGTACCGGTACAAGATCCTGAACATCATGAAAGCCTGAAAGCAAGCCGCTCCGCGCCCCGCGAGCGACGGTTTTCCGACAGTTGCGGCGGAGTATTTTGTTCCAGGGGGGGAGAGCTTGTCCGGCGCGTCGTCAATCCAGGATAAATTTTCAAGGCCGATGCGCGTCTTTTTCCCGCCTGCGCTGGTGCAGAGGGTAAAAAAAGTCTATAATCGTCAATGAATCGCTATTGAAGAAAGCGTCCGCTTACGCGCTTCCGACCGTGCGAAGGGGCGGACGGAGAGAGGCGGAAAACGTGATGAAAAAAACCCTCGCCGGCTGCGTCGCCGTCGTCCTTTTTCTCCTCGCGTCCGGCCCCCGGGCGGACGCCGAGGGCATGGACGTCGTCGTCATGGTCGACGTCACCTGGAGTCTCACCGAGCAATTCAACGACATTGAGCACTACCTCCTCGGGACGCTGCTCAGCGACGTGCTGAAAAACGGGGACACCTTTCACCTGCTGTGGTTCTCCGATCATCCCGAGACGCTCATCACGGGCAGCGTCACCGACCGGCAAAGCCGGGAGCTGTTCCGGTCACGCCTGAAGGAGCTGCGCAATCTCCAGTACCTCTACGGCCACTACACCGACCTGGTGGCGGCCGTCGCCTACCTCATCAAATTCACGGAGAAGCTGCCGCCGGACCGGAAGAAGCTCATCATTCTCGTCACCGACGGGATCAACGACCCTCCCCCGGGCTCGAAAGACAATGCCGGCGCGGAGGAGCTCAAGCGGATTTTCATGTCCCAGGCCGAGGAAATCAAGAAGCACGGCTGGAGCATCCATATCCTGAAAACCCTGTTCGAAAAACAGGGAGCGGGAAACCCCGAATCCACGCCCTTTTTCGAGACGTTCCGCGAACAGGGGAACACCACGATCGTGCCCTTCACCAACGGCAAGAAGGACGACCTCCTGGCCGAGACCGCCGGGCTGGCGCGGATCGTGTTCCCCGGCGACCTGGGCACGCTGGGCGAAAAAGCCCTCGTCCCCTTCGTGCTGAAAAACGACGGGACGGCGCCCGTCACGCTCACCCTGACCGCGATCAGGGCGGGGGACAAAAACCTCCTGATCGAGCCGGTCACCGCGGGAGCGGCGCCGAAAGGCTCCGGGGCCCTCAACGCGCAGGTCGAATTTCCGGATGATCTTCCGAACGGCAAACAATCGCTTTCGGTGACGCTCGAGTTCAAGGACAACCCGCGCCTGGTGGGCGCCTCGGGAGAGCTCCGCTTCACCTACCAACGCAACCTGCCGCCGCCCCTCGTCGACTTCAACCGCAACTACAACCTCGGCGTGGGCGTATTCCCGCTCTGGGCGGTGCTCGTCGCCGTCGGCGCCCTCGTGGTTCTGCTGGTCATCCTCCTCCTCATCCTGATCGCCGTCCGCCACCGCGGCTTCCACGTCTCCGTCCGCCGCACCCTGGGCGCCGACGCGATCGCGCGGCACGCCCGCTTCGGTCACCGCACGCTCACCGAGTTCCAAAAGACGAACACCCATTCCTTCGCCGTCGAGATGATCGTCGACATGCAGCGGCGGCACATCGGCCACCGCAACATCCGCACCATCCGGCGCAACCGCTCGCTCACCGTGGGCGGCGGCCGCTCGGCCTTCCTCATCTTCCTCGTGCCCGTGCCGCCGAAGATCGCGCGCATCCGGTACGACGGCGAGGACTTCACCTTCCAGCCGGTCAAGTGGGACTTTTTCCCCGGCCTCAAGGGAGAGATCCCGTCCTGCCTGGATCAGGAGATTCACGCCGTGTCCAAGAAGAACTATCCGCTCACCGTCACCTTCCAGCGCTACGTGTCCCCCATGGAGGAGATCACGGCCGTGTTCAACAAGCTCAAGGAGCAGTCGAACGTCAAGGACGCGTGAGGGGAGCCCGGATAAGTCGGATGAAGAAAGAAGAAAGA
>CAZKOS010000071.1:0-13649 GCA_964554445.1 uncultured Spirochaetaceae bacterium | reverse complement strand
ATATGTGCGGCACAATTTACAATAAAACAGGAATATGTATTACAGTTTTAAAACATTGGAGTATATCCCGGTCATATTTTATTATAAGCATTATATCCGTTTACCATTCTATCTTTTGCTCTCGATAGATTCATTTGATTGCTGCTTATCAGGCACTCATGAATAGCAATCCTGCCCTCGTCACCTTTTAATCGATTATAAAAATCTGTGAAATTTTACCTGTCGACGACAGGTTGCCTTCGTATATTTGTATGTCATAATATCTATACTTTCCTTGTAATCCGTCTGGTATGACTTCAGGACCGGCATCATCATCATTCAATTCCGTTGCCCAAAACTTAAATCCTCCCACGCCCTCCTCTTTATATATTGCCATAGCTATTGTGTGAACAGCCCCCATGAAATCCGCGCTTCATCCATAGATTCCACCACCATCCGCCGAAACCATGTCTATAAATTCTTCCGGAATCATATTCTCAATATAGGTACAGCTATCGCCATTTTTGGTCTCTTTTTTGTTATGATCTATGCTGAAAACCAAATGGTTTTCAGCATTTCCAATCATAATGGTTTTCTTTTTCCTTACCTGGTAAAGTATTAACCATGTTTCTGGTTGCGGAAGGATAAAACCATTTTCTATTGAGTATACAAGGCGGCTATAGGGGTTCCCGGCCGTGTTGTATGGATTTGTCCTTACACCGGTACGAGAGGAATGATTGGCGGTTCCAGGCGAGCTCCCAAGCCCACCGATAACATATCCGCAGCCGCGCCTTATTTCAGCCCGAGCAGCTCCCTGAGCAGTTCGGTCGCGGGGGCGGCGGCCGGCTCCGTGGCCGCCTCTTTCGCCCCGCCCTTCGGCAGGAAGAGCACGTCGTCTCCGGTCGAAATGTAATCGTAGAAGCTTTTCTTCTCCAGGGTCCCCTCGGACACGGCCTCGTCCACCCCGTCGACGACGAGCGTGCCCACGACGTCGTTCTCCGAGTACCGGTAGCCGAGCGTGCCGCTCTCGAGGGTCGCCTTGCCGGCCTTGACGATGACGAGCGTGTCCTTCACCTTGACGCCCTGAAAACCGCCCAGGTCGACGACGCCGCGGTCGAATTGTTTTCTGATGAGCACGCCGCGGATGGGGAGCAGGTCGTTGAGGGTGGAGCCCAGCTTGAGCAGGGCGTCCCGGACCCGGTCGTTGCCCGTGCGCTCGACGGACAGGTCGGCCATGAGCGCGCCGGTCTTGGCCAGGTACAATCGGCAGCGGGCGCTGAAGGTACGCTCTCCCTCGTCGAACGTGAGGATCACGAAGAAATCGTCCTTGGCCTCGCGCGCCGCGCGGAAGGCCTCCTCGAAACTCCCGACCGACGGCTCCACGTTGCGGACGCGCAGCTTCCCGTACCCGTCGATGATGTCGTGGAAGAAGCGGGCCACGATCCCGGCCGAGGCGGGGTGGATGAGCGAGTTGCGCGGCGAGACGGTGAACACCTGGATGGAGAGGCTGCGCTCGTCGAGGTCGTGCTGGTCGATGCCCCATTTTTCTGAGACGCGGCCGATGCTCTTCGTCTTGTAATAGGCGATGTCGTCATTGATGCGGCGATCGGCCAGCCCCAGGCCCTTGAGGATCTCGAGCTCGTTCAGGTATTTCATGGGGAATCCCCGGCGCCGGTAGATGTTGGCGAACGCCAGCCGGGCCTCCCTGGAGGCCGGGTCGAGCTTGATGGCGCGGCGGTACTCGAGGAGCGCCTGATCGAGCATGTTCTTGCCCTCATAGAGCCGGCCCTGCTCGTACCGTTTGTGGGCGAGGCCGACGCGCTGCGGGTCGCCCTGCGGGAGGTCCTCGATCGCGAGCTGTTCCAGGGCGAGTCGGCTGAACTCGTCGTTCGAGGAGAGGGCGATGGCTGCCTCGAAGCTCGCGATCGCGCCCGCCACGTCGTTCTTTTTCCAATAGGCGATGCCCAGGATATAGCGCGCCAGGGCGTTCTCCGGGTCCTGGGTGAGCAGCGGCCTGAGAACGGCGACGGCCTGGTCGGGCCGGTTCAAGACCGTTTCCAGGTTGCCGAGGAGGAGGCGGGCGGGCTCGAAGTCGCCCTTGAGGGCGAGGGCGGTTTTCAGCTGGGATTCGCTTTCGGGCCAGTCGCCCTGGAGGAAGGCGGCGCGCCCGGCGATGTAGTGCACCAGGAAGTAGTTGGGGTGGTCGGTGAGGGCGAGCTCGATGTATTTGTTCTCGCTCGCCGCGTCTCCCAGGCTCTCGTAAATGAGGGCGAGCGAGAGAAGGGTGACCCGGGCTTGCGGGTTCATGACGAGCGCGTCCTCGAACTGTTTGGCGGCGAAGCGGGTGCGGCCGGCCGCGATGTCGAGGAGCGCGATCCCGGTCATGGCGTCCACATTGTTCGGCTGCCGGGCCAGGACGGAAAGGAAGAGCTCTTTGGCCTTGTCGAGCTCGCCGGTAACGATGCGGATGCGACCCTCCAGGGTGAGCAGCGAGACGTCGTTCCGGTCGTATCGTTTTCCCGCCTCGACCCAGCGCAGGGATTCGGGGTATTCATCGAGGAAAAAGAAGCACTCGGCCAACCCCTTGATGGGGTCGAGGTAGTTGGGATTGAGGGCGAGCGCCGCCTTGTATTTTTCGACCGCCAGGAAGTAGTTTTGATCCTCTTCGGCCGTTTTCCCCTGCTCGTACAGACCGATGGCGGGTGAGGCGGGCTGGGAGAACAGGGGCGGGGCGGCGATTACGAACAGGAACGAGGCGGCGCCCATGAGAAATGATAAAGATACGCGCATAAGTTTACGATTCATGCGTTCCCCCCCCACTCGCCACTTTTGTGCGTACAACGCGGACCGCGGTCGGCCCGTCCTTGAAAGATTGTACACAAAAAACCCGGATTAATCTTCCGGTTGTTATTCTATTTTCGTCTTTTTTGAGGTCGATGTTTACGAAGCGTGTTTCCCCGGTTCGCGGCGCCTGCCGCTTGCCCGGGTCGGCGCGGCGTCTGTTTCAGCGCTTTTCCCGGCCGTTTTCGACCGGAAACCGGGCCCGCCCGCATGATCCGTTCGTCGCGGAGCTCTTTCAGCAGGGCTTCCTGCTCGGCGAGCATGGGTTCCTCCGGGCCATTACCCGCGTGGTCGCGCCCCGAAAGATGCAGGAAACCGTGCACGAGCAGCCGCTTGAGCTCCTCGTCCTCGCTCACGCCGAACTCGCGCGCATTGGCGGCCAACCGGTCGAGGGACACGACCACGTCGCCGGCGGTGACGGCGTCGCCCGAATCGGGGGCGGCGTCGCCTTCGGTCTGGGAGAACGAGAGCACGTCGGTCGGCCGGTCGATTTTCCGGAAACGGGCGTTGAGCTCCCGGATGGTTTCGTCGTCGCAGAAGAGGAGGGAGACCTCCCACCCGGTTTTTCCGAGCCGGGCGAGGACCCGGCGGCAAAAACGACCGCAGGCGGCCGTCCAGGAGGGGCGCTCGATTCCCCGGCAGGCGATGGCCACCCGGATCATGAGGCGTTCTCTTTCACCTTCGGGTACTGGATGCGCTGGTGAAGGTAGCCCTGGACGATCGCGACGAACACCCGCTTGATGGTTTCCAGGTCGTGGAGGGTGAGGCTGCACTCGAGGAGCTCCTCGGTGTGAAAGCGTTCCTCGATGAGGTGCCAGATGAGTTTCTCGATCTTGGCCGGCGTGGGTTTTTTGAGCGAGCGGGAGGCGGCTTCCACCGCGTCGGCGAGCATGACGATGGCCGCCTCCTTGGTCTGGGGCCGGGTTCCCTGGTAGGAATAGTCCTCGGGTGAGATCTGGTCGCCGTTCGCGTTTTCGGCCTTGGCCCGGGAGAAGAAAAAGCTGATGAGGCCCTTGCCGTGGTGCTGTGCGATGATGTCGATGATCGCCTGCGGCAGGTTGAGCTCCTTGGCCTTCTCCACCCCGATCTTGACGTGCGACTTGATGACGGCGGCGGAAAGGCTGGGTTTGAGGAAATCGTGCTTGTTCAGCGCGTCCTGGTTCTCAATGAAGTACTCCGGCTGGTCGACTTTGCCGATGTCGTGGTAGTACCCGCCCACCCGGGCCAGGAGGGCGTTGGCGTCCACCGCCATGGCGGCGGATTCGGCCAGGTTGGCGACGTTGACGGAGTGCGTGTAGGTTCCCGGGGCCAGGACGAGCATCTTTTTGAGGAGCGGGACATTGGTGTCGGAGAGCTCCATGAGCCGGAAGCGCGTCGGGGAATTGAGGCTGTGCTCGACCAGCGGCAGAAAACCGAGGCTCAAGATGAGAGAGAAGAAGCCGTTCGAGGCGGCAATGACCGCGAGGGGGACGGTCTCCCCGGCGGGAAAGACGCCCAGGATGGAGATGATCGCCATGATGCACCCCTCCACGAGGAAGAGGACGAAGCCGGCCTTGACCAGGTCGATCCTTTTTTGCACGCGCAGGACGGCCGCCGTGCCGGCCACCCCGGAAAAGAAGGCGAAGAGAAACGAGTTCATCTCGTTCTGGACGAGAAAGACGACCGCGGCCAGGAGGAACGAATAGGCGATGCCGGCATTGGGAGAGATGATGATGGTCGCGAGCACGGCGACCATGGCGGTGGGGAGGAAGAGGGAGAGGGGGTAGTCGCTCTCCGCCGGGATGATGCGGAGGACGATGACCGCCAGGGCCAGGTACAGGACGCCCAGGAGGATGAGAAAAAGCGTCTCGCCGCGCGTGTAGGCGCGCTTGGCGAGCGTGCTTCCCAGGAGGAATACGCCGGTGAGAAAAATGAGAACGAGAAAAAGGAGGGTCCCGCTCACCCGGTAGGCGAGGTTGGCCGCATTGGATTGGATGAAGGCGACGAGCTTGGAGTAGTCCTCCGGCGAGACCGTCTCTCCTTTGGATATGAGCGGAAAGTTCTTGCGCACGATCTCCTGCACCGGCGGCACGGCGTCGCGCGCCTTTTTGCGCGCGGCGGCGGTGGCGGCGCTGTTGAAGCGGACGTTTTCCGCCGCCAGGGCGAGGACGATGTTTGAGATGTTGACTTTCTCCCGGCCGTTCGTTTTCAGCGCGGCGAGCTTGTCGTCGAGCCAGGTGGGGAGCGACTGCAGGGTGATGACCTCGTCGAGCGTGCGCTCATTAACGATCCGGGTGGCGCCGGCGCCGCGGGCGATGACGATGGCCTTCAGGCCGGCGGGGTCGCGGTCGACGCCTTTCAGGGATACGATCCCGGTATTGAGGGCCTCGAGGAGCAGGGCTTCGCTCTTGTCCAGGGTGTCCGCCAGGTCCGGGGCGGGCAGGGCGAGCAGGGCGGCGGCGGTGCGCTCGCCGAGAAGCTTGTCCGTGCCGAGGTTCTGGTGCAGCCGGACCGTCTTGCTGTCCGTCCCGTTGCCTTTTTTGGCGGCCAGGTATTCCTTCAGGTTCCGGAACTTGTCGAGGACAAGGGTCGTGGCGTCCTCATTGTACTGGAAGACCGGGGGGGCGGTCCGTTCGGCCTCGTCCTTTCTTTCGGCGGTCTTTTCCTGGTCCACCCAGACGAAATCGCGCTCGGGGACGATGTCGTAGGGGGCGGTTTCGGCCGGCCTGAAATCGGCGAGGTTGTAGCGGGGGAAAAGCCGGTCGAACTGCAGGGCGAAGACGACGATCAGCGTCGAAGCGAGAAACGCCGCGCCGAGCAAAACCCAGAGGAAACGGTTGTCGCGCGAGAGCGGGGCGGGAGTCCTGAAAAAATGCGGGGGGCGGTCGTTATTCGTGAAGGGCCTCGTTTTCGTAGGCTTTCACTATTTTTCTGACGAGCGGGTGGCGGACGACGTCGTGCTCGTTGAAGAACACGACGGCGATTTCCTTGATGGCTTTGACGACCCGCATGGCGTGGAGCAGGCCCGATTCCCGTTTTTTCGGCAGGTCGACCTGGGTGATGTCGCCGGTGATGATGGTCTTGGAGCCGACGCCGAGCCGGGTGAGAAGCATTTTCATCTGCTCGCGGGTGGTGTTCTGGGCCTCGTCCAGGAGGATGACGCAATCGGCGAGGGTGCGGCCGCGCATGTAGGCGAGCGGCGCTATTTCGAGGAGCCCGTTTTCCTCGAGGCGCTTGACGGTTTCAGGCGGAAGAAGGGTGAGCATGGAGTCGTAGATCGGCCGGAGGTAGGGGTTGATCTTTTGGGCCAGGTCCCCGGGCAGAAAGCCCAGGCTTTCCCCCGCCTCGACCACCGGCCGGGTGACGACCAGCTTCTTGTGGGTATGGTCGAACACGTATTTGAGGGCCTTGGCGACCGCCAGGTAGGTTTTGCCGGTTCCGGCCGGACCGATGCCGAAAACGACGTCGTAGCGATCGATGGCGTCCAGGTAGGCGGCCTGGTTGTCGCTCTTCGGGAAGACCTTTTTTGAAGCCTGCGGCAGGGCAATGGCCGTCTTCTTCAGGAGCTCCCGACCGGCGGTATCCTGGGTGCTCAAGGATCTATGGATGGCGCGGATCAGGTCCGACTCGGCGGGTTGGCCCAACTTCACGAAATCCTCGAGCTGGCTGATTAAATGTTGGAAAATCCGCCGCTTTTCCGCGTCTTCGGAGTCGAGGATGACTTCGTTTCCCCGCAGAAAAACCTTTACACCGAGAAGCTCTTCGATCAGGCTGATATTGCGGTCATTGGCTCCGAAAATCTCATGCAGATCGCTTTCGGCATTGATCACGATGCTGGATTGCTTCTTCAAACATCCCTCTTGGAAAAGTAAATGTATACGCTTTTGTTGTAATAATCAATTGGAGGAACGATTATTCTACAAGAAAAACTCTATTATCTCCAGCGCAATCTTGGGGGCTTTGTAACGGGCCGTCCTATAAAACTCAATGGATGGCTCCAGAGGGCGCTTTCCACTATCCGCTTAGAATATCAATCCCGTGCTGTCCCCCTTGAAGTCTTTCTTGAGTTGGGGAATCGGCGTCCATTTCAGGCTGAACGTCAATGAGGGGACAAACTCATAGGTCGTGGTGGTTGTCCCGGTCTTTGTCTGGAACTGGAAGGACCCGGTAAAGCCGATTTTCAAGACCCAATCGTCGAGATAATGGGTAATGTTGAACGCCAATGCCTTGAGCTTGAAAAAGGAATTATATCGGTCTTCAATATTGAAAAAATTGAAGGAGCGCAGCAAGTCCGTCAGGGGGTTGACGGGCTGAATATTGAGCCCGGTGGCGCTGTTCACCCTGTCCACATATTCGGGAATGTAGCGGTAAATATTGTTATTGTACACGTCGACACTGAAAGTCAAATCCATGAACTTGTAGATTTTCAAGGTAAATCCGAGCTGGAGCGTGAATTTCGAGTCAATGACTTTTTGAACATCCAGCTTGAGATCGGCGTTCACGTTGGTAGAGAAAGCGATTCTACCCTTCCAGCCGTAGATGAGGGGGAGGTTCAAGTTGTAAGAGAGGTCGAAGGTATGAAACAGGAAGTGCATGTCCGGGCTGGCTTGTTTGCCCAGGGCGTCGAGAGCGTACATGCGTTCCGCAATGAAGACCGCCTTCAGATTCCATACGTCGACGGTCGTACGGAAGAGATCGAAATCATTTACGCTCGCGCTGAAATTATAGCGAATATCCTGGGCGATCAGGTAGTGGTCGGCGTTCATGTATTTATAGTAGAACAGGCTGGCCGTCCCGCTCCACCAATCGCTCGCGACGGTGCCCGCCTGATCGTGGTTGAGGGTGGTGGAGAGCACCATGAAGTTCGGGACCGTGGCCGTCTCCGTCAGCCTCACGGGCGCGAAGAGCCAGGAATCGTCGGTCAGTTGTTTGTACTCGGCGTACGCGTTTGTCTGCAAAATCCAGAGGTAGAAATTGAGCTCTCCCTTGTAGTCGCCGATGTAGGGGGGGATGTTGACGGTGACCTTGAGGTTGTTCAGCCTGTCCTCGGGCTGGAAAACCAGGTTGGCGATCACCTGGTGAAGGGTGACGGTGGTGCGGTCGAAGAGGAAAGAGTTCTCCTGGTAGTCGAGCGTGGGGGCGACTTTGTACGAGATGTTGTAGAAATCCCACTTCAGGTTGTAGGAGAGCTCGGTGTTCTGAAAATCGGGAAACACCTTGAACGGGTTATACACGACCTGGAGCGAATTGATGAGATCGAGCTTGGTGAAAAGTTTGTCCGCATCCTCCTGTTCGAATCCCTGGAACGGCAGGTAGGTGACCTGATACTGCTGGGCCAGACTGAAACTGCCCGCGATTTTCAGGCTTTCCCAGAAGATCAGCTCGTAATTCAGGGTGGTCGTTCCGATGTTGTTGAAGGTGGAGCTCTTCGTATAAAAGGAGACGTTCTCCACCCGGTTGAGGGTGGCGTCATTCGCGAAAAGATGCTCGGCTTTGACCTGTTGATTTATCGTGTAGTAAAGCCGGAAGCTGAAATATTGGATGGTGCGGTTGACCGGGCTGTCCGGTTTCAGGTCCGGCTTCACCAGGCCGAAATAATCGGGCAGGGGGGCGGTTTTCACCTGCGTCTCGGCCGGCGGCGGAAAGGGCGGCGGGATATCGAGCGCTCCGGGGCCGGCATTGGGCGTTGTCTGTGCGGTCGGCGCCGTCGGTGAGGTCGGTGAGGTCGGCGTTGCCGGAGCGGCCGGTTGGGCGGACGGCGGCGGCGCTGGGGGCGCGGTCGTCACCTGGTTGGAGTATGTATACGTCAGGATGGTCCCGCCCGCCGCCAAGGCCAGATTGGGAAAAGTGACGCGCTGCGGGTAGTAAAACTGATGTGAGGGATCGTACACGCTGAGCGAGGGGTCGGTCGCACTCCCCCAATCGAACGAAAAATTGAACGGATCGATCCGCAGCGTCTGGAACAGCGGAGAATTGAAAAGCTGGGAAAAATTTATGGCGGACGTAAAGGCCCACGACAGATTGAGGCGCTGGGTGTTGAGGGGGGTCGGCGTAGCGGCGGTTGTCGCGGTGGGAATCTCGAACCCGATGATCTTTCCCCAGTCCTGATTTTCCTCCCGATCGTAGAAATCGACGGCGAAAGCGGGGTCGGAAAACAGGCTCACGTTTCCCTCGATCCGCTGGATCATCCCCCAACTCGTTTTGAACTGGGTTTCCAGGCCGAAGCGGATGGGGATCCGCAAACCGAAGAAGTTTCCCCAGTTCAGGTGATCGTTTCCGCTTCCGTCAAAGACGGTATAGAACGACCCGTTCTGGTAAATGGTGCGGGAGAGCGCGACGCCTCCGTTCAGGGTGAAGTCCGGGGAGGCGTCCAGGTTGACGCCGGCGAACACGCCCAACCGCGAATACACGTCCAGGAACGCCTTGAGCTGCTTGATGACCGTTGCTTTCTGGCCCGTCGCCGGGGGCGTCCCCGCCGCAGGTGATGTCCCCGCCGCGGCCGTCGCGCCCTGCTGCTTGCGCACCGGTTCGAGGAAGAGCCCGTGCAGCCGCATTTCGACGTCCTGGTCGCCCGCTTCCTCGAGCTGCATGAACGACAGGGCGTCGTCCTCGCGTTTCTTCTTCCCGATAAAATAGATCGTGTTCTGCCAGAAGGCGCCCTCGCGCAGCTTGAAGCCGAAAACCGGGTTGAAGAACAATTCCTCGCTCGTGTAATAGTAGAACGGGAGGTAGAGAATGGGGATATTCCCCAGGTAGAGCACGGCGTTCTGGACCGCCCATTCCCCCGGCGAGTACACCCAGATGCGGTCCGCCGTGATGCGGTAGTTGGGATGCGCCGGGTCGGGGCTCGAGGTGATGACGCCTTTTTCCAGCAGGACGGAATCGTCCTTGAGCCGGGTGACCGTTTGCCCGCTGTAGTGAAACATCACGTCCTGGTCGTCCATTTTCTTGGAGCGCTCGCCCGCGGCGTAGTAGAGAACCCCCTCCCAATTGGCGGTGTCGAACACGAAGGTCTCGCCCGTGAAGGACTCCTCCTGGTCGCCGATCTTCCGCTTGTAGACGACGTTGCCGGAGGCGCTCAAGGTATCCGTGGTTTGATTGTAGAGGATGCGTTCCGCCTGGATGGTGTGCTCGGCATTGTTTTTCTTGTCGGTCATGACGACGGTGACGTGTCCCTTGATGAGCACGTAATTCTCCTTGACGTCGTCGAGCGTGAAGTATTCGGACGAACGGGCCGATTTGATGTCGATCGTCTTGAGGATTTCCTTCTGTCCCACCGCGCTCTTGACCTTGAAGAAATTCTCGAGCCGCTGGACGATCGCGGTCCGGTCCCCCGATTCGTCAATGCCCAGAAGCCGGCACCAGGCGACCAGTTCGTAATAACTCGCCGTTTCGATGTCCTGGGTCATGGTGCTTCCCACCATCGACTCGTAATCGGTCGCCTTCGGCGCGGGCGACGGCGACGGGCTCGGCGAAGGCTGCGGGGAGGGAGCGGGGGAAGGAGGCGGTGAAGGACCGGGCGAGGGGGGCGCCGTCTGGCCGAAGGCGCAGAGACCGGAGATGAGGAAGAATAATATTGAAAGCAGGCTCTTTTTCATGTGACAGAAGGCAACGCTATTAGTTTTATAGGGCGGTGGGGTTTGTGTCAATTCAGCCGAAATTGATAAAAAATCGCGAAAAGGGTATAATTGACGATACCGGGAAGGGTCCGTTCCCGTGCGCTGAAACGGTATTCTGGATTGAGAGGATGAACGACATGAAAAGAATCCTGGCGACGACATTGAAATTCCTTGCCACCGGCACAGTCACCCTCTTCATGGCCGCCTGCTACGGCGTCGCCAGCCTCTATAAACACATCACCGTGAAAACCGAGGCTGGTGATCCCATCCAAGGACTGCAAGCGACCCTCCTCGTCGACAGTGTCGAGGATTCGCTTCCGAAAACGACCGACGCCGACGGCGGGGTCGGGTTCACCGTCATGCAATGGGACGAAGAGCGGGCATCCGTGAAAATCGAGGACCTCGACGACGCGGGGAACCTCGGCAATTTTGAGACGCAAACAATCGACGTGAGCTCCGGAACGGAGTTCAATGTCACCATGGAAGCAAAAAATTGATGCTGCGTGTTCCGGCAATTTTTCTGGGATCAATATAAGAAACTCGAAACCTCCGCGCATCGCCTTCTCTATCTTTTCCTGGAAGTGACGCGCGCCTGCAATCTCTCCTGCCTCCACTGCGGGAGCGATTGCGGTGCCCGCGACCGCGCCTCCCGCCTGACCCCTGAAAACTGGTTCGCGCTCGTCGACGCGGTCTCCGCGCGCTCTGATCCCGAGCTCATGTTCGTCGTCACCGGCGGTGAGCCGCTCGTCTGGCCGCACCTGGACGAGCTCGGCCGGCGCATCCGCTCGCGGGGCCGGCGCTGGGGGCTCGTGACGAACGGGTTCGCGCTCGACGCAGCCAGGCTCGACCGCCTGGTTGCGGCCGGGTTGACAAGCATCACCGTCAGCCTGGACGGAGACGAGGCCGCCCACAATAACCTCCGCGGGCATCCGGGGGCGTACGAACGTGCGCTCGCGGCGGTCCGCCTGGTGGGAGCCGCGCCCATTGAGCTTCGGGACGTGGTCACCTGCGTGTACCCGGGGAACCGGGATCAGCTCGAGCTGATCGCGGAAACGCTCATCGCCTCCGGTATCCCGGCCTGGCGGCTTTTCCGCATTTTCCCCCTGGGCCGCGCCAAGGACAATCCCGATCTCCGCCTGAACCGGGAGCGAAGCATGGAATTGGTGGAATGGGTCAAAACCAATCGTCCCGTCTACGCCAAAAGAGGCCTGGCCGTGGACTTCTCCTGCGAGGGCTGGTTCCCTTACTCCCTGGACAGGAAAATCCGAAGGGAGCCGTTCTTCTGCCGGGCGGGGATCAACATCGCCACCGTCCGCTGCGACGGCGTCGTCACCGGGTGCGCGAACAACGGCCCCGCCTTTTTCGAGGGGAACGTCCGCTCGGACGATTTCGCCGCGCTCTGGGATGAAGGTTTCCGCCGGTTCCGCGATCGGTCGTGGATGCGCTCCGGCTTGTGCGCTGACTGCCGGCATTTCCGCCATTGCCGGGGCGGGTCGGTGCATCTGTGGGACGCTGAAGCGCACTCTCCCGCCTTCTGCTACCTGCGAGATTGATTCACTTTACAAAAGCCTTTCCGGGAGGACACGAAGGACACGAAGGGGGACGAAGAGCCCGAAGGGGGGAGAGAGGATATGGATATGGGGAAAAGAAATATTTCTCCCGTATTGAGTGCCCCCAAGATTGCGACGGCGGCCGGATCGGAGATCCCAGTCCGATCAACCCGACTGATTCGGGTATTTTCCGGCGCTGATCACATGTTATCCGACTTCATCGCAACCTTGGGGGCACTCAATTTCCTATCCTTCCCAACCTCCATGACCTTCTTCCTTCATGCTCTTCGTGTCCTCTTCCGGCTGCCGGACGATCAAATCCCTTGAAACGCACCAACCCGGGTGTTATGATTGGATCTGTAGAGCGGCTTACACACCGGCCTCCCGCCTCCGCTTCCGGAAAGGAATTTTTCATGCGTGATCGTCTGCATCGCCTTCTTGCCCGTCTCGGCCTCGTCTGCCCGAAAAGCGGCCGTTTCAAGCCCCTCTCCCGCCTGCGCGGACTGGCGGTCTGCTTTCTGCCGGTGGTCGGTTTTCTCTCGCTCGTCTGGTTCCTGGTGCGCGTGATTGAAAAGCCGAGCCGGGCGACGTACCCCTGCATGCGGGCGGCGGCCCCGCTCGCGTCGGGATTCGTGGTCTGGCTTACGGCCCTGTTCGCCGTGCCGGTGATCCCGGCCGCGCTCAGCCGGAAGAAGGACGGAAGCCGCAGGAAAGGGCTGACCGCCGCGCTGGCCGGCGCCATGCTTCTGGCCGGCGGCCTGGCGGTGGTCTGCCAGAGCAGCGCCGTCGGCGGCGCCCGGTTCCCCAATGCGGCGGTGGAAGCGGCCAATCAGCCGATGGGGACGGCCCGCGGCATCTTCCCCGGCCGCGTCGTCTGGGTGTGGAATCCGGCCTCCACGAATGAAAAGCTCACCAACCGGCCGGGAGACGGCTGGTTCCTGCCGAAAAACTCGGACCAGTCCGCCGTCGACCGGATGCTCTCCGACGGGCTCCGCTCCCTCGCCGGCACAGACTCGGACGCCGCTGCCTGGGACGCGGTCTTCAAGTTTCACAATCATGAGCTTGAAGCGGGCAAGCCCGGCGTGGGATACAAGCCGGGGCAGAAGATTTTCATAAAAATCAACGCCACCAGCTCCTGGTGGGGGAACTTCGATCCCGGCGATCTTTCGGTGAGGGAGAACCGCTCGTACGGCATCGCCGAAACGAGCCCGGCCGTCGTCCTGGCCGTGCTGCGGCAGCTCGTCAACACGGTCAAAGTGTCCCAGGCCGACATCTGGGTCGGCGACCCCATGAAGCATGTGTACCGCCACTCGTACGAGCTCTGGCACGCCGAATTCCCGAACGTCCATTACCTCGATCACGACTTCGGCGCGGAGATGGGCCGCGAGAAGGCTCGCTTCACGGCCACTCCCGTCATTTTCTATTCAGACCGCGGCACGGTCATGAAGGCGGGCGGCATGAACCGCTCGGAGGCCGGTCCGGCCACCGACAGCGATACGCTCTGCACGCTCTTCGAGACCGCGGATTACGTCATCAACATTCCCGCCCTGAAGGGGCACAAGCGGGCGGGCGTCACCATGTTCGCCAAAAACCACTTCGGTTCCGTGGGCCGCGCCGACGCCAGCCACCTGCACGGCGGGCTCGTCAACCCGGACGAGAACGACGCCCGCCGCCAGGGATA
>CAZKOS010000070.1:7376-13662 GCA_964554445.1 uncultured Spirochaetaceae bacterium | reverse complement strand
ACCTGGTCCTTCAGCGCGTCCGCCTGGGCGGCGCGGGCGTCGCCGCCCTCGCCCTTCATGGCCAGATAGCCGTACCTGCCGGCGAGCGTGGAGTTAAGCTTCTTGAGCTTCGCGTAATAGGCCTGGGTCTTCTCGTACTTGCCCTGCTCGTATTCGAGCTTGGCGAGGTTCAGGAGCACGGCGCTGTCGTTCGGGTCCTTGGCCAGGGCCCGCTCGTAATAGCGGCGGGCGCCGGCCATGTCGTTTTTCAGGAAGGCGATGTTGCCCAGGTTGACGAGGGTCGGCTGGTACGAGTCCCTGTTCGGGACGCGCTTGAAGGCGGCCTCGGCCTTGTCATAGGCGCCGTAGCGGGCATAGAGCACGCCCAGCTTGTTGACCAGGGCCTGGTTCTTCGGATTGGCCTTGATCTGCCCCTCGAGTTTTTTGGTCTGCGGGTAGAGGTCGCGCTCGACGAGGCGGTTCACTTCCTCCAGAAAGGCGCGGACAACGGCGTCCTCGGAAGGAAGCGCGGGAGAAAAGCCCTCGCCGGGCACGTAGGCCGGATCGTATTCCTTCCAGGCGTCCTTGATCGGGATGAAGTGCGCCTGCCCGCGCGCGTTCTGCTCCTTCCAGAGCTTGATGCCGGACTGCCAGGCGGCCAGGAACCCTCCCGAGAGGGCGGTGATCTCGACCGGGAGCCAGGCGTTGCCGTCCCGGTAGATGAGGTCGCCCGCGCTCTGGAGCCGGCGGCGCGCGTCCGCGGGCGCCATGTCGAGGGAGACCGCGGCGTAGATGTGGCCCGGCACGGTGATGAAGGCCGATTCGATGCCGACGCTCTCGAGGAGCGAGCAGTAGAGGATGGAGAGGTCGTCGCAGTCGCCGGCCTTGTACTCGAGGGTGTGGCGCGGGAACTGGAGGAAATCGACGGAGCCCTTGTTCTTGTATTTCTCCGTAAAGGGCGTGGTCGGATCCACCGCGTAGGTGAGGCCGTACTTGCGCATGGTCTCGAAGAAGGCCAGGGCGGTGAGGAGGTTCCCGGGCAGGGCCTTGAAGCGGCTGCCCTGGATGTAGCTCGTCACGTTCTTCGCGAATTTGAGCACGGCCGGGTCCTTCATGGTGACAAAGGCGGCCGCGCGCCGGTCGTCGCTCCAGGTCATGGCGTTGCGGTCGTAGACGACGAGGTCGCGGATGACGTCGTTGGTGTATTTCTCCCCGGCCACCGTGCTCTCCACCAGGATTCTGACCTGCACCTTGGTGTTCTCGGTGATGTTCATGAGCTTGTCATTGAAGAGCGCCGTCAGGTCGACCGTTTCCTTCGCGCCGCCGGTGATGAAGGGGATCTCTTTGCAGACCGTGGCGTTGTCCATGTACTCGGCCACCTGGAACTTCACCGTCACCTTCTCCAGGGGGATCTTGCCCGAGTTCCGGATCTGGATCCTCCCCAGCGGGTGGTCCGAGTAATAGGTGTAGAACACCGGAAAGACGTCGTCGAGGGTCAGGTTGGAGAGCTCAAGCTGGGGGTACGGCTTCGCCTGGGGTCCCAGCGAGCCGCCCTTGACGATCGGGAAATGGTAGGACACGCCGAGGCCGATGAGGACGTCGGTGTCGAGCCCGAAGAACTGCCGGTAAGAGGCGTCCAGCCCGAGGCTGAAGTAGGGCGAAAGCCTGAACTTCACCTCCAGGCCCGCGTCAATGAGCGGGTTGGTGCCCGTGTCAGTCGCGCTGCTCGTGCCGCCCAGGAAGCTGTAGAAGTAGCCGCCGTACACGTGCGCGCCCAAAACGAGCGCCCCGACCGGGACGCGGAAGCCGACGCCGAGCTTGCCCGAAACGATGTTGAGGAGCATGGAATACGACTTGTCCGCCGCCACGTCCACGGGGATGATGCTGTACCCGGCGCCCAGCTCGAACGACAGGTACTGGAAGCCCGGAACGGTGAGCCGGGCCAGGAGCGTTCCCGACCCGCCCAGGGTGAAGTAGGCGGCGTCGTCGAACAGGGGAACGGACATCCCCGGGATGAGGTGAAGCGAGAAGATTTCCTCGTCGCCGGCCTGCGCCTGCGCCCGGAGCGCCGGGGAAGCGGCGAGGAAAAGCAAAGCGCTGAAAACCGCGGGCATGATTTTTTTCGTCATATTCCACTCCATTCCATATAATACTCCGTCACCCTTCGACGGAGCCTGTCCTGAGCTTGTCGAAGGACTCAGGGCGCGTTCGCTGAGCCCCTCGACCCTTCGGCTTCGCTCAGGGCAGGCAGGCTCGGGATAAACTCCGCCGCAGCGAACACTGCAAGAAAACCCGGCCCTCGCACCATGACCGGTGACACGGGCTTATATCGCCTGCCGCGCCCCGCGCCCAGCCTTCGGTCGGGAAGGCGCGGGGGTGACGTGACCGTCGGAAAAAACTGAACTAGAAATTCCCCTTGAGCTGGGCGGCGGCTTCTTTGCCCGCTTCGCTCCCGGGATCGATGGCGATCGCCTGTTTCAGCGACTCGCGCTCGCGCGCCACGTTTCCCGTGTTCCGGTAGCAGTAGGCGGACAGCAGGAGCATATCCTGCGCCTCGTCGCCTTTCGGAAACGCCGAAAGGTATGCATTGAACACGTCGAGCGCCTTGTCGTAGGCGAACCCCTTCACGAACAGACTGCCCTTGAGCAGGGCGTAGTCGGGAAAGCCGGGGTCGGCCGGATCGAGCGGGATCTTGTCCGCGTATTTCAGCGCCCGGGCGGTCTGGCCGCTCCGGTCGCAGGCGAAGGCTAAATAATAGTAGAAATCCGATGAAAGGACCGCGTCCCGGTCCGTTTTGAGGGCGGCCTCGAAGTGAACGACCGCTTCCCGGTATTTTCCCGCCGCAATGAGCTTCCGGCCCTCCGGGACGGGATCGTCTCCCCCGACGCTCCAGGCGAGGCCGGGATCTTCCGACTGCTGCCGCTCGCCCTTCACGCCCGCGGCGGAGGGTTTCGTCCGCAAATCGCGGGCGCCCGCCATCGCCTTGACCTTGCTCTCGACGCTGGCGAACAGCCGCACCGATTTCCGCTCGCGCGCGGGCCGGATGAAGTTTTTCAGGGTGTAGGTGCCGCTCTGGTAGACGGTGACGGTGTCGTTCTTGAGCCTCATTTCCAGGAGGCCGTTCGCGCCGATCCGCACTTCGCTCGTGTCGGGAAGAATATCCCCGATGTTGACGGGCTTCCATGACGAGCCGAGCCTGCGCTCGACCTTTCCATCGGCGTAGGTGACGAGAAAATTGTCCGCGGCGAGCAGGACCGCGCAGAGCAGGAAAGACAAGGCGATGAGCCATTTTATATATCGAGTCATGATTACCCCCGTTTTTAAAACCCGACTTATTTTATTCTTTCGCGATACAGCCCATCACCCGTTCCGGGTTCTATATATCGTATTCACTATTATATCATGTTCGGTACGGTCTGACAAAAAGTTTTTAACTTTTCGATTAAAAAATGCCGGGAGGCGGCGCGGGGACGGAACCGGTTTACTAGAGTCATGGTAACTCATTTTATAGTCGCCTCCCCTACACACAGATCAGCCACAGAGACACAGAGGGCACAGAGGGGGAGAGAGATTGGGAAAAATAAAGAGGATGTCACCAAAATGATTTTCCTCTTCCCTCACTCAATCTTTTTTCTTCTCTGTGCCCTCTGTGTCTCTGTGGCTGGTTTTTTGGGGAGCAAAGGCCCTTGACGATTGGATCGGAATTACCCGGACGTCGCGCTCTCGGCGGTCGCCGGTTCGTCCGTTATGGACGGGCCGGGGATTTCCGGGTGGGCGAAGAGACGCTCGAGGATGTAGCCGGCGGCGCCGTACGCCACGGCCTTTTCCCCGAAGGAGGAGAAGGCGATGCGGCACGTCCGCTCGACCGTGTAGGGGAATTTCTCCGCGATCTTCTCCTTCAGCGCGGGCACCAGGCGGTCCTTGAAGGCCACGTTGAACGTGCTCAAAAATACGTGACTCACGTTGAGGGTGTTGACGAGCAGGGCGACGTTTTCCGAGAGCTCGTCGGTGAAGCGGCGGAAGACGAGCGGGTCGGAGTTGAGCTTGAGGAGCTCCTTGGGCGAAAGCGAGAACTGGCTCACGTCCGTCTGCCGGGAGAAGGCGCTCCGGAACTCGCCCGCGGAGAAGGTGCTCCCGTAATGGACCTTGCCGCCGATGACGATCCCGAGGCCCACGGCCAGGCCGCCGGGCGCCTTGTGCTCGATCTCGTCCTCCCGGATTTCGATCAGCACGGAAAGGAAGTTCTCCAGGCGGAGATTTTTGTGGAAGATGAGCTCGCCCCAGGCGCAGCAGTTGGCGTCATTGTCGACGTGCACGGGCGCGCCGACGACCGCCGACAGGGGGGCGGCCACGGCCAGGGGCTCGGCGATGCGGAGCGGGATGGACTGGACGATCTCGCCCCGGTCGGGGTTCATGATGCCCGAGGTCCCGATCCCCACGCCGAGGAGCCGGGTCTTGAGCTTTTTCACCCGCCCGGACAGCGAGCGGAGCGACGAGGAGAGCGCGGGGACGAGGTTGCCGCGGTCGATGTGCCCGGGGGTCACCTGCTCGTGCAGGATCTCGCCCTCCAGGTTGACCACCACCAGCCGCCAGTAGCTGGGCTGGATCTCGTAGCCCGCCGCGCAGCCGTAGCCCTTGTTGATGGTGAGGAAGATCGGCCGCCGGCCGCCCTGGGGTCCGGCCCGCCCCGCGGCGGTCTCCAGCACCATCCCCTTGGCGAGGGCGTCGTTGATGATGTTGGTGATGGTGGACTTGTGCAGGCCGAGCTCCTGCGCCAGATCGATGCGGGTGATTTCCTTCTTCTGCCAGAGGAGCCGCAGCACGCGGGAGGGGTTGATGTTTTTCATGCCGTCGCTTTTACCGTTCACCGTCCGATCCTCGCGACCCGGTCGACCGCGGACGCGGCCTCGGGAACATATTGGCACGGCTTTGTGTTTTAATCAAGGGAACGGAAGCCTCAACATACCGTTTTGAGCCGCAGGGAAAGAGGACACGAAGCGCACGAAGAGGACGAAGAACACGAAGGAGGAGAAGGAGAAAGAAGTTGAGGACGACGATCGAGACCCATGCAATACTGTCGGAGAGTTTTTTATATCCGATCCCTCCTTTCCTTTTCTTTCTTCGTGCTCTTCGTTTCCTTCGTGCGCTTCGTGTCCTCCCCGGGAAAGGGCCTCAGCAGAGCGGCGGCATCTCCTCATCCGGCCGGTAGCGGTGGGCGAATCCGGACCGGTCGCGCAGGAAGAGCCGCCCGTCCGCGCCGCGTTCGGGGCGCAGGGAGGAGACGGGCGCCTTGCCGCCGCCGTCGGGAAGGTCGAGCGCGTAGACGGGCAGGGCCGCGCCGGGGAACCGCGTCCCCACCTCCTCCATGAGCGCGCTCCCGCGCGCGAGCGGCACGCGGAAATGCGACGTGCCCGGCGCCGGGTCGAGGTGGAAGAGGTAATAGGGGCGAAGCCCGACCTCGACCTGTCTGTGGAAAAGCTCATGTAAGGTCTCCGCGTCGTCATTGATCCCGGCCAGAAGCACGCTCTGTCCCCCCAGCCTGATCCCGCGCGACGTCAGGCGTCCCAGGGCGGCCGCCGTGGGCGCCGAGAGCTCGGCGGGGTGGTTGCAGTGGACGGTGATCCAGAGCGGCCGGAAGCGGGAAAGGAGCAGGGCGAGCTCGCCGGTGATCCTTTCGGGATCGGCGACCGGGAGGCGCGTGCCGATGCGCAAGGAGACCTCCGGCCGGAATTCCCGGAGGCCGGACAGGATCGCCTCCAGCCGGACGAGCGGGAGAGTGAGCGGATCGCCGCCGGTGACGAGCACCTCGCGGATCTCCGGGCGCCGGGCCAGGTAGCGCGCCGCCGCGCGCACTTCGCTTTGCCCGGCGACGAACCCGCCCGACCCGAGCAGCCCCTTGCGGAAACAGAAGCGGCAGCGCACGGCGCAGGCGTCGGTCGCCTTGAAAATGCAGCGGTCCTCGTACCGGCGCACCAGCCCGGGCGCGACCGTGAAGCGCTCCTCGGCGAGCGGATCGTCGCGTTCGTACCCGCGCGTCGCGAGCTCCGCCTCCGTGGGCACGATCTGGCGGCGGATGGGATCGGCGGGGTCGGCCGGATCGACGCGGGACAGCAGGAAGCGGGGGGCCTGGAAGGGAAAGGCCCGGACCGATTCCGGTCGCGCGAAAAAGGCGCGCTCCGCTTCGGTGAGCGGGAATCCGAGTGAGGGGAATGTACGGCGAACGACGGTGTCTGTCGAGCGGAATGCTTCCATTGGAAAGCGAGATGCTACCACTCGAACGCCCCGAGCGCAAGGGTCTTCCGTGGGG
>CAZKOS010000070.1:4442-7276 GCA_964554445.1 uncultured Spirochaetaceae bacterium | reverse complement strand
GACGGCTTCCCGGCCGGAGACGGCCGCGGGAGGCAGGCCGCCGCCGGGCTTCACCCAGTGGCCGGCCATGCGGAAGTCCTTCAATCCCCGGAACGCCGTCTCCATGCCGGTCATCATGAAGCCGATCGTCCGCTTCGAGAGGCGCCAGCCCTCGGGCGAGCCCTGCCGGTTGCCCGTGTAGCGGTGGAAGGTGAGCGGGGTGGCCACGTCGCTCTCTTCCACTTTGGCGGCCAGGCCCGGGAAGCGCTTGTCGAGCTCGGCGACGACGGCGCCCAGGATCCCGTCCTTTTCACGGTCATAGGCTCCCCTGCCTCGGGCGGCCAGGCGCTCCCAATAGGAAAAATCCGAGGGGAAGAGACAGGCGATGACGGACTTTCCCGCGGGCGCGAAGGAAGGGTCGAACGAATAATGGGTGTAGCCGAACGCGGATCGATTTTCCCCGGCGATCGCGATCGGTTCCTTCAAGTTGTATTTCACGCTGTGCGGCTCGTCCGCCAAATCCAGGTTCACGCCGAGCGATACCTGAACGAGGGGCCTGAAGAGCGGGAGGTCGCGGTAGTAGCGCTTCACCTTCTCCGGCGCGAAGCGGCCCTCCAGGAGATCGAAGACCGTCGCGTGGCCGTCGGCCGCCGAAATCACGGCGCCGGCCTCCTCCCGCCGGCCGTCCTCGAGCTCCACGCCGCGGGCCCGGCCGCCTTCCGCGAGGATCTTTTTCACCCGGGCGCCGTACTCGATCTTCCCCCCCAGCCCGAGGAGGCGTTTCTCTATCGCACGTGCCAGGGCGAGCGAGCCGCCCGCCGGGAACCCGGTCGTCTTGGCGTGCATGCCGGAGAGCGTCGTCACCAGGGCGATGGCCGGAATGTCCGGATCGCCGAGGACGCCGGACAGGGCCTCCCCGACGAGCGGGTTCCGGAACCTCGCGCCCAGCTCGCCCAGGGAAACGGTGCCGTATTCCTGGAAGACGGGGGCGAGCGTGAGCATCCGGGCGCCGAAGGTCATGGACGAGACCAGGTTGCGGGCGTCGAAGCCGAAATCGAACCCGGTCATCTTCACGATCGCGCCGCAGAGAGCGGTCGCCTCGGCGCGGTCCCCGGGGGAAAGCCCGCACAGGTGCTCGCGGAGACGCTCGGCGTCGGTGTAGAAATGAAGCGCCCTCCCGCCTTCCCCGACGAAGGTCCTGAAGATCTCGTGATTGACGACCGGCCGGTCGCCGAGCGCTCCCAGCTCGCGCCAGACTCGGTTGAAAACGTGGGGCGGGCTGCATCCCATGAGCCGGTGGACGCACCCGTCGAAGAGGTATTCGCCGCGCCGCCAGGCCGTGCAGAGCCCGCCGGGCTTGTCGCCCGCCTCGTACACGCGCGCCGCGAAGCCGTTCATGCGCGCGTAGCAGCCCGCGGCCAGCCCGGCGATCCCGGCTCCGACGACGGCGATCGATTTTTCACCCATGGTTCGCTCCTCCCGACGTCAAGATACTTGGTAACGGTCTTTCCCTCAAGATGCCAAAAAAATCCCCCCTGAGCCCGTTTTCCATTGACACGCCAACAGCGGTTTTCTATATTATTCTTCAAATGGCACATTCAAACGAAAACGGTTTATCCGAGGCGGAACGCCGGGAACGCTACCGCGAGCTGCGCCGGGAGCTCCGCACTCAAAAATACGCCCTCAAGGCGGAAAAACTGAAGCAGCGCAATGAGAGACTGGCGCTCCGGGGGAGCCGGAAAGCTCCCTATTCGGCGGAACGCCTGCTGGAAAATCTGAAGGATCGCTATTACCGGCTCACCAATTCCGTCCGCGTGCACGGATTCGTTTTTCTGGTCGGCTCCGCCCTCCTTTTCGGCCTGAACATCTTCACCAGCCCGGGCGTCCTCTGGTCGTTTTATCCCATCGCGGGGTGGGCCATCGGCATGGGAGCCCACCTGCAAGCCCTGCTGAACCGCCGCCGCGACGTGCAACAGCTCTCCAAGGCGCAGGAGGCCCCCGAGGAAACCGTGAAAACCCTGCGCCGGTACCAGAAAAGCGTCGGCGCCTGGAACCAGCACCGCACCTCGTACCTCCTGACCAATGCCTACCTGTTGGGCATCAACCTCTGGAGCATGATCTACGGCGGATACTTCTTCCTCTGGGCCCTGATTCCCGCCGGCGCCTGGGCCATCGGTTTGGGCTGCCACTGGATGGCCAACATCGGCAAGCGCAAGAGACTCGCCGACAAGCTGGCCGATGAAGGCTTCCCGGTCGCGGGCTTGCGGGGCGGCCGCATCGGCGCGCGGTCCCGCGCCTACTCGGACGCGACCCTCTACGGCAAGGCCCAGGCCATTCGCGACGAGCTCCTCGCCAAGTACCGGGACAATGACAAGCTCCAGGCGCACTGGAGCGACGTCGAGCCGCTCCTGAACACGCTCACGGAGCAGATCGGCGAGCTCGAGAAAAAGCGGGCCGAGTTCGACGCGCTGATGAAGACGTTCTCGGTGGCCGACCTGGAGGACGAACTGGACAAAGTGAAGCGCAAGGAACAGGTGGCGACAGACGACTACCTCAAGCAGGAATACCGGCGCTCGATCACGCAATACGAAAGCCACCTCAAGGCCGCGTCCGGCCTCGCCCACCACCGCGAGCTCCTCGACCTGCGGCTCACGAGCGCCTTCCACCTCGTCAAGCAGCTCGAGATAGACACGGTCCGGCTCCTGAGCGTGGACAGCTTCGCCGAACCGTCCTCCCTGGGCGCCCTCCGCGCCAAAACCGAGGAAACCCAGCTCTTCCTCGAGGATTTCAAAAAAGGCATGAGCGAGCTCGAGGGGGAGATTTAGAGTATTTTGAAATAAATTGCGGATAATGAC
>CAZKOS010000070.1:0-4342 GCA_964554445.1 uncultured Spirochaetaceae bacterium | reverse complement strand
CGTCGAAAGGACCGGCTTTCTTCAGTTAAGCAGACAGCGCACCAGTCGAAAACCGCGGCGGTGAAAAAAAACCAAAAACATTGAATTTGACGGCTGATGAGATTAGAATTATGCCATCGAAACCGATCGGCGTGATTCTCCACACAAGAACACGGGCCATGCCATGCGGAAAAGGAGGCTGCGCAATGCGGATACTGGTTGTCGACGATTCGCGGGTCGCTCGAAACATCGTGAAAAACATGCTCAAGTCGATGTACCATGTGGAGGACGGCTTCGTCGAGGCCTCCAACGGCGAGGAGGCGTGGAGCGTGCTCCAGACCTCGCCCGTCGACCTCGTGCTGCTCGATTGGAACATGGCCCTTTTGAACGGCATCGACCTCCTGCGCCGGGTGCGCCAGAACGACAAATTCAAGGCGCTCCCCGTCATCATGGTCACCTCGGAGGCCGCCAAGTACAACGTCATCGAGGCCGTGAAAGCCGGGGCCAACGACTACCTCATCAAGCCCCTCACCGAAAAGAACCTCTACGAAAAGGTGCGCAAATACTTCGTGCAAGAAGGACTATAACCCATGGCCGTCCGCTACATCGAACCGTTCATCAACGCCACCGTCAACGTCTTCCGGGAGCTCTTCCAGGTCACGGCGGAAGTGCAGAAGCCGTACCTCGTCAAGCCCGGCGATCCCCACAATTGGGACATCTCCGCCATCATCGGTCTGGCCGGCGACGCCCGGGGCGCGGTCGTCTTGAGCTTCACCGATTCGCTCGCCTACGAGCTCACCGCGAGCCTGGCGGACGGAAGCGCGTCGCCCCCGCCCGATCTCGTCACCGACACCATCGGCGAGCTGGTGAACATCGTCGCGGGCAACGCCAAGAAGGGCCTCGAACAGTACCGGCTCGTCATCAGCCTGCCCTCGATCGTGAAGGGGAAAAACCACGTCGTCTCCTGGCCGACGAAGGGAATTCCCATCATCGGCGTTCCCTTCAAGACGACCGTCGAGCCGTTCCACCTGTCGGTGGGGCTGGAGAACATCATTACCTATGAGTGAGAAACGATCCCTGAAATCCCTGGCCGCCCTCGTCTTCATGGGCGGCACCCACGACGATCTCTCCCTGGAAGCGCGCCGCCACACCCTCTTCCTCAACCTGGTCCAGATCATCGGGATCGTCATCCTCGGCCTGATGGGAATGGCGTCCATCCGTCAGGGAGGCGCGTTCCGCGGCGGCTTCGATCTCGTCACCGCCGGCATTCTCCTCGCCGGGCTCTTTTTCCTGCGCCTCTCGAAAAATCTCCCCGTTTCCTCGGCGATCTGCCTGACCGCGGTGACGCTGCTTTTTTATTACCTCCTCATCGAGGGCGGCGGCGACAAGTCGGGCGCCCTCTGGATCGTCACCTACCCGCTCATCGCCATCTTCATCGTCGGACTCGCGCCGGGGATCGTCTTCACCGGCATCATGTTCCTCGCCATCCTCGCCTACGTTTTAGTCGGCGCTCACCTTCGGGACCTGCTTTCGTCCGTCATGCCCGGCCTGTCGGAGGCCGATTACGGATTCAATTTCGGCCTGCGGGTTTTGTTCTCCTACCTGCTCACCACGGCGCTCGCCGTGTTCTATGAGGCCGTCCGCAAAAACACGCAAAAAAAATTCGAGGAGAACGTGCTCGCCCTGGAGAAGACCACGCAGGACTTGAGCCGGCGCCGGAACGAAACCGACAGCATCATGAAGAACGTGCGCGAGGGAATTTTCCTCCTCGACCGGGAGCAGCGCATCACGACCGAGTACTCGCGCGAGCTCGAGACCATCCTCGAGCGGAGATCGCTCGCCGGCGTCCGCCTGACCGACATCGTCAAGCCGGGCATGCCGGAGAAGATCGTCTCCGTGCTCGAGGACTACCTCGAGATGCTCTTTCAGCCCCACGACAATCCCGATCTCCTCCGGGAGATCAACCCCCTGGACAAGGTCGAGTTCAACCTCCCCGTCTCCGAGGGCGGCTTCAAGACGAAGCACCTCGTGTTCTCGTTCGCCCCGCTCGGTGAAAACGGCTCCCGGCGGGTACTCGGCACCGTGCGCGACGTGACGAGCGAGACCAACCTGGTGAGGGAGCTGGAGGAGCAGGAGGACAAGACCAAGCGGGAGATGCAGAAGCTCTCCCAGATCATCAACGTCGCGCCGGCGCTCATGAACGAGTTCATCGCGGACGCCGAGGAGGAGTTCGAGAACATCAACACGCTCCTCAAGTCCGAGGAGGAGAATTATTCGCTTCTCCTTCCGCTCCTCTACCAGTCGATTCACGCCGTCAAGGGCAACGCCCTGCTCCTCGGCCTGGGCTCGCTCGGCCACAAGCTCCACAGCCTGGAAAGCGAGCTCAACCTCTACCTGGCCCGGCCCCAGGTCGAATGGAACGACCTGTTCAATTTCACCGCCGGCCTGGGAGAGATGCAGAAAGAGATCGAGGAGATCAAGGCCGTCATCGACAAGCTCATGGCGTTCCAGTCGAACATGAGCCTCTCCGGGCTGGAACAGAAAAATCTGCTCCTCACCACCCTGCGCCGGCTCGTGGAAAAGATGGCCGACGAACAGCAGAAGGAAGCCGCGCTCGTCATGCAGGATTTCCGCGCGGACGTCATCTCGCCGCGCTACCGCAAGCTCGTGAAGGAAGTGCTCATCCAGGTCATCCGCAACGCCGTCACCCACGGCCTGGAGACGCCCGCCGCGCGGCTCGCGGCCGGCAAGCCGCAGCGGGGGAACATCGTCATCGGCTGCGAGAAGCGGCAGTCGCGCCTCCGCATTACCGTGCGCGACAACGGCACCGGCCTCGATCCCGGGGCCATCCGCGAGCGGGCGAAATCCCTGCCCGCGTTCGCCGACCTCGACCTGGACCGGCTGACCGAGGCCCAGGCGATGTCGCTCATCTTCAGGCCCGGCTTCTCCACCTCCATGACCGCCACCCTGGACGCCGGCCGCGGCGTGGGGCTCTCGCTCGTCAAACGCCGCATCGAGGAGGCGGGCGGCCTGCTCAAGGTCCGCACCGGCAAGGGGAAGTTCACGGAGTTCGAGATATCGCTGCCGACGTGAATACACTCCGGTTCAACACGGAGAAGAAAGGGAACCACGGATAACACTGATAAAGACGGATGACACGGATAAGGGAAAAAGCAGAGGAAAAAATACGGATAACGCGGATGGGGAGAAAAAGCGGGAAAAAAGTTCTGCATCTCGCATACCCTTCATTCCGCCCACAGACACCGTAAATTAGGAAAATACCGAAGGAAGAATGAAAGAAACGATCCGCTGGGGCATACTCGGCTGCGGGCACATCGCCGCCGCCCTGGCCGCGGCCCTGAAGAGTCTTCCCGAAGCCGTCATCGCCGCCGCGGCTTCGCGCACGCCGGGCAGGGCGCGCGAGTTCGCCGACCGCTTCGGCATCGCGATCCGGTACGAATCCTACGAAGAGCTGGCGGCCGATACCGGCGTGGACATCGTCTACGTCGCCACCCCCCACAACTTTCATGACGATAACGTCCGTCTCTGCCTCGAGCACGGCAAGGCGGTGCTCTGCGAAAAACCGTTGACGGTGAATGCGGCGCGGGCCGGGGAACTTTTCGCCCTCGCCCGGAAGAGGGGCCTGTTCCTCATGGAAGCGATGTGGACGCGCTGCCTGCCCGCGGTCCTGGAACTGCAGCGGCGCCTGGCCGCCGGCGACATCGGCGACGTGAAGCGGGTGGATTCGCATTTTTGGAAATCCATGCCCTTCGACGCGGAGCATCGGTTCTTCAACCGTTCCCTCGCGGGCGGAGCGCTCCTCGATATCGGCATCTATCCGCTCACCCTGGCGGACGTCGTGTTCCGCGGGTTGGAGCCGCTCGCGGTGGAAAGCCGCGCCGTCCTCGGCCGGACGGGCGTGGACGAGACGTCGTATTACTTCCTCAGTTATCCGGCGGACGCGCTCGCCCTGCTTTCCGCCTCCGGCCGGGGAGATTCCCCCCGCGAGGCGCTGATCTCGGGAAGCCGCGGCTGGGCGCGCCTCTCCCCCTACCCGGGCGCGCACCGCCTCGAGCTTTGCGCCGGTGACGGGCCGGTCCGAGCCTTCGAGTTTCCCTTCCCGGTCAACGGCTATGAGTACGAGGCGGCCGAGGCGATGCGCTGCCTGCGCGCGGGCTTGACGGAGAGTCCGCTCGTACCGGGTGAGACCACCTGCCGCCTGCTCGGACTCATGGACGGCATGCGGCGCGAGTGGGGGCTCAGATACCCCGGGGAGTAAGGGACGATCCACCGGTTGAAAATTTGCTTGAACGATACCGGACGATGGGGAATAATAAGGCAGAAATGATGCGATTATGAGGCG
>CAZKOS010000069.1:0-13733 GCA_964554445.1 uncultured Spirochaetaceae bacterium | reverse complement strand
TTCTCTTCCTGGTTTCCTGCTCTTCCCGGCTTCCTCAGGGGTCTTCTCTTTCTTCCCCCTCCTCGCGCGAAGACCCTCACGACAACACAGCCCGCACCTCGACCGTCTGTCCCGGCGAGGCGAACGGCACGACGTTGCCCGGGATCTCCTTGCCGCCGACGGTGAGCCGGGCCACGCCCTTGCACAGGCCGCGGGGGTTTTGCACCTCGATCCGGTAGGTCGCGCCGCGGAAGGCGCGGGTGACCTTGAAGCCGGGCCAGGAACGGGGGATGCAGGGGTCGATCACGAGCCCGGAGTAGCCGGGCCGCACGCCCAGGATGTACTGGGTGGCCGCCTGGTAGGCCCAGGAGGCGGTGCCGGTGAGCCAGCTGTTGCGGGCCTTGCCGTACTCCGGGTGCTCGTCGCCGAGCATGTTCTGGGAATAACAGTAGGGCTCCATCTCGTAGCTTTCGGCGGCTTCGTTCTTGTTCACGGGATTGATAAGGTCGTAGATCCGGAAGGCCCGGTCGCCGTCGCCGAGCAGGGTTTCCGCGATCGTGAGCCAGGGGATGGTGTGGCAGAAGATGCCGCCGTTCTCCTTGGCGCCGGGCGGGTAGCTCGTCACGCCGCCGACCGAAGGATCGTAGCCGTCGTAGCCCGGGGCGGAGAGCTTGTAGCCGAGGCCGCACCCGAGCCGTTCGTGCACGGAGTCGAGCGCCCGGCGCGCCCGCGCCTCGTCGGCGAAGCCGGAGAGCACGGCCCAGGTCTGGGCGTTGATGTAGATCTTCGCCCCCGCCGACTCGCGCCCGCCCAGCGGACGGCCGTCGCGATCGTAGTAGCGGACGAACCACTCGCCGTCCCAGGCCCGGGCGACGACGGCCTTCATCGCCTGGTGGTCGCCCGCGAGCTTCCGCGCCGAGTCGTCGTGCAGGAGGTGCCGCTCGAGGGCGATCATCTCGAGGAGCGCCCGGCCGTAGAGGCAGGCGGTGAAGACCGATTCGGCGCCCGCGGGCAGGTTGACGGAATCGTTCCAGTCGGCGAAGCCGAGGAGCGGCAGGCCGTGCGCGCCCGTGTTCACGGCGGTGAAGGCGAGCGCCCGTTCGAGGTGATCGAGGACGGCGCCGGTCTCGATCGGCCGCCCGTCTCCGTCGCGGTCGTAGAACGGCACTTCCCGGCGCAGGAATTCGAGGTCGCCGGTCTCCTTCAGGTAGCCGGTCACCGCCAGCACGATCCAGAGGTGGTCGTCCGAATAGTACGGCGGCCGGTCCGGCAGGCTTCCGCTCTCGCCCGCGCTCGCCTCCATGGTGGCGGGATAGAACTGGTGCATGGCGCGCCCGTCCCGGCACTGGATGCGGAGGAGCTTCTCCAGGAGCGCGCGGGCCTCCTCCGGCGCGCCCGCGAGCACGGCGAGCGTGTCCTGGGCGCTGTCCCGGCAGCCCAGGCCGCGGAGGCCGAGGCCGAGCTCGTAGAGCGAAAGGAAGCGCGACCAATTGAAGGTGACGAGGCACTGGCGCGGGTTGTGGACGTTGATCATGCTGTTCATCGCCTTGTCCGGCGTTTCCGCCCGGTAGGCGCCCAGGTACCCGTCCCAGAACGACGAGAGCTCCGCGAGGGCGCGCTCGACATTGGCCGGGTCGCGATAATGCGCGATGCGCTTCCACTCGTCCTCCGGATCGTCCGCCTGGCCGAGCTGGGTCGTCGCTTCCTTCGTTTCGCCCGGCGCGAGCGTGCCGAGCCGGATCATGAGCGCGCCGATGTTCTGGCCGCGGTTGACCTCGGTGGAGGAGAGCTCCTCCTCTTGCAGGGAGAGCGGATTCCGCCACGAGCCGTAGCCGCCGTCGCCCAGGAATTTGCCCCGGTCGCTTTCGAACGATGAGAACGGGACGCTCGCCGCGAAAAAGTTGCGCTTCCCGCTCCGGCGCATGAAGGCGAACTGGGTCAAAATCCGCTCGCCGTCCGGCCCGGTCTCGATCCGGCTCTGCATCGTCTGCGGCACCCAGTCGGCATTGGCGAAATCCTTGGAGGCCTCGAAATGGCTGTACTCGACCACGGGCACGAGGTCGGCCCGGATCGGCTTCTTCGACACGTTGGTGACCCGGATGCGGCGCAGGACGCGCGGGTGCGCGGCGGGCACGAAGACCGTGATCTCCACCCGCAGCCCGAGCGCCTCGGCCGTGAAGCGGGTGTAGGAGAGCCCCACGCGGCACTCGTAGCGGTCGAGCGGCTCGAGCACGGGCGCGTAAAACGGGGAGAAGAGCCTGAATCCCGAGTCCGTCTTCACGCGCACGTAGCAGGTCTCGCCGTTCATGGCCGAGGCGGGCAGCTGCGCCACGTACCGCGTGATGCGGTTTAAGGAAGGGTCGCCCTTGCAGATCACCCCCCCGCCCGTGTGGTCCACGTACCCCCCGAAGGCGAGCGAGCCGATGTAGTTGATCCAGCGCGCGGGGAGGAACGGAGTGGTGATGACGTATTCGCGGTTGTCGTCGTCGAAAAAGCCGTATTGCATCTATGGCACCTCAATTCAAGAAAGGACACGAAGCACACGAAGAGGACGAAGGACACGAAGGAAAGAAAAGAGAGTTGAGAGAAGCATATGCGATTTCCCGTCAGGTGATTCTCGGCTCATTTACCTTCTTTCGCTTTCCCTTTTCTCTTTCTTCGTGCTCTTCGTTCTCATCGTGCTCGGAGCTTGCCCCGAGCGAAGTCGAGGGGTGTTCTCCTCATTGGGGATTGAGTTATTACCACAAGTGATCTTCAATTAAAAGTACCTACTTGGACAGAACGACCTCGACCGTATGATACGAAGCCTCCGCCGGCCGGGGCCCGGCGACGGGAACGAGCACCGACCCGTCGGCGTGGGGGACGAGCTTCTGTCCGTCGAGGGTGGCGGAGGCGACGCGGCACGCGTCCTTGGCCGTCTTTTTCACGCGGATGACGTAGAAGGCCCCGCGGAATTTCCGCTCCACGCTGAATTCCATGATCTCGTCCGGGAGCTTGGGATCGACGACGAGGCCGTCGAAGGCGGGACGGACGCCGAGGATCCACTGGGAGACGGCCACGAAGTTCCAGGCGGCCGTGCCGGTGAGCCAGGAGTTTTTGGCCTCGCCGTGCCGCCCGGCCTCCTTGCCGCCGATCATCTGCGCGTAGACGTACGGCTCGAGGCGGTGCACCTCGCTCAACTGCTCGCGGAAGCTCGGGGCGATGGCCTTGTAGTACTTCCAGGCCTTGTTGCCGCGGCCTTCGATCGCCTCCCCGATCATGATCCAGGGATTGGTGTGGCACAACACGCCGCCGTTCTCCTTGTAGCCCGGGACGTAGCTGGAAATCTCGCCGCGCTCGAGCCGGTACCGCGAATAGGCCGGCCAGAGGATGACCGCGCCGTGCTTGGTGGCGAGGTGCTTCTCCGCGCTGTCGAGGGCCGCCCGGGGATACCCCCGCTCGGCGCCGATGCGGGCCATCGAGCAGAAACCCTGGGTCTCGATGAAGATCTTCCCCTCCTCGCACTCGCCCGAGCCGACCTTGGCGCCGGCGTCGTCGTAGGCGCGGAGGTACCACTCGCCGTCCCAGCCGTGGTCGAGGACGACCCGTTCCATGGCGGCGATCTCCTTCTCCGCCAGGGCCGCCTCGTCGGAGAGGCCGCGGCGCTTGGCGATCTCGACGTAGTCCCGGCCGATGAGCACGAACATCCCGGCGATGAAGACCGACTCGGCGGTCTTCCCGTCCTTGTTGGTGCACGTCTGGAAGGAGTCGTCGGGGTTGAGGGAGAAGCAGTTGAGGTTGAGGCAGTCGTTCCAGTCGGCGCGGCCGATCAGGGGCAGGCCGTGCGGCCCCCGGTGCTCAAGGACGTGGTGGAAGGCGCGCCGCAGGTGCTCGAAGTACGGCGCCGCCTGCGCGGGGTCGTTCTCGAAGTCGACCGTCTCGTCGAGCAGCGACCAGTCCCCCGTCTCCTTCAGGTAGGCGGCCGTCGCCAGGACGAGCCAGAGCGGGTCGTCGTTGAAGTTGCCGCCGATGGCGGCGTTGCCGCGCTTGGTGAGCGGCTGGTACTGGTGAAAGGCCCCGCCCGAGGCCAGCTGCGTGGCGGCCACGTCGAGGAGGCGCCGCCGCACGCGCTCCGGAATCTGGTGGGTGCAGCCCAGGATGTCCTGGTTCGTGTCCCGGAAGCCGATGCCCCGCCCGATCCCGGACTCGAAGTAGGAGGCCGAGCGCGAAATGTTGAAGGTGACGATGCACTGGTACTGGTTCCAGACGTTGACCATGCGGTTGAGGTCGGCCGAGGGGCTCTTCAGGCAGTAGTTGCCGAGGAGGCCGTCCCAGTGCCGGGCCAGCTCGGCGAGGGCCCCGTCCACGGCCTCCGCCGTGGAGAAGCGCTTGATCAGCGCCTTCGCCTTCTTCTTGTTGACGACGCCGGGCTTTTCGAACTTTTCCTCCGGCTCGTTTTCCACGTAGCCCAGGACGAAGACGAGGGAGCGCTCCCCGCCCGCCGGCAGGTCGATCTCGAAATAGTGGGCGGCGATGGGCGCCCAGCCGTCGGCCACGGAGCGGCGCGGCGCGCCCTCGGTCACCGCCGCCGGGCGGTCGTAGTTGTTGTCCGGACCGAGGAAGGCGTCCCGGTCGGTGTCGAAGCCCTGGTGCGGGGCGTTGACGGCGTAGAACGAATAGTGGTCGCGGCGCTCGCGGTACTCGGTCTTGTGGTAGACGACCGTCGGCTCGATCTCCACCTCGCCCAGGGAATAGTTGCGCTGGAAATTGGTCATGTCGTCGAGGGCGTTCCAGAGGCAGAATTCGACCGCGGCGAAGAGCTTGAGGCGCTTGTCGCTCCCCGACTCGTTCTTCAGGCGCAGCATCTGGACCTCGGCATTGGTCTCCAGGGGGACGAAGGCGAGGAGCTCGGCGGAAACCCCGTTCTTGGCGCCCTTGACGCGCGTGTAGCCCAGCCCGTGCCGGCACTCGTAGGAATCGAGCGGGGTCTTGGCCGGCTTCCAGGCCGGCGACCAGAGCGTGTCGCCGTCGACGATGTAGAAAAGCCGGCCGGTGTTGTCCGGCGGCACGTTGTTGTAGCGGTAGCGGGTGATGCGCCGGAGCAGGGCGTCGCGGTAGAAACTGTAGCCTCCCCCGGTGTGGGAGATGATGGAAAAAAAGTCCGAGCTCCCCAGGTAGTTGATCCAGGGATACGGCGTGTGCGGGGTTTCGATCACGTACTCGCGGTGATCGTCGTCGAAGTGTCCGAACCTCATGACTGCTCCTCGAGAAGGTTTCGCGCCCCGGGCCGGACACCCGGTCGGGCGGGGCTTCCGGCGCGTTCACGGGCGCGGGCGGCGGAAACCGCCCGGGCCTGCCTTCAGTTTAGGCGAAACCGCCGTCATTTTCCAATAAAATACTAAACCGGTTTCTCTCCCCGCCGGTTCACTTTACCCCGCGGCGGCCCGCGTCGTCAATCGCTTTAACGGAAATCGTGGCTTTGTGATAAACGCCGATCCATCGGCGGTCGGGAAAGATTTCAGGTTCGCATTATTCTATGCCATATGCTGCGCATTGTGTCAACACGGAGGACGACGGGCGCTCATCCGCGCCGCAGCAGCTCCTCCACCCGCCGGAGCGTTCGGGGGCCGAAGATCACGCCATAGGCGAGCCTGCGCCCCGGAGAGAGACGCCGGAGGAGAACGTCGAGGTCCTGCTCGCTCCGTTCCCGCGCCGGATCGTACGGCTCATCGGTCTTGCGGCGGAACGCGTTCAGGTGGACGACGAGACGGGGCTTTCCTTACGAATAGAATTCCTGGATCCGCCCGATCACGTCGAACCCCTCCAGGCGCAGGCAGTCTTCCAGGCAGACGAGGGCGGGATGGTCTGCGGCGAGAATCCGGTAGTTGCGCGCCACCGAGCCCACGATCATGTCCAGGCCCAACGGCACGGCCTTGGTGAGGAAGGCGCTCTCCAGGACGCTCTTGAGCGGCGACCCGTCCGCCCGCTTGGCGGGGAGCATGACCGTGAAATTGCTCAAGCCGACGGACATGTGAACGCCCGCCATGGCGGGATCGCCGTGGATGAGGGCCATGCTCTCGAGCACCCGCTTGAGCGCCCCTTCCGTGTCCGAGCCGATGGGAGCGATGCCCGGATCCACGATGCACCGGTTCACGGGGATGCCGTACCCCTTTTCGGCGATGACGCGCAGCAGCTCCGCGGCGGCGTCGTACACCTCCCGCGAGGTGCGGGCCGGCTCCGGCTGGCCGTCCACGACGCGCTCGGACGCCATGAGAATGGGCATGAACGGCCGTATCGTGTACAGGTCGAACATCCGCGCGCGCAGGAGGGAGATCGAGTTGAGGATGGGCGGCCGGCCGCCCGCCCGCTCCGGATCGTAGGCGGCCAGTCCCGCGGCGGCGATGTCGTAATCGGGCGTGTCGATGGACAACGGCTTGGCCGTCACCGACTGGATTTCCCTCACCATTGAGGCCATGAACTCCGGCGGGCGCCGGCCCACGTTGACGTCGATGTAGGCGGCGCCTTTTTCGTCCTGGAGCTTCGCGAGCGCCTTCAGGCCCTCGATGTCGTTCGCGTCGAACAGCTTCTGCGTCGACGGAACGGAATCGTTGATCGACTCGCCGATGATGGTCAACTCTTTGATGCTCACTGCCGCCCCCGAAATGCCGTCTTCCCGGTAAAAAGGTCGATGGAATTGATACGATATTATTACAATATTTGAGGATGAACTGCAAACCATGATTGTTTCGCCCCGGGAAGATGAGATGGATAGGTCCTGATTAAAATGCTATACTGGGAGTATGAAACCGAAGCTGCGGCGGAGCGCCGCGAACTTTTTCAGGCACGGGTTCCGAATCATCGGCGCCGCGGGACTGCTCGTTCTGTTCGGAAACTGCCCGCCGGTCTCCTCGCCGCAGCCGGCGGCCGGTTCGCCCGCGATCCAGATAAACCAACTGGGGTATTTTGCGAAGGGCGAGAAGGTTTTCGCGGTCGTCGACACGACCGCGGATCACTTCGTCGTCCGCGACCTCGCGAACACCGACGTCTATCAAGGCCCCCTCGTCCCGGGCGGCGCCTGGACCGCCGCGAACGACGCGGTCTCCCTGGGCGATTTCAGCGAGTTCCAAGACCCGGGCTACTACCGGATTCACGTGGAGGGGTCGGGCGATTCGTCGATATTCTGCGTCGGCGGCGACCCGCTCCGGGCTCCGCTCTCCGCCGCCCTCAAGTTCTATTATTACCAGCGCTGTTCGTCCCAACTGACGGCCGCCTGCGCGGGCACGTGGGCCCGGGCCGCGGGCCACCCCGACACCGACTGCATCTATCACACCGCGACCACCGGCCTCTCGGGGACCCGGGCCTGCCCGGGCGGCTGGTACGACGCGGGCGATTTCGGCAAGTACGTGGTGAGCGCGGGCATCACCGTGGGCTCGCTCCTGTCTCTCTACGAGCTCGCCGCGGACGCGATCGGGGACGACATCGGCATCCCCGAATCGTGGAACGGGTCAAGCGACCTGCTGGACGAAGTGCGCTGGGAGATCGAATGGCTGACCACCATGCAGGATTCCGACGGGGGCGTTTTTTTCAAGATCGGGCCGCTGGCCTGGCCGGCGCCCCTCATGCCCGCGGACGACCAATCGCCCCGCTACGTGATCGGAAAATCGACGACCTCCACCCTCGACTTCTGCGCGGTCCTGGCGCAGGCCTACCGCGTCTACGAAAAAGACGACCCCGACTGGGCGCACGCCCTCCTCACCCGGGCCCTGGCGGCCTGGGATTGGGCGGTCGCGAACCCCCTGGTCGCGGCGCCCGCGGAAATCGGGGGCACCGGACCGTACGACGATCCCGATTACTCGGACGAATTCCTCTGGGCCGCGGCCGAGCTCTACGCCTCGACCGAGGAGAACGAGTATCGCATTTACCTGGACGCGAACCTGGGCGTGCCGGTGATCGCGGGCCCGGCCAACTGGCAGGACGTGAAGGACCTCGCCTATTACACCCTCGCGAAGCGCCCCGGCTACCGGTCGGCCGAGCTCGAGGCGGAGATCGTCCGCTGCGCGGATTCCATTCTGAAAAAAATCGCCTCCAACCCCTACCGCATCCCGCTGGACGCGCCCGACTTCGTCTGGGGGTCGAACGCGCTCGACTGCAATTTCGGCATCATCCTCGCCTACGCCCATTATCTCACGGGCGACCAGGCGTACCTGGACGGAGCGCTCCTCGCCGTCGATTACCTCTTCGGCAAGAATCCCCTGGGGATGACCTGGCTCACCGGGTTCGGATCGGTCTCTCCCCTCTCTCCCTGCCATTCGCAGAGCCGGGCGGACGGCATTGCCGCGCCCGTGCCCGGCATGCTCACCGGCGGCGCCAACCAGGGCCGGGAGGACGGCCTCCCCTACACGACGACCGAGCCCGCCAAGTGTTTCCTTGACCGGCCGGAAAGCTTTTCCTCGAACGAACCGGCCGTCTGCCAGAACGCGGCCTGCGTGCTCTTTTTGGGATACCTGCGGGCAAACCGGGCGCTTTGGCAGTGAGGACGAAGCCGGCGAATTTATTCTCCCTCCGGCGTTTCCTCCCTCATTGAGATGCGGGGAAACTTATCGCTTTCAATTTTCTCCAATCCCGGTTGAAGGACCATAGAGCGACGGCCGGCTTGTCTGGCGCTGAGAGGATGAAGATATCGGGACTGGATAAACCGTCGACGGCCGTCTCGTCGATCAGGACCGCGCGCAGGGAGATGTTCGCATAGCCCGCATAATCCTCAAGTTCTTTCGCGTTGAAGGGAATTGCGCCCACCGTGGCCAGCCTGCTTTTGTTGAAAGGATTGGGAGCGGTCATCACCACGCCGCAATATTGGAACGGATGGCCCTGCACCAGAACCGTGGAGCCTTCCCAGCGAACGGGGACCGTACCTCCCCACCGCCGGAGGCATTCGGCGGTAACCGAGTTTTCGGCGGCGTTTCCCAGGAGTATGATGTTGCAGTCGCGCAGAACGGAGGCGGGCGCGTCCTTGTCCGCCCAGACGGGTATCCGACCCGTCTTGTCGCCGAAGGGAAACCGGGAATTCGGTGACAGGTCCGCGAACCTTGCGGCGGCCGTTTTCAGCGCGGTCAGCCTCTTTTTATCGCGCGTGCCGTAAATGACGGCCAGCGGTCCGAAAAAGCCGTCGGTCCAGCCGCCGCCGTAATGGGGAACCAAGCCCCGCCGGTCCCCGGGCGCCGCGTACGACCAGCGGCCGTTCGAAAAATCGAATACCCGGGTCGCCTTGCCCGCGGGCACCGCGAGCGCGGCGCCGTCGATCGTGATCGTTACATTGCCGGTCCCGGCCAGGAGGGGATGGCGCATGTCGAGCGAGAAGGTCTTGATACCTTGCGTCGTCGCGGTGATCCCGCGGGGGCCCGTTATTTCGGCGTCGATCCGGCCTTCAACCCCGCTCAGCTCCTCGACCCGCACCCAGGAAAGCTTCCCGTAGCGCAGGTTCAGCTTGGTGTTCAGGGACACCCGGGCGGGCCAGGGGTCGCGAACGTATTGCCGGAAAAAGTCGAAAACGGCGCCGCCGCCGAACCTGGCCGCCCACCCGTGCCAGGCATCGTGCCCGACGCCGGGAAGCTCGTCGAAACGGACGGTGAAGCCCAATTCCTTGAGGCGCAGGGCCGCCTTCCGGTCGAAGGAGATCGGCACGTTGGTATCGGCGTCCCCGTGCGCGACGAGCACCGGGACGTGGCGCAGGTTTTCCAGGTAATAGTCGCCGGTCCAGCCGCAAAAGGAGGCCAGGGCCGCGAAACGGTCCGGGTAAAGCTGTCCGAAACGCCAGGCGCCCAGGCCTCCCATCGAATTCCCCATGATGTATATCCGGTTCGGGTCGACGGAATAGATTTTTTCTGCCAGGGCGATGACGTCCAGCACGTCCACTTCTCCCTTCGACCGGTAATACATGTCACCCCGGCCGAAGGGGGCGAGGACGATGAAATCGTCCGGGCAAAACGGGGCGAGCGTGCGCGCCGCAGTGTAATCGTCCTCGCCGTATCCGTGCAGGTCGACCAGCAGATTATAACGCCGCGACGGATCGTAATTTTCCGGCAGGACCACGCTGTAGGGCTGGAGCGTGTCGTCGAGCGAAGACCGATAGGCCCATTGCCGCAGCCCCCGCAGGGCGGCGGGCCGCCAGGCGCCTTTCTCCCAACGCGCGCTGACGTCATTGATCGTGCGCAGGGCGACGATGTTCCGCTCCGGCGTGGACAGGCTTGCGTTCGTTTTTCCTTCCAGTTGATCGGCCAGAAATTCGAGCGTCGCGGACGCGTCTTCCGCGTCGTTCGGTCCGTGCGCGGCGGCCGCCAGGCGGCGGGCCAGGGCGGCCGTGGAACGGCTCAAGGCGACGGCGTCCCCGGCGACCGCCCAAAGCGGAGCGCTCCGCAGCTCGCCGTGCTTCCCCCGGCATTCGGCCTGCAGGCTGACGACTCCCGTATAATCTCCGGGAAGCGTGAAAGGGATCATCTCCCCGATCCGCCCCCGCGCCGCGGCCAGCGTGCGGCCCGCTTCGTCCTTCACCGTGACTTCCGTCGGCCGGTCGATCACGAAGGCGGGCGCGGTATTGACCGCGCACCAGGTCGGCGCCGCGGTTTTCAGCACCCGCCCGGGAATGAAAACGGTCAACCGGGAGGGAGCGGCGGCAGCCCACCCTTTTTCTTCCAGGGACAGCGTCCGGGTTCGGGCGGAAAACTCCCACAGTCCGCCGACCTGGTCCACCTTGACCATGAGCCTGTTTTCCCCGGCCTTGAGGGGGAGCAGAAACGCTTCCTGGTCGGGAACGAGGGGACGCACGGCCTGATCGGACCAGAGGAGCCGGCCATTGCACCAGACCCGGATCCCGTCGTCCGACCCCACCTTCAAAGCCAGGTCTTGGGCGGCGGGCGACCGCAGCGTGAGAAAGGCGTAGGCGACCGCGTTCATTCGGCCGGGGAAGAGACCGAGCAGATCGACCACGCCGTTCTTCGCCCGGCAGGCGCGGACTTTCACGCCCGCCACGCTTTGACCGGGCCGGAGGGAGACGTTCGCCTCGCCTCCGGCGGCGGCCAGATAATCGAACGTCAGTCCCGGCCGCTCCGACCAGGGCCCGGCGGCCGGTTGATCGGCAAACGTTCCCAGCACCAGCCATTCGGCGTCGCGCAACCCGCCGAACGGTTCAGCGGCGCCCGGAAGAGCGATCGCCGCCACCACGGCCGCGGCGGAGACGAAAACGACGGCGCCGACAATGAGAAGCACGATTCGTTTTCTCAATTGGTCTTCCCCCTTTGACGCACCAATTATCGCGCTTTTTCTATCGTTGCGGATTTTTATTTACGGAGACGCCCTACTGCATGTTCCGGTAGCGTACCTCGATCCCCTTCACGTCCTTGAAGGCCGCCTTGAGCGCGTTCATGTCGGTATTGCCGAGGTGGTAGGGATAGAGGATCCCGGGCTTGAACATGAGCGCCGCCTTGACGGCCTGGGCCGGCGTCATGGTGTAGGGCTGGTTCACCGGCAGGAAGGCGATGTCGATGTGCTTGAGCGCCGCCATTTCAGGGATGTCCTCCGTGTCGCCGGCGATGTACACCCGCTTTGCCCCCAGGGTGAGGACGAAGCCGTTGTCGCGGCCCTTCGGGTGGAACCCTTCCCGGCCCTTGGTGGTGTTGTAGGCGGGCACCGCCTCGATCTTCATCTTCAGGCCTTCCCAGGTCTGCCCGTTGGAGAGCGCCTCCCCTTTCTTGAGCAGGCCGACCACGCGCTCGTTCGCGACGAGGCGGGTGCCGTTCTTGCTCACGGCCGCGATGGCCTTCGGATCGAAATGGTCGCCGTGCTCGTGGGTGACGAGCACGAGGTCGGCCTTGGGCAGAGCGGTGAAGGGCCCGTACTGCGAGACCGGGTCCACGTAGACGACCGTGCCGTTCCAGTCGAGCACGAGCGAAGCGTGCCCGAGGAAGGTGATCGAAAGCTTGTTGCCGCCGTAGGAGAAGTCGTCCGTTTTGGGAACATCGCCTTGGGCGAACAACGCCGCGGCCGAAGCCGCCATGAGAAAGGGAACAATGACGGATACTCGTTTCATACATTCCTCCCCGATACATTCAAGTAACGTGAAACACCCGGCGCGCGCTGCGCTCAATGCCGGGTCGCGATAAAATCACGAAAATCGAAAAAGCGTGCGCTCGAAATCCGCGATTTTATCGCCTGAAAACCTCACGCCTTCCTCCCGGAGCAGCCTCTTTTTCCTGGCCGGCTCCGTCCCCGCCGTCTCGCCGCAGAAACCGCCCAGCGAGCCGTCGGCGGAAACCACCCGGTGGCAGGGGACCGCGGGCGCGTAGGGATTGCGGCGCAGGGCCTGGCCCACCGCCCGGCAGGCCCCGGTTTTCAGGGCCGCGGCGATTTCGCCGTAGGTGGTGACCCGGCCGGCCGGCACCCGGCGGCAGAGGGCGTAGACTCTTTCCTGGAAATCCGTAGTTCGCATGACTCAAAGGTACCATTTGCCCCGCCGGCCGGCAAGCTTATCCTTCGTGTCCTCTATCGCAATAAAATTGTTCATGAAAACAGATTTGTAAACATAAGTAAATTCTCACTACCAAAAAAGAACTAAACTGGCACGGCGATTGCTTATTAGTGAGCGGCTAGGATCATTTGGAGGAAATGTATTCATGATCGATCTTAGCCCCTACCCTTTGACCCGCCTGATCCTGGATGCGCGGGCCGGTCGAACGACCGACGAGGCCGTCCTGGCCGAATGTTCGATTTTCGTGTACCGGAAACTGCAGCGGACTCGCGGCCTGGACGAGGACATCGGACAGGATTTTTTCATCGCCTTCCTTCCCTATCTGAAAAAATTCATATCCCGGTTCGAGTACCGGGGCATCCCCTTCGAACGCTGCCTTTCGTCGATCGTGAAAAGGCGGCTCAACTCTTTTTATAGTTCCCTGCGGCGCGAGAACGTCCTCTGGTCCATGTGCCGGGACCCGAGCTTCGCGCCGGCCTACTCGCCCGAGGGCCCCGCCTCCTCGCCCCTGTACGCGCGCCTGGCCGAGCTCCTTCGCCGCGAGCCCGACGGCAGGCTCGCGAAAGCCGCGGCGCGCAAATGGTTCGTGGTCTGGATGCTCATGCACTGCCGGCACCTGACCCCCGCCGACTTCGCGCTCACCGCCCGGCTCACGGGCCGCGACGAGGCCTGGCTGCGCGAGCGCGCGGAGAGCCTTGTCGCGCGCCGCCGGCCCCAGGATGTGAGGCTTGAGAAATTGCGGCGGCGGAGAAACCGGCTGTTCGTCAAGGCCCGGCTCATGGAACTGCGCCTCCGCCGCGAGCTGGACGATGAAGCGCGCGCGGCGCTGGCCGCAAAAATAGAAAAGGCGCGGCGCTCCCTGCGCAAGGCCGTGAAAAACATTTCCCGCATAGCCTGGAACCCGTCGCACCTGATGGTGGCGCAGGCGCTCGGCCTGCCCAAGGGAACGGTCGACACGATCGTCTCGCGCATCCAGCGCCTGCTCGCATCGCGGGCCGAAGCGAAAGAAAGCGCTTCGGCCTGACGGGGCCAAGGTATTCAAGCGACGGCCGCGCTCAAGTCGAGGCGGCCGTCGCTTCCGGGGAGAAGGGATAAGGAATCGGGGAGCGACGGACGGAACGCGGATAGGGCGAGCAATCTACTTCAAACAAATACTAGGGGACGAAGCCCTATTTCCGCCGCGCGTGCTGGAGGCTGAAGCGCAGGCTCAAAAATAATCAGTTAAATGTGATAACATGAGAATGGATTATTATTT
>CAZKOS010000068.1:0-13928 GCA_964554445.1 uncultured Spirochaetaceae bacterium | reverse complement strand
CTTCGTGTCCTTCGTGGTAAATCCCCTCAATCATTGACGAAAACGGCGTGCGCCGTTATGATGGGCGCGTGAAAACGGTTCGGGCGTCGCCGCCCGCCGCGACGTCGCTGAAAGGAATACGCCATGGCCGTCAATTTCGTACAGAGCGTCGATGACAGGGTCCTGATACGAAACGTCATCGCCAGCGTCTATGACAAGGAAGGGCTCGACGTCTTCGTGCCGGCCCTGCTCAACGCCAACCCGTCCTGCCGCGTGTACGCCACCGGCGGCACGTTCGAATTTTTGAAAAACCTGCTCGGCGACAAGGCCGACGCCCACCTGGTCGCCCTGTCCGATTTCACCGGCCAGCCGGAGATGCAGGGCGGGCTCGTGAAAACCCTGGATTTCAAGATCTACCTCGGCCTTTTGAGCGAGACGTACAATCCGGCGCACCGGGCCGATCTGGCGGCGCGGACGGGCGGGATGGTCTTCGACATGGTGATTTCCAATCTCTATCCGTTCTCCGACACGATCGCCGAGGCGAATTCGACGCCCGAAAAGGCGCGGGCCAACATCGACATCGGCGGGCCCTGCCTCATCCGGGCCGCGGCCAAGAATTTTCACCGGGTGGCGGTCGTCACGGACAAGGCCGATTACCCGCGGCTGATCGAGGTCATGTCGAGCTCCCACGGCACGCTCGACATCGAATCACGCTTCACATTGGCCCGCAAGGCGTTTCTCCTGATCGCCCAGTACGATACGGCCATCGCCGATTACCTCATCAACGTCGGGAGCGAGGAAATGAAACGCTGCTACTCGTTCCCCAAGAAGGGAGCCTGACCGATGGCGGTCGATTTCAAGAAACAATACCGGACGGTCCGCGGCGACCGTTTCCCCGAGCGACTGGAGGTCGCTTTCGTGGAGGGGGACAAGCGCCAGACCCTCGTTTATGAAAAAAAGACCTGGACGATCGGCGGGGAGACCCTCGGCCTGCGCTACGGCGAGAATCCCCAGCAGGAAGCCGCCCTGTATCGGCTCGTCAATGGAAATCTTGTTTTGGGGGAAGTCGAGTACATCGCCCCCGGCAATCATCTCGCCTCGGACGTGGAGCTCCTGCAGTCGGGCAAGCACCCGGGCAAGATCAACATCACCGACGTGGACAGCGCGCTCTCCATCCTCAAATACCTGCCCGCCTCGCCCGCGGCCGTCGTCGTCAAGCACAACAACCCGAGCGGCGCGGCCAGGGGCACGTCCCTTTCCGAGGCGCTGCTCCGGGCGTACCTGGCGGACCGGACCGCGGCCTTCGGAGGGGCCATCGCCTTGAACCGCGCCGTGGACAAGGCCACAGCCGGGATCATCTTGAGCGAATATTTCGAGGTCGTGGTCGCGCCCGATTACGAGGAGGGCGTCCTCGAAATGCTCACCGTCGAGTCCAAGAAAAATCTCCGCATCATGCGCATCGCCAACATGGCGCGCCTCGAGACCTTTTCTGCGCAGCGTTTCATCGATTTCAAGTCCCTCCAGGACGGCGGGATCATCGTCCAGAATTCGTTCAAACCGGAGGCGATCACGCGGGAAAAACTCCTGCCGGCCCAGGCCAGGTTCAAGGACAAGGAATACCGGATCGCCCGTATGCCCACCGACAAGGAATACGACGATCTCATCTTCGGCTGGATCGTGGAATCGGGCGTCACCTCCAATTCCGTGCTCTACGTCAAGGACGGCGTGACCGTGGGCGTGGGCACGGGCGAACAGGACCGGGTGGGCGTGGCCGAGATCGCGCGGGACAAGGCGTACAAGAAATACATCGAGCGGCGCGCCTACGAGCGTTTCGGCAAACGGGTGGGGGAGCTCACGCCGGACGAAAAATCCCAGGTGGAGGCGGACGCGGAGGCCTCCCACGGCGGCTTGAAAGGCAGCGTGATGGTGTCGGACGCCTTTTTCCCGTTCCGTGACGCCGTCGACGTGGGCATCCGCGCGGGCGTCACCGCCGTCATCCAGCCGGGCGGCGCCATCCGCGACTTCGAGTCCATCGAAGCCTGCAACGAGGCCGGCGTGGCCATGGTCTTCACCGGCGAGCGGAGCTTCCGTCATTGACCAACTTTGGGAATCAGCCACAGAGGCGCAGAGGACACGGAGAAGATAAGTAGCTAAAGAAGCCATGAATCCAGGAAAAAAGCGATGAGAGAATAACGCAAAAAAAAATCGAATTGGAAAAGACACGGACTATCATTGACGCCATGAATAAGATGATCCTTTCCGTAATTTTATAAGATTTTTCCATCTTTTCTTCTCCTGGTTTTCTGGTTTCCTCAGCTTTTCTTTTTCTCCGTGCTCTCCGTGCTCTCTGTGGCCGAATTCAGAGGAAGGGTATCGGTTGACAAAAAAAACCGCCTTTGCTACATTACACCAGACACGATTCCCGGTTGTGTAATGGTAGCACCACAGACTCTGGATCTGTTCGTGGGGGTTCGAATCCTCCCCGGGAAGATGCGGCCCCTTCGTCTAACGGTTAGGACAAGAGATTCTCATTCTTTAAATAGGGGTTCGATTCCCCTAGGGGCTAACGGGGCCGGCTTTCACCGCGGACGCGGAAGGGACGGCCTTTTTCATAAAACGGCGATAAAAGCGAGCATATGAGGGACAGATGTTTTTTATGCCTGGATGACGGAAGCGCCCTGGAGGGCGTTTCATTCGGGCATTGTCCCCCGTTTGCCGCCGACCTGCCCGCAGCGGCGCGCCCAAGCCTTCCCGCCGGCGAGATCGTTTTCAATACCGGCATGGCCGGCTACCAGGCCATTTTCACCGATCCCTCCTACACGGGCCAGCTCATCGTCATGACCTATCCTCACATCGGCAATTACGGAACCCTTCCCGGTTGGTCCGAGTCCGGGCCGGAGGCGGAGACGCGCAAGGCGGTGAAGGCGCAGGGGGTGATCGTCCGAAACCTCTATTCCGGCCCCGTCCCGGCCGGACGGCGCACGCTCGACGAGTACCTGAAGGCCCACCGTGTTTCGGGCGTCACCGGCATCGACACGCGCCTGCTCACGCTGCGGATCCGCGACTCGGGAAACTGCAACGGCGTCATTGTCCGTCCGGCCGACGGCAAAAGCCGGGAGCTGACGAAACCCGAAAAAGAGGCAGTGGCGGCGTTTCTGAAATCCTTTCCGGGCATGGAGGGTCGCAACCTCATCACGGACGTCGGTACGGATAAGGCCGTCGTGGCGAATCCTTCGGGCGCGCCGCATATCTGCCTGGCCGACTTCGGCGTGAAGGCCAACATCATCCGCGAGCTCGTGAACCGCGGCTGCCGGGTGAGCACGGTGCCGTCGACCTTTACGGCGGAGGATATTCTTTCGCTCCACCCGGACGGGGCGGTGTTGTCCAACGGGCCGGGAGATCCCCGGGTGCTCCCGGACCAGATCGCCTGCGCCGCGGGCCTGATCGGCAAGAAACCGCTTCTCGGCATCTGCCTGGGGCACCAGCTCTTCGGCCTGGCCCTCGGCGCGAAGGTGTTCAAGATGAAATTCGGGCATCACGGGGTCAATCACCCGGTGCGGGACGAGCGGACGAAGCGCGTCATCATCACCTCCCAGAACCACGGCTTCGCCGTCGATGAGAAAACGCTTCCCCGCGACGCGGACGTGCTCTTCCGCAACTGCAACGACGGCACCGTCGAGGGGCTCGTGCACCGGAAGCTGCCGCTCATCACCGCCCAGTTCCATCCGGAGGCGAACCCGGGGCCGAAGGACGCCGAGTGGATTTTCGACGAATTCCTCGGCCTGATCCAGTAGCACAACGCACGAACGAGAGGGGATGAACCTGTCCATGAGCACGCTGGAGCGCGACGCGCATTCCGAAAGAGAGAAGACCGATGCCGGCTCGTAAGGATCTGGAACGCATCCTCATCATCGGATCCGGACCGATCGTCATCGGCCAGGCCTGCGAATTCGACTATTCCGGCACGCAGGCGGTCCGGGCGCTCAAGGAGACCGGCTACCACGTCATTCTCGCCAATCCCAACCCGGCCACCGTCATGACCACGCCCGGCCTGGCGGACCGGGTTTACATGGAACCGCTCAAGCCCGAGTACCTGGAGCAGATCATCCGCCACGAGCGGCCGGACGCCATCCTCCCCACCATGGGCGGGCAGACGGCCCTCAACCTCACCTTGAAGCTCTATGACGAGGGAATTCTCGCCCGCTACGGGGTGGAGGTGATCGGCGCGAACGTGGACGCCATCCGCAAGGCCGAGGACCGGGGCCTGTTCAAGAAGGTCGCGCTCGACATGGGGCTCGAGGTGCCGCGGTCGGCCCTCACCAAGGACGTCGCCGGCGCCTTCGCGGTGCTGCAGGAGGTCGGCCTGCCGCTCATCATCCGCCCCAGCTTCACCCTGGGCGGGCAGGGGGGCAGCATCGCCTACACGGAGACCGAGCTCACCGAGCTCGTCTCGCGGGCGCTCGACGAAAGCCCCGTCGGCGAGGCGCTCATCGAGGAATCGCTCATCGGCTGGAAGGAATTCGAGCTCGAGGTGATGCGCGACAAGATCGACAACGCCATGGTCGTCTGTTCCATAGAGAACATCGACCCCATGGGCGTGCACACGGGAGACTCGATCACGGTCGCGCCGGTGCAGACCCTGTCCGACAACGAGTACCAGCGGATGCGGACGGCGGCCCTGGACACCCTGCGCGCCATCGGCGTGGACTGCGGCGGGTCGAACGTCCAGTTCGCGGTGAAACCGGACACCGGCCGCATGGTGATCATCGAGATGAACCCCCGCGTGTCGCGTTCCTCGGCCCTGGCGAGCAAGGCCACCGGTTTCCCCATCGCCCGCTGCTCGGCCAAGCTCGCCGTCGGCTTCACCCTGGACGAGGTCTTGAACGAGATCACCGGCGTCACCTACTCCTGCTTCGAGCCGACGCTCGACTACTGCGTCGTCAAGGTGCCGCGCTTCGAGCTCGAAAAATTCCCGTACAGCTACGACCTGCTCGGCACGCAGATGAAATCCGTGGGAGAGGCGCTCGCCATCGGCCGCTGCTTCACCGAGGCCCTCAACAAGGCCATCCGCTCGGCGGAGCTCGGGTACGAGGGGCTGGAGGGGCTGAAAGAGAGCGCGCGCGCCAACGTCGAGAAGATTCTCGGCTCGGCCCACCCCTTGCGCATCTTCGCCATCTACCAGCGCCTGCTCGAGGAAGGGCGGGACGGCCTGCAGGAGCTCAACCGGAAGACCGCCTACGATCCGTGGTTTCTCCACGAGATGGCGGAATTCGCCGCTTTCGAACAGGGCCTCGCGGGCGCGGCGATCGACGAGGGAACGCTCCGCGAAGCCAAAAGGCTGGGCATGTCGGACAAGCAGATCGCCCGGGCCGCGGGGCTGAAGCAGGCCGGGGTGGAGGCGCTGCGCGAGGAGAAGAAAATATTCCCCTCGTACCATTTCGTCGACACCTGCGCCGGGGAATTCGCGGCCCGGACGCCGTATTTTTATTCGAGCTACGGGGAGATCGACGAGGGGGAGGCGCTGGGGAAATCGGCGGTCCTCATCCTCGCCTCGGGCCCGAACCGCATCGGCCAGGGGCTCGAGTTCGACACCTGCTGCACGCTCACCTCGATCGCCTACCGCACGCTCAAGCGGAAAACGATCATCATCAACTCCAACCCGGAGACGGTCTCGACCGATTTCAACGTCTCGGACCGGCTCTACATCGAGCCGTTGGTCCTGGAATCCGTCAAGGACGTGATCCGCAAGGAGAAGGTGAGGGACGTCATCGTCCAGCTCGGCGGCCAGACCGCGCTCAACATGGCGGAGGCGCTTGCGGTCTGGGGCGCGCGCATCGTGGGCACGCCGGTGGCAAGCATCATGGCGGCCGAGGACCGCGGGCTTTTCTCCGCGCTCGTGAAAAAACTCAACCTGCGCCAGCCGGAAAACCGGATCGCCGTGAGCAGGGACGAGGTCTTGGGCTTTTCGCGCGAGATCGGTTATCCGGTTCTTCTCCGGCCGTCGTTCGTCCTCGGGGGGCGGAGCATGTACATCGGATTCGACGAGGCCGAGCTTTCCGATTATCTCGAACGGCGCATCAAGGTCGACGCCGAGAATCCCGTGCTGGTGGACAAGTTCCTGGAAGACGCGTTCGAGTACGACCTCGACGCGCTCGCGGACGGCGAGAACGTCTACGTGGCGGGCATCATGCAGCATATCGAGGCGGCGGGCATTCATTCCGGAGACTCGGCCTGCGTTTTCCCGCCCTACCGGTCAGAGCCGGGGATCCTGGAGGAGATGAAGAACGCCACCGCCCTCATTGCGCGCGAGCTCGGGGTGAAGGGCTTCCTCAACATCCAGTACGCGGTGAAGGACGGGCTCCTCTACATCCTCGAGGTGAACCCGCGCGCGAGCCGTACCATCCCCTACCTCTCCAAGGCGAGCGGGGTGAACCTCATCGAGGCGGCGGTGCGCGTCTGGGAGGGGAAGAGCCTCCCGGCGCAGGGACTCATCGGGGCGGGAGAATGCCGGACCGGCTGGGCGGTCAAGGAGGCGGTCTTCTCATTCGAGCGGTTCCAGGAGCTCGATCCGCTCCTGGGACCGGAGATGAAATCGACCGGGGAGGTCATCGGCACGGGGCAGAGCTTCGGGGAGGCCTTCGCCAAGGCCCAGGCCTCGTCCGGCACGATCCTGCCCACCAGCGGCAAAGTATTCGTTTCCGTCCACGACCTCGACAAGGAGGCGGTGCTGCCCATCGTGCGCGAGCTGGCCGAGCTCGGGTTCGCCATCTCGGCCACGCGCGGTACGGCCGATTTCTTCTACCAGAACGGCATCTTTCCCGAGGTGATTCTCAAAGTGCACGAGGGACGGCCCAACATCATCGACCATATGCGTTCGGGAAGGATTTCGCTTCTCATCAACACCCCGCTCGGACGATATTCCCAGAAGGGCGATCAGGCGATCCGAATAGAAGCGGTCAAGCGCAAAATCCCCTATACCACCACCATTTCCGCCGCCCAGGCGGCGGTGGAGGGAATCCGCTATCTCAAGAAAGAGGAAATCGAGGTGCGGGCCATCCTCTGACAGGCCGCTGCAAAAGTTGAGCTTGTGCAGCGTTCTCGTTTTGCTTTCTTCCCGCTTGTTGACGCCTTCCGGTGAAAATCGGAAGTATTCCCGCCAAAAAAAAGCGGGAACGCAATTCCCGCTTTTTTTCAGCAATTCTCCTATCGGATGTTAGTCGGTCAAATACGGGTTGATGGAAGTGTTGTCCTCGCCCTCTTTCGGCTTGGTCGCCTGCTCGTCGGGTTTGACTTTTTTCAGAATCGAGCTCTTGTTCTTCTCGTACGTGTCGAAGTCGTCCGGGATCCGGCTCGGATCGATGAGATCCGGCTTCTGGACGTTGATTTCCATATCGATCGTATCGCCGATCTTCTTTTCGCCTTCGAGTTGGCGCTGCCAGCGATCCTGGCAAATGGTGCATTCCTTTTCAGGCACGGTGTCGGGGTAGAAAATCTCCGTTTTGATATTGTCGGGAGAACAATAGGCCGTCGGCCTGAGCCCGGAGAGGGTGCAGATATCGGCCTCCACCAGATCGTCCGGCCGCGTGAAATCGCGGTTGTGGTCGATGACGGAAAGCCAGGTGGCCGGTATCCCGAGCTCGTCCGCGACCCGTTCCGTGGAAACCTTGTCGCCCGAACCGGGGCGGCTGTTGGCGATGGTCTTGGCGGTCGCCTTCTCTTGCGCGCGGTCCTTGTCGAGCTGGCCGTGGATGCCGCGCATGAACTTGGCCCACACGGGCGCGGCGAGCGTGGCGCCGGTGCGGTGGACGCCCAGCGACCCGCCCCCCTGGTCGAACCCGAACCAGACCGCGGTGACGAAGTAGGGAGAGAACCCGATCGTCCAGGCGTCGTGCCAGTTCTGCGACGTCCCCGTTTTTCCGGCGAAGGGGTATTTGACGTCCCGCAGGTAACTGTTGGCCGCCCAGGCGATCGTCCCGGATTTGACGGTCGTTTGGAGCATGTTCGTCATGATGTAGGCGGTCTCGGGTTTCATGAGCTGGGGCCGACCGCCCGGGACGGCGTACCGGGCCAGGCGGTCCCTCTCCGGATTCGCGATGATTTTCCCGTCCCGATCCTTGACGTAGAGGATCCCGATCGGGTCGATGCCCCTGCCCCCGTTGGGAAAGGTGGAAAAGGCCCGCGCCATCCGGAGCGGGGAGGTGGTGATGACGCCGAGGGCCAGGGACCACGAGCGGGGAAACGTTTTCTGGATTTCGTTCGGATCGCTGATGTCGAGCAGCCGGCTCGCCATGCTGATGGCGGGATCGAAACCGATCATCTGCAGGACGTTGATGGCGGGAATGTTCAGCGAGTGGGCGAGGGCGTCCCGCGCCATCACGTCGCCGCGGAAGACCTCCCCGTAGTTGTTGGGAATGTACGGTTCCCCCGACGGCTGCTCGAAGACCATCTGCACGTCCTTGAGGATGGTGGACGGCGTGATTTTCTTCTCCTCGATCGCCTCCGAGTAAAACAGCGGCTTGAACGAGGACCCGGGTGAGACCTGGCCCTGGGTGGCGTAATTGTACTGGTTTTTCGAGTTGAATTCCCTGCCGCCGACCATGGCGTAGATATAGCCCGTGTAGGGATCGATGCACACGAGTGCCCCTTCCACGTGGGTGGTCTTGGCGCGCAACCGCGCCCAGGCGTAGGTCTTGCGCACGATGTCCTTCGCCTTGGCCAGCCCGAACATGCTCGCCGCGACGTCGACGATCGGGTTGATGTCGGAGGCGTAGGCGTCGATCGTGCCGATCATGTGGCGGCGCCGGTCCACGTGCATGTGCGGCATGTTGTAGTTGAGTGACAGGAGGTCGATCATGGGAAGAAAATAGAGCTCGGCGTCGGTGCCCTGCGCGGAGAGCTCCTTTTCGTATTGCTCATTGACGCTCTCCAGCCGCGCCTTCATGATCTCGTCGGCCTCTTTCTGGAAATCGAGGTTGAGCGTGGTGTAGATCTGGAGGCCGTCCTGGTAGACGTTCATGTTGCCGTAGATCATCTCGTCCAGTTTCTGCTGCACGTAGGAGGTGAAATACGGCGCCCGGTCCTTCCGCAACTCGAAGGCGCCGGCGTTGCGGAGGGTGAGGTCGTAATTCCTCCAAAAATCATTGAACGAGGCGTCCGCCGCCTCTTTCGTGATGTAGCCCAGCGAGACCATGTCGTTCAGCACGTTTTCCTGCATGTGGCGCGCCTTGACGGGGTTTTTGCGCGGCGAATACTCGTTCCAGTTCGCGAGCTGAATGACGATCAGGGCGGCCTCGGCCGGGGTGATGTCCTTGACGGAGTGGCCGAAATGAAACTGGCAGGCGGCTTCTACGCCGTAACAACCGTGGCCGAAGTACATCTGGTTGAGGTAGAGCTCGAGGATTTCATCCTTGGAAAGCTTCTTTTCCAGCTGAAAGGCGTAATACAGTTCGGTTATTTTGCGGAAGATGGTCATTTCGCGCCGGTTCGCGTACAGCAGTCCGGCGAGCTGCTGGGTGATGGTGCTCGCCCCTTGGCGGTTCCTGCCGAGAATGTTGTTGATGGCGGCCAGGAAGGTCCGCCAGGTGTTGATGCCGCCGTGGTTGTAGAATTCCCGGTCCTCGCGGGTGAGGAGCGCCTGGATCAGGAAGGGCGGCATTTCATTGATGGAGACGATTTCCCGTTTCTGATCCCCGAAGAGCTCGGTGATGAGGCGGCCTTTGATGTCGTAGACCTTGGAGGCCTCGGGCATTTTGACATGGCCGAAATCCTCCTGATTGACGGTGTTCACCACCCCGGCGAAGGTCGAGCCCAGGCCGATGCCGATCAGGACGGCGAAACCGATGGTGACACACGAGGCGACGATAACGACGCGGGGGCGATTGATCTTCATGGGAATACGGTAGTAATGGATATGCCCTTTGTCAAGTGGCGGGGCTTTTGGAAAAGATCGATAAGGAAGCCAGAAAACCAGGAGAAAAAATCAGGGATACCAAAAAGAAATGAAACATCAACTGCGATAGAATAAGTCTATCAAAGACAAATAAAATAATAATATAAGCATATAAATATAATATTTGCGGAATATCAGGTGAGATGGATTTTTTTTATTCTTTATCCTGGCTTCCTTAGAAATTCCTCTCAAGCGGTCCCTGTCAGAATTGTGGCAAAAAAAAGAGGCCAGTTACAGAGTAACCAGCCCCTTCGCAGTGTCGGTGAATATAGTAAACTGGGAGGGGAACTATATTAGTACCGACACCCTAATTATCGTCCATCATGTTCACAACATTAGGAATTATTTTAAATATATATGAAAAAAAAACATTTTACAACCCCGGCTTGGCATATTCTGTCCCCGTTGGACTATTTCATCGACCAACTGAAGACCTTCGCCGGAAAGACGAAACGGACGCGCGCACGCCGCACCGCGCTGCGACCCGGTCAGGGGAGCAGGGAGGAAGGGTCGATCGGTTTGCCGTTTTTGAGGATTTCGAAATGGAGATGCGGTCCGGTGGTGTGTCCGGTCATCCCCACTTTGCCCACCACGGTCGCGTCCGTCACTTTTTCGGCCGGTTTTACCAAAATCACGCTCAAATGTCCGTAGCGCGTCTCATACCCGCCGGGATGGGCGATCAATACGAAATTGCCGTACGATTCGTCGTATCCCGTCTCCTTCACCACGCCTTCGCGGGCCGGGTGGACGGGGCTTCCCAGGGGCGCCGCCAGGTCGATGCCGTAATGGAAACTAGCCCGCCCCGTGAACGGATCGGGCCGGGGACCGAAACCCGAGGAGCAAACGGCGCGGGCGAGGGGAAACCGGAAGATGATTCGCAAAAAATAAGCGCGCTCGAGGGCGCTGAAGCGGGCTCCCCGGAAAAAGAAATACCACCGCGCCGCGCCGCGGCGCCTGATGACGACTTTGTCGCGCGGCGCTTCGGTTTCGCCGCGCGAGGAAACCATCATTTGTTCGAGGGCATTGGAGGGACGATCGGGGACGAAGATCCCGGGTAAATTGGGAATGAGAATTTCGTCCCGTTCGAGGAATTCGCCCGCCTGTGAGAGGCCGTTGCACGTGGCGATGGTCTCGTACGGCAGGTTGAGCCGGGCGGCCAGGGAGAAAATGGTATCTTCCTTCCGCCGGGTATACACGAAAAACGACAACGCGGGGAAGGGACGATCCCGGCCGTAGCCCGCCGCCCGGTAATACGACGCGATGTCGTCCTGAAGCTGGGAAAAGAGAACGTCCGACGGCTTCAGGCTGTCGAGACGGGGGTAGGCCGCATCGGCCCAACCGGAGGCGGCGGTAAAGAGGGCCAGGCTAAGCGCGCGGAGGATGATCGCTCGGGCTTTTTTGCTCACGTTTTATTTTCGTAATAATTTTGAAAAAGAAAAAGCCCAAAATCGTCAGCAAAACGATCCCGACGTACGGGAACGCCCGCCGCACAACGAAGACCGCGGTCCAGTAGGCTCCTTGAGCGGCGAAGAGCCCCGTCGCGACGACGAATCCCGCCCGCCCGAGCAGTCCGCGCCGGCGGGCCGAATCGGGCAGGGCGAGGGAGACGAGCGCGGCCAGGCATCCGAGAACGTGCAGGAGCACGATCGGAAGACCGATCGAGAGACCGCTCATGAGGTACCCGTAGAAGCCGACCTGGACGAGCGCCAGAAACGCCTGGGAAAGAAGGAAGAGCGCGAAGACGGCGACGCGCGCCACCCTGAGGTAAAACTCGTCCAGGCGGGCGTTGCGCGCGGCCCGCCGCCAGCGCAGGACGAAGAGGAGGAGGGCCAGCGCGCAGACGAGACCCAGGAAGCCCGCGGTGTAGAGGCCGGTCGCCTGGGTGGCGAGATACCAGAGCGGGTAGATGACGAGCGCCGCCACCGCGGCGAGCAGCGCGAAGAAACCGCCGGCTCCCAAAAGGAGACGGAGGAGCGAGGCGACGGCGCCGGTCTTGCCGGTCGCGGTTCGGGACGAAGATGAATCATTCGGCGTCATTCAGGGGTTCAACCTTTTTTCGAAAAATTCGAGCGCTTTCTTGTACCGACTCACTTCTTCGGAAAGACCGAGGTCGGTACCGGTCTCCACCAGGTGCTTGAGCACCGATTTGATCTCGAGTTCGATGGAGAGCGTCGGGTACAGCAGCTTCAGGGCGGTATAGATTTCATAGGTTTTTTTCATGTATGAAAAGGCGTCCTCGAGGTCGCCTTTTTTGCGGCTGATGAGCCCCAGGGCGAGGTAATCCTTGGCGATGCCCAGGGTGTTCTCGACCTTTTTGTCGTCCTCGAGGGCCATTCTCGCGTGCCGGAGGGCCAGGTCGAACTGGTCGTTCTCCGAATAGATCGAGGCGATCATGTAGTGATTGGAGGCCGCCTCCTCGTAGCGCTTGAGCCGGTCGTTGATCCGGAGGGCTTCGTTCATGTAACTCAAGGCCTGGTCGAGCTTTCCCAGCCGCTTGAGCGCCGATCCCAGGTCGTGGTACAGCACGGCCAGGTCCTCCTCGGGGACGCCGCCGTTCTGGTATTTGATCGCCTCCATGAACTTTTCGGTCGCTTTTTCCGTCTGGTTCGTGTTGAGGTAGACCTCGCCGATTTTCGTGGCCGTCTGGACCAGGAGCACGCGGTCGTTCAGTTTCCGGGCCAGGTCGTAGGCGCGGTTGAAGCTCTTCATCGCGTCGTCGAAATTCCCCCGCGCCATGTCGACGCTCCCGACGGAATTGTAGGAGGAAGCCATGCCGCGTTCGTTGTCGACCGAAACGTTGTAGGCGAGGGCGAGGTAGAACGACTCGAGGGCCTTGTCGTACAGGCCCTTGTTGAAGGCTTCGTTGCCGGCTTTCGTGAAATCGGCCGCCTGGTTCTTGCTCGCCGTGACCGTGTCGGTTTGCTGAGGCGCCGTGGAACAGGAGAATACGAAGGCGCACGCCAGGACGAGGAAAACGCGCGGAGTCATCAGAAGGCCTCGTCCCGGAAGCTCTTGAACGTGGAAGGCTGCTCCCGTTCCTTGGTGATTCCGCCGGAGAAGAGCGGGTTGTTGGCGATGCCCTCCATCACGTCCCGGCCCTTGTTGAGCACGTCGGGAATCTGGGCCAGGATCCCGGCGATCTGCGGCTGGGTTCCGTTCACGAATTCGGAAAACTGCTTGAGCTGTTCGGCCACGGTCTGGATGTCGTCCAGGATCTTCTTGATCGCCGGGTAGACTTCCTTACCGGTCGGGTCGAGGAGCTTGGGGATGAGGCCGTTCATGTCGGCGGTGAGGGTATTGAGGTTCCTGACGATGCCGGACAGGCCCGTAAGGGTCTGGGAGATCGGACCGGAGCCCTTGCCCTCCATGGCCTGGGCCAGGGCGAACGTGGAGCGGGAAAGGCTCTTGATGATGGTGTCGAGCTCGCCCGCGTTGTTCTTGACCAGGGTGTCGAGCTGGGAGGTGATGTCGTCGACGTTTTTCATGATGGCCGAGATCTGATCCTCGCTTTCCGCCGGGATGGCGGCCAGCTTCAGGCGGACGATGTCCCTCCCGATCTCGGAATCGATGGCGGGAATGAGGGAATGCTCCTTGAGCGGCTCGGTCTTCTCTTTGCCCGGGTAGAATATGACCGAGCTCCCCAGGGGGTTCGACGCGAGCTCGATGACCGATTGGGCGGTGATCTTCGGGTAGTAGGTGTCGTAAATGTAAAAATTGACGACCACGGCGTTGTTCTCGTCAAGCTCGAAGGAGGACACCTTGCCGATCTCGAACCCCTTGAAGGTGACGGCCATGCCGCGGACGAGCCCCTTCGCGCTCCCGAAAACGGTGTGGAAAGGGATGTTCCGGGTGAACCAGTGCTGGTTGGCTCCCAGGAAAATGACGACCCCGGCGAGTCCGACGATCGCCACGAGCACGAAAAGCCCGACGATTTTATCCGCGTGTTTCATCGCGAAACGCATGGGTTCAGTCTAGTACAACTGCCCCGCGCTGTCAATGT
>CAZKOS010000067.1:11089-13946 GCA_964554445.1 uncultured Spirochaetaceae bacterium | reverse complement strand
GATCTTCACACGTTGTTGTTTCATACAGCCCCTCGTTCTTGTGGGATGCCACACAGGATGACACTCTCAGAATAGTTCATTTTTAGAAAAAAAACAGTATTTTCAGGGTCGTGAATTGAGATTGTTTAACGTTGCTGGAGGCCCGCTTTTCCCGTTGCTCTGCGGAGTCGTCAACGGCGCGAAATTGCCATTATGGTCTTGCGCGGTTTTTTATTAAATTCAAGTGAGAGGCCGGCGTTAGTTTTTACGGCGACCTCGGAAATGTCTAGAGAAAGGACGGGGAGGTTATAATGTCTATTTTCATCACCGGAGCCACCGGCCGCCTGGGCGGTCTGGTTATAAAAGAATTGCTGAAAAAGATCGACGCGGGATCGGTCGTCGCCTGTGTGCGCAACCCGGAAAAGGCCGCGTCACTCAAAGACCGGGGCGTTCACGTCCGTTCCGCGGATTATGACCGCTTCGATTCGCTTCAGGCGGCGTTCGCCGGGGCGGAGAAGCTCCTGTTCGTATCCAGCCCCGATATCGACGACACCAAGCGCGCCCTCCAGCACGCGGCCGTGGTCCTGGCGGCCAAGCGGGCGGGCGTCAAGCATCTGCTGTACACGAGCTTCGCCTTCGCCGAAGAGTCGCGCCTCCCGATCGCCGCGCTCCACCTGGCCACGGAATACATGATCCGGACGACCGGCATCCCGTACACGTTCCTGCGCAACGCGCTGTACACGGACGAGGCCTTCGTGACGCCGGGCCTCAACGCGGCGGTGGCGGCGGGGGAGATCGCCTCCAACTGCCGCCGGGGGAAAATCAACTCGTTGTCGCGCGCCGACCTGGCGCGGGCGACCGCGGCGGCGTTGACCGGCGAAGGACACCGGAACAAGACGTACAATCTGGTGTCCACGAGACTCTGGGACTACCCGAAGCTGGCGCGCGTCTTGTCGGAGGCGTCGGGAAAGGATATCGTCTTCCGGCCGGTATCGGAGGTCGAGGAAAAGCGGCTGCTCCTCTCCGCCGGTCTGCCCGAAGGGGCGGCCGAATTCATGGCCTCCCTGTACGAGCGGGTGGCGGAAGGGGAAGCCGCCAGAAAGTCGGGCGACTTCGAATTGCTGGCCGGCCGGCCGGAGCCGCTGGCCGACGTCGTGAAGCGGGCGTTGGGCGCCTCCCCGTCGATCAAAGCCGCCTGAGGAAGGTTGTTCCGTCGGCGCTCATCGTTTCTCCACCTCCTCCTCCAGGAAGAAGCGGAGAATGGTGTTGCCGATGAGGAGGCGGTCGCCGTAACGGAGAGGGCTCTTTTCTTTCAGCTTATCCGAGTTGAGCCAGGTGGCGTTGGTCGAGGACAGGTCCTCAATAAAAAAATTGCCCTTGTCGTCGACCGTAATGCGGCAATGGCGGCGGCTCAGGAGCTCATCCTCGAGGCTGATGTCGCAGTCGCCGCGGCGCCCGACGGTCATGTCCGGCTTCCTGACGACGAACGACGTGCCGAATCCGTCCCGGGAAACGACGACGAGCACGCCGCGCCGCTTGAGCACGCCGGCGGAAGCGACCTTGCGCCGGTCGCCGCTCAGGACCGTGTCCGCCTCCCGGTGTTCATCGCGCCTGTCAACGTCACCCGAACCCGTCATACGATCCTCCTCCTGTGGCGGCGCCTATTCTATCACGGGGGCGGGATCGCGTCATCCCCGGGATTCCTCCAGGGGCTTATCGATCAATATCCCCACTCGCGATTGACCGGAAATGAATTCGAAAATATTATAGGATCGGGAGGTAAAAAAATGGCTTACTGCACGTTCTTGGGAGATAAATTCGAAGATGTTGAAGCGCTCTCTTTCATCGATCTGCTGCGCCGCGCCAAGGTGCGGGTGGACGTTTACGGCGTGGGCAAAGAGCTCGTGACGAGCCGGAGCAGCGTCGTCTACCAGACCGAGAAGACGTTTCGAAACGAAAGCGACGTATCGGTGGACGCCTACGACGGGATCCTGCTCCCCGGCGGGCCGGGCGTGGACGGTCTCGTGAACAACAAGGCCCTTCTCGCCGTCATCAGGAAGTTTTACAACGCGGACAAGTTGGTTTTCGCCATTTGCGCGGCGCCGCGGCTCCTGGATCTGGCGGGCATTCTCTCGGGCAAACGGTACACTTGTTACCCCGGTACCCAGATCGCGTCCGGTACGCACGTGGATGAGCCGGTGGTCGTCGACGGGAAACTGATCACATCGCGGGGCGTGGGGACTGCCCTGGCCGCGGCCTTGAAGCTCGTGGAGATCATTGTTTCGAAGGAAGAAGCCGAAAAACAGGCGGAGAAGATAGTCTTTCACGGTTGAACCGGAAAAGGTGCGTTCCCCATCGGGCCAAGTCGGGACTTCCCCGCCGGTGCAGGACAAACGGTATTTTTACCAAGAGGGAGTGGAAATGGCCGCTCACCCTTTCTTTTTGCCTCTGATTCCGTCCGCCGTCAGCTTCAGCACCGTCGTCTTCGCCATGATGTCTTCTTCGAATCGAAACCCCGTGCGCCCGGTGTAATGCGCCATCAAGAGCTGCAGGCCCCGTTCCCGCTCCGACGGGTCCTCCGCGACCGCGACCGTTCCCGTGCCGACCACGCTCTTGTACTTCATGCCCCAGCCGCAGCCGTTCCCCGCCGGCACGAGCTCGTGATCGACGTCGACGCCGAAGCAGACCCGCGGGTTCCGGCGAATGACGTCGAGCTTGCGTCCCTCGTTGGCACAGTGGAAATAGAAGACCGGGAAATCCGATTCCCAGGCGAATCCGTAATTGAGCGTGACAAGGTACGGCTCCGCGCCGTCCGCCAGGGCGAGATGACAGGCGTCGGCCCGCTCGAGGACGTCGAGTAATTCGCTTTTCTCCTTGA
>CAZKOS010000067.1:9151-10989 GCA_964554445.1 uncultured Spirochaetaceae bacterium | reverse complement strand
TTCCTTATCGATCCTTCCTCTCCTTCTTCGACTGGAATGACGCTAGATCAACGCCGTGCTGAAATAGCGCTCGGCCCGGTCGGGGAGGATGGTGGCGATGTTCACGCCGGAACCGTGTTTCCCGGCCGCCCGGATCGAGGCCCAGACGTTCGCGCCGGCGGACGTTCCCACGAGGAGCCCCTGGCTGCGCGCGAGCAGGCGGGCGGTCTCGATCGCGTCGTCGTCGGTGACCTCGATCACCTCGTCGATCAGGCCGGGATCGAGGACCGACGGCACGAACCCGTCGCCGATGCCCTGGATCTTGTGCAGGCCGGGCTCGTGGCCGAGCAGGGCGGAGACGTTTTTCGGCTCGACCGCGATCACGACCGCGCGAGGATTCTTTTCCTTGAGGAATTTACCGACCCCGGCGAGCGTCCCCCCGCTTCCCAGGCCGGAGACGAACACGTCGACCCGGCCGTTCAGGTCTTCCCAGATCTCGGGAGCGGTGGTCCGGTAGTGGATTTCCGGGTTGTCCGGGTTTTCGAACTGGTGCGGCACGAACACGAGCGGATCGGCGCGCTGCATCTCCTCCACTTTCCGCAGGCACCCCTCGATGCTTTCCGCGGCCGGGGTGGTGACGAGCTCGGCGCCCAGGGCGGCGATGATTTTCTTCCGCTCCTCGCTCATGTTGTCCGGCATGACGATCCGCACGCGGTAGCCTTTCTGGACGCCGGTCAGGGCGAGGCCGATGCCGGTGTTGCCCGATGTGGGCTCGACGATGATCATGCCGGGCTTGAGCTTTCCCGCGCGTTCCGCCTCCTCGATCATGAAGCGCGCGATGCGGTCCTTGATGCTTCCGCCGGGATTCAGGAATTCGAGCTTGGCGAACACGGCGGCCCCGGTCGCCTTTTTCAGGGAAAGGAGCGGGGTGCGGCCGATGCAGTCGAGGATGGACTGGATGAGCATGATCGGGTCTCCTGACGGATTGATTGCGCATTGTCCGTCGCGGTGAACGACGGTTGACGGATCGCGGAAACTGTAGCGCAGGGAGAACGGTTTGTCAATTTAGTGCTCGTTATCAACTTTATCCTATTAAAGAGGACACAAAGTACACGAAGTACACGAAGATCACGAAGATCACGAAGATCACGAAGAGAAAATAAACGGGTTTCATTTGTGATTCCCCCCTTTTTTTCTTCCTTCTTCCCTTCGTGCTCTTCTTCTTTCTTCGTGTGCTTCGTGTCCTCCCCATTCCGGATGCCTGGTTAATGTCTCGTCAATCGCACGCCGAACTCAGATTCGAAAGCGCGTGAGATTCCCTCCACCAGCGTGTCGACGCCGATTTCGCCCTTGAGCGCATACAGCCCGGTCATCTTTGCCCGGAGCTCGTCCGCCGTGCAGGCGGAATGCCCCTTCAGGCAGGAAGCCTGCCGGTCGTAGTCGACGGCGAGGAGAAGCGAGCCGTGCTGCAACACGGCGCCGCGACGCCGCACCTGGGCGCTGCCTATGATCTTGCGTCCCCCGACCGTGATCTCGTAGGCGGAGGTCGAGGCGAAGCAGCTCCCCGATCTGTCCGGCCGCCCGGCCGGGCCCTTGAGCTCCCCGCGCACGCCCCAGCCGGACAGGGCCTCGAGAAAAACCGACGCGATTTTCCGGTAGGACGGGATCACGCCCGGGGGAAGGAAGTTTTCAGGCAAGACGACCGCGTAGGTGAGCTCGTGCTCGTGGAGCACCGCCCGGCCGCCCGTGGGGCGGCGCACCAGATCGATCCCCTCACGCTGCAGGTAATCGAGATTGATGTCGCGCCCGGCGTTCTGGAAATAGCCGATGCTGACGCACGGCGGCGACCAGCGGTAGAA
>CAZKOS010000067.1:4807-9051 GCA_964554445.1 uncultured Spirochaetaceae bacterium | reverse complement strand
TTCACGAGCTCCGGGTCGGTCTCGGCTTCGCGCCGCACGGCGATGAGGGCGTCGGCGAATTCGTCGAGGGTCTCCCGGGTCTCGGTTTCCGTGGGCTCGATCATGAGCGCGCCGTGGACGATGAGAGGGAAGGCGACCGTGGGTGGGTGAAATCCGTAGTCGAGGAGGCGCTTGGCCACGTCGATCATGGTCACCCCGCCGGGGAGGCCCTCGTCGTCGAGCACGAACTCGTGTTTCGACGGCGAGGAATACGCGACGTGAAAATGTCCCTCGAGACGCTTGCGCAGATAGCAGGCGTTGAGCACCGCCTGGGTGGCCGCTTCCGAAAGTCCCGTGTTCCCGAGCGCCGTGACGTAAGCGTAGGCGCGCACGAGGACGCCGAAATTGCCGTGGAAGGTCCTGATCCGGCCGATGGATTTCTCCGGGGATACGAGGGTGAATCCGCCGTCGTTTTTACCCGCGACGGGGGAGGGCAGGTACGGGGCGAGAGGTTCCGTCACGGCCAGGGCGCCGGCGCCCGGTCCGCCTCCGCCGTGGGGCGTGGAGAACGTCTTGTGGAGATTCAAGTGCACCAGGTCGAACCCCATGGCCGAGAACAGCGCCTTGCCCAGGAGGGCATTGGCATTGGCGCCGTCGCCGTACATCAGGCCGCCCGCCCCGTGCACCAGGGCGCTCGCGGCCGCCACGTCCTTTTCAAAGACGCCGAGCGTATTGGGATTGGTGAGCATGAGGCAGGCGACGCGGGACGAAAGATTCCGTTTCAATTCCTCCAGGTCCAGGCGGCCGTCCGCGCCGCTTTTGAGCGTCGCGACCCGGTAGCCGCACATGGCCGCCGAGGCGGGATTCGTGCCGTGGCTCGAATCGGGCGTCAACACGACGTCCCGCTCCTCGCCCCGCTCCCGAAAATACTTTCCGGCGATCATGAGCCCCGTCAGCTCGCCGTGGGCTCCGGCCGCCGGCGCCACGCTCACCGCCGGGAGCCCGGTGACGACGGAAAGCGCGCGCTGCAGTTCGTACATGAGCTCCAGGTTGCCCTGCACGGCCGCCGCGGGCAGAAGCGGGTGACCGTTCCTGAAGGGGGCGAGCCTGGCGAGGATCTCGTTCAGCCGCGGGTTGTACTTCATCGTGCAGCTGCCCAGCGGGTAGAAGGCGTTGTCGACGCCCAGATTGCGGCGCGACAGGGCGGTGTAGTGGCGGATCGACTCGCTTTCGCTGATCTCGGGCAGGTCGAGCGATGAACGCAGCAGGCCCGCCGGGAGCGGCGGCGCCTCGGGCACGTCGGGCTCGGGAGGGAGAACTCCCGTCCGCCCCGGTCTCGATTTTTCAAAGAGGAGCTTCATGCCCGCCTCCCGGCCAGCGCCCCGACCAGTTCGTCAATGTCCCCGCGGGAGTGCGTTTCCGTGACCGCCACCAGAAGATGGTCCTTCAATTCAGGATAATCGGACTCGAGGGGGATGCCGGCCGCGATTCCTTGGGATTCGAGCTCCTCCGCCAAACGCCGGGCGTCGGTCGTGCGGATCGCGAACTCGTTGAAGAAAGGTCGGGCGAAGGCGGCGCTGAATTTCCGGCCGCCGGGCAGCGCCGTGATCTGGTCGAGAGCGTAATGCGCCCGGCGGTGATTGAGCTCGGCCGTCCGGCGCAGTCCCTCTTTGCCCAGCGCGGACAGGTATACGGCCGCGGCCAGGGCGCAGAGGGAGTGGTTGGAGCAGACATTGGACGAGGCCGCCTCGCGCCGGATGTGCTGTTCCCTGGCCTGCAGGGTGAGAACGAAACCCGGCCGTCCGTCCAGGTCGGTCGTGCGCCCCACGATCCGGCCGGGCAGCCGGCGAACGAGCTCGTTCCGGCAGGCGATGACTCCCAGCCCCGGTCCTCCGTACGACAGGTCCAGGCCGAAGCTCGCGCCTTCGCCCGCGGCAATGTCGGCGCCGGCTGCGCCGGGGCTCTTCAGGAGGGCGAGCGACAGGGCTTCGGTAAATACCGCCACCAGGAGCGCCCCGGCCGCGTGGATGGGCCCGGCCGCCGACGAAAGGTCCTCCACGACGCCGAAATAATTGGGACTCTGCAGGACGACGCCGGCCGTCCGCGGCGACAGGAGCTTGACGAGCTCCGGCGGGGAGGTCGCGCCGTCCTCGAAGGGAATCTCCTTGAGGACGAGACCGCGGGCCGCGGCGTACGTGGCGAGGACGGCGCGAAGGCGCGGATCGACCGTGCGGGAAACCAGGACCTCCGCCTCCGGCCGCCCGTGCGCGCACATGAGCACGGCCTCGGCCGCGGCGCCGGCCCCGTCGTAGAGCGACGCGTTGGCGGCCGGCAGCCCGGTGAGGCTTTCGATCATGCTCTGGTATTCCCAGAGCGCCTGCAAGCCGCCCTGGGCGACCTCGGGCTGGTAGGGCGTGTAGGAGGTGAAAAATTCGCCGCGGCTCACGACGGCGTCCACGACGGCGGGGACGTAGTGCGGGTAGGCGCCGCCGCCCAGGAACGACAGGCGGGGCAGCCGGTTGCGCTCCGCCAGGGAGACGACGCGGCGCAGCGTTTCCTGCTCGCTGAGGCCCGCGGCCGGTTCCGGGGTCGAAGGCGGCCTGAGGGCGGGCCCGACGTCGGCAAAAAGCTCCCCGGGATCCTCCATCCCCAGGACGCGGAGCATGTCCGCGGTCTCTTCCTCCGAGCGGGGACAGAAATTCAGGCGTTTTCTCCTTGGAGCGTTTTTTCGTAATCCTCTTTCGTGAGGAGACGCTGAAGCTCCCCGGCGTCGCTCAAGGAAATCTTGAAGAGCCAGCCCTCGCCGAAGGGATCGCTGTTGACGAGCTCGGGCGCATCGGCGAGGCGGGTATTGACCTCCGTGATCTCTCCGGACACGGGCGCGTAAATGTCGGACACCGATTTCACCGACTCCACGACCGCCGCGCGGTCGCCGGCCTTGAGTTTTTTCCCGACGGGGGGAAGCTCGATGAACACGACGTCCGTCAGTTGGCGTTGGGCGTAATCGGTGATGCCGCACAGGGCGGTGCCGCCGCTTTCATTCACCCACTCGTGGGAGGCCGCGTAGCGGAAGGCGGCCGGATTGTCCTTGGTACTCATGTCATTCCCCCTTTGTATTCGTAGAACGGGCGTTGCGTGACCGAGGCGGCGTGGCGTTGGTTCCTGACGCCGATCTCGATCTCGTCGCCGGGCGCGAGTTTTCGGTTTTCGATGAATCCGAGACCGATCGTTTTCTTGAGACCGGGAGAGAACGCGCCGCTCGAGACCCAGCCCACCCGGTCGCCCCGGTCGAAGATTTCGTACCCGTCGCGCGGCACGACGCGGTCGCGCATGGTGAAGGCGTGGAGGTGCTTGACGGTGCCCTCCTCCTTCTGCTTGCTGAGGAGTTTTTTGCCGATGAAATCATCCTTTTTCCGATGGTGCACGGCCCAACCCACGCCGGCCTCGACGGGCGAGATGTGCTCGGAGAGCTCGTGGCCGTACAGCGAATAGCAGGCCTCGACGCGGAGACTGTCCCGGGCGCCCAGCCCGGCCGGTTTGAGCTTTTCGTCGCTCTCGCAGAACCTGTCCCAAACCTTGGCGGCGTAGGACGAATCGAAATAGATTTCCAGCCCGTCCTCGCCCGTGTACCCGGAGCGGGAGACGACGGCCGGCACTTCGGCGATGCGGACCTCGACCACCCCGAACCGGTCGAGCAGGGTGAAGGGGAAAACCGAAAGCCGGCTGGCGATCGACACCGCCGCCGGTCCCTGGACGTCCAGTTTCGCCGTCTCCCCGGACAGGTCGCGGATGGTGACGGAGTAGCGGCTGGCGTGGTCGCGGAGCCAACTCGTATCCTTGGCGATGTTGGCCGCGTTCACCACCAGCCAGTAGCGGACGCGGCTGAAGCAGTAGACGAAGCAGTCGTCCACGGTCCCGCCGTGTTCGTAGCACATCATGGAGTAGTGGCAGCGATCAGGCGTCACGTTTTCGAGATCGATGGTCAGCAGTTTCTGAAGAAAGGGCAGGGCGTGCGTGCCGCGGATCTCTATTTCGCCCATGTGGGAAACGTCGAAGAGCCCGGCGTACGACCTGACCGCCAGGTGTTCGTCGAGAATCCCCGAGTAATAGAGCGGAAGCGACCAATCGGCGAATTCGGTCATGGAGGCGCCGAGCCGCTCGTGGGTGGCCGCTAAAGGCGATAGTTTGATCGTTTTTTTATTCTGATCCATTTTGGCAAAGTGTATCTTAATCGCGTTTTTTTCTCAAGCCCTCGGTATTGACGG
>CAZKOS010000067.1:3333-4707 GCA_964554445.1 uncultured Spirochaetaceae bacterium | reverse complement strand
ATAAAATGGGGCCTTCGGAAGTGAAAGGAAAAGCGATGGATCAACCTGTCAATGACGTGAGAGCGTTCCGGGCGCTTCACTACAATCCGGCCCGCGTGAAGGATATCGGGGCCTGTCTCTCCCAACCGTACGACGTCATCTCTCCGGCCGCCCAGGCCGAATATTACCGGCGGGACGAGCACAATGTCGTCCGCCTCATTCTGGGCACGATCGAAAAGAACGACGATGAACGGAACAACCGGTACACGCGGGCGGCGGCCTTCCTTGATTCGTGGAAGCGGGAAGGGGTGCTGTCCTCGTCGGAACGCCCCTCGTTCTTCGTCTACGAGCAAACCTTCAGCCTGCCGGGCGGCGAAGCGAAGAAGCTCTCCGGGTTCATCGGCCTGGTGCGCCTGTCGGCCTACGGCGAGGGGAAGGTTTTGCCGCACGAGCTCGTGATGAAAAAGCCCGTCCAGGACCGGGTGGCCCTCACCCTCGCCACCGCGACCCAGTTCGAATACATCTGGGGAATGTACCGCGATCCGGCCGGCACCGTCGACGGGCTCCTCGGGGAGGCGCTGGGCGGGAAGCCGCTCATCGATTACGCCGAACCCGCGACGGGCGTCAGGCACTCGCTTTTCCGCCTGGCGGATCCCGCGCGCTGCCGCGCCGTGGAAGAGGCGATGCGGGACAAAAAGATCTACATCGCCGACGGCCATCACCGTTACCAGACCATGCTCGACGTCCGTGACGAGCTCAGGCGCGCCCACCCCGACGCGGGGCCGGACGCCCCGTGGGAATTTATCATGATGTTCCTCGTCAATTCCGACCACCCGGGATTGGTCATCCTGCCCACCCACCGGCTCCTTCACGGTTGTTCCGACAAGACGATCGCGAACCTGAGGCGCGAGCTGCCGAAGCGATTTTCGGTCGAACGCTTTCCGTTCGCGGAGGCCGACGAGCGGGAGGCGCGCGCGCGCTGGCTCGCCGCTCTTGAAGCGAAGAAAGGGCCCGCCTTCGGCGTCGCCGTCCGGCCCGACCGGGAATACCTGCTCATCGAGCTCACCGACGCCGCGGCGTACCGGGCTTCCCTCGGGGAACCGGCGACGGACGAGTGGAAGATGCTCGACGTCAATGTGCTCAATATCATCGTTCTGCGGGAAATAATGGGGTTCACGGACGAGATGCTGTCGCTGCAAAGCAATATCGATTACTGCAAGGACGCGGACGACGCGCTCGGGCGCGTCGCCTCGGGCGAGGCGCAGGCGGCGTTCATTCTCAAGGCGACCCCCCTCTCCTCGGTCCTGGCCGTGGCCGACGCGGACGAAAAAATGCCCCGCAAATCGACCTTCTTCTACCCCAAGCCGCTGTCGGGGCTGGTGTTCTACGAGATGA
>CAZKOS010000067.1:0-3233 GCA_964554445.1 uncultured Spirochaetaceae bacterium | reverse complement strand
TTTGTTGACGAGGTGCCGATGCGGTTTGCGCCCCAGGAGCGGGCCGCCAGGAGATCGTCAAGGGTCCGGATGCCGCCGGCCGCTTTCACGCCGACGGAAGCCGGGCAGGAGGCGCGCATCAATCTGACCGCGTGTTCCGTGGCCCCGCCGGCCGAGTACGTCCCGTCCGCCCGCTTGACGAACCCGAATCCGGTCGACGTCTTCACGAAGGCGACGCCGCAGTTCGAGCAGATTTCACACAGCTTTTTGACGTGGCCGTCTTCCAGGAAATCGATTTCGAAGATCACCTTGAGCAGGGCGCCGCGGCCGATCACCGTTTCATTGATCGTTTTGATTTCGGCGGCGACGTCCTCCCACTCTTCCCCCAGCACCTTGCCGAGCGTGACCACCGAATCGATCTCCGTCGCGCCGTCGTCGACGGCGAGGGCCGCTTCCGCCGCCTTGATCGAAACGGCGGCATTGCCGTGCGGGAAGGAGTTCACCGCGCAGACCGCCGTCCCGCTTCCGGAAAGTATTTTCCGGGCCGCCGCGACCGCATAGGGCTTGACGCACACGGACGCCGTGCCGAGCCCGGCGGCCAGCTCGCAGCCCCTGGCGCAATCGCCGTCGGTGAGCGTCGGGTGGAGCAGCGAGTGGTCGATCAGGCGCGCGAGCGAAGAAAGACTGAGGCCGTTTGCCATGACGTACTCCCGATGAAACTATTGGGTTGTCCCGCCAGTGTACGCGGGGGATTGAGTTTGAACAAGCCGGGTTACATTCATGGAGGCTGTTGAGAAAACGCATTCGGTTTTCAACGGCCTGGGAGGGAGAAAGCGCGAAAAAAGGGCGGCGGGTCGGCGCACGCCGGCGGCATGCCGAAAGTCATATTGACAGTGCGGCGGTTACACATCATTCTGTGAAACGACATCACAATATACGAGGAAAGGAGCGAAAATGAATTTTCAAACGGTGATTTCCAGGAAAACTCCCAAGACGAGAAGGCCGGTCGAAAAACGGGTCTTCTTCATTTCCTCCTCGCTGAAAAAGAAACCGATCGAGCTCAAGAAGAACAAGAAGTTCACGATAGGACGTTCGTCAAAAAACTCCCTGCGCGTCAATGAGGGCACGGTGTCCGACCGGCACGCCTCGATCAAATGGGACAAATCGTCCTTCAAGATCACCGACAATCGATCGACCAACGGAACCTTCGTCAATAGCCGGCGGATCACGGGCGTCGCCGTTCTCAAACCCGGAGACAAGATCAGGCTCGGGAAATTCGTGCTCACCTTCACGAGCAAGAAGGTCCGTGAGAAGCCCGCACCGGCGCCGAAGAAAAAGAGCGCCAAAAAAACCGCGAAGTCGAAGAGCGCGAAAAAGAAAAAGGCGAGTCGGCCGGCCCGCCGAAAAACGGCCCGAAAAAAAACCGCCAAGCGCGCCCCCGCCCGGGAGAGGGCGGTCACCCGCATCCGGTTCTAGTTTATTTCCAGAGACGCTTGAGGAATTTCAGCTGTTCGATCGCCTGGAAACTTTGCCCGCCTTCATGATGGTTGAAACGCCAGACGCGGATGCTTTTTTCTCCCGCGTAATGGTTGTAGGCGGCGAAGACCGTCCGTGGGGGACAGATTTCATCCTGGAGGGCGGTTGAAAACAGGGCCGGGCAATGGGCGCGGGTGGCGAAGTGCATCATGTCGAAATATTCCAATGTCTCGAACACCCTCTCCACGAGATCCCGGTGCACCTGACAGTATTTTACGATTTCCTGATAGGGGAAGGCGTCCGTGATCTCGACGGCGGCGCGTATGTTGCAGAGAAAGGGCACGTCTGGCAGGACGGCGGACAGGTCGGGCACGAGTCCGGCCACCGCCAGAGCGATGCCGCCGCCCTGGCTGCCCCCCATGACGGCCAGCCGCTTCCCGTCCACCCGCTCGTGCGAACGGGCCGCTTCCACGGCGCGCACCGCGTCCGTGAACACCCTTCGGTAATAGTAGGTGCCGGGACTCAGGATGCCGCGGGTCATGAAGCCCGGAAAGTGGGAGTTGGAACCGTCCGGCTCGGGATCGCCGGTGTCGCCCGGCGACCAGCCGCTGCCCTGTCCCCTCGTGTCCATGACCAGTTCGGCGTAGCCCGCCGAGCACCACACGAGGTGGTCGATGGGAAGCGACCGTCCGCCGCCGTAGCCCAGGTAGGTGACGACGCAGGGGAGACGGCCGGCGGCGTTTCGGGGCAGCATGAGCCAGGCTTTGATCGGGTGCCCGGCGTAGCCCGCAAACGTGACGTCGAACGTATCCACGAGCTCGAGTCCGAGATCGACCGGTTCGAATTTCGCCTGCAGCGGGAACCGGCCGACGGCGTTCAAGGTTTCTCGCCAGAAGCGCTCGAAATCCTTCGGTTCCACGCGGGCGGGTTTGTATTTTTCAAGTTGGTCGAGGGGCATGTCCCAAAACATGGGAGTTCCTTTCCGGAAATCGGGTTGAAGTCACATATTACGGCGCAGGCCGCGATTGCGCAAGCCTCTTCACCGCGCCGTGGCTCGGTCGGGGAGGCCTGCCGCGAGGCGGACGATCCGCGCCGACTCCTCCTCCCCGAAGGACTCGACGACGAGATCGGCGGCGGAGAGATCCTGATCTCCCGAGTGGGGATTTTTGAAGCCGACGCTTGCCATGCCCGCCGCCGCGGCTCCCGCGATGCCGCGGGGCGAATCCTCGATCACGAGGCAATGCGCGGGATCGACGGCGACCCGGCGCGCGGCCTCGAGGAAAATATCCGGGTGCGGCTTTCCGTGCGTCACGTCTTCGCCGCCGACCGCTATCGGAAAAAATGCCGACAAGCCGGCCTTGGCGAGGGTGAGCTCGATGACGCGTCCGGGGGAGGAGGAGGCGATCGCCAGGGCCAGGCCCGAGTCCCGCAGCCGCTGGATGAGGTTGAGAACGCCCGCGATGGGATCGAGGGAGGGCAGGGCGGCCAGGCGGCGGAAATGCGTTTCATACTCGAGCTCGATGAGCTCTTCCACCGACTGCGTGAGGCCGAACCGGGATTTCAGTTCGTCCCACATGCGGCGCGCCGAAATGCCGACGAAACGGACGTATTCACCGGGAGGAACGGCGAAGCCGAGCTCGCCGAAGAGCCGGTTGTTGTTCTCGAGGTAATAGGGTTCGGTGTCGACCAGGACGCCGTCCATGTCGAAGATGACCGCTCTGCCACTCATGAAATACAATCCCCTCCGTCGCGACGATTTGGGAGGAAACAATCTCCGT
>CAZKOS010000066.1:8743-14141 GCA_964554445.1 uncultured Spirochaetaceae bacterium | reverse complement strand
TTCAGGCAATCGGCCAACCCCCGCGTCGCCCGGCGCACGGCGAGCGTGTTGAGGCGGTTGCTCCCCCCGCCGATGACGCCGCGGATACCGCCGGTGCCGAAGGCCAGGTCCGTCTCGAATCGCTCGCGCAGTTCGCCGAGCGCGCGGCGGTCGCCTTTCTCCCCTCGCTCGCACAGCTCCGTGATTTCATGACGGAAAATTTCTTCCGTTTCGTCCGCCGCGTAGGTCCGGGCACGGTCCAGGATCTCCGCGTCCGATATTTCTTTTTCCGACATGATGTAAGTTTGAAATAAAATCGCTAAAAAGTCTACCGGGAAATACCCGGCAAAGCGCAGCTTGGTGGACATATACTCAATAGTAAATGGTTTTCTATTTCCGGAACCGACGTTATCCACTATCTTATTATAGTATAAGGAAATAGAAAACCATTATAATCGGAAATGCTGAAAAGCATTTGCTTTTCAGCATAAATCATGAATATGTCCTTTTCGGCGAGAAGACGTCTTTATAACAAACGCCATACGAAAGCGATCAGAAATGCGATATCTCGCCGGTCGACAGCCAGGAAGCAAAGAACAGGGCGGACTGAAGAATGCCGGACAATTCCAGAATCGTGAGGGCGGTGAAAAGGCTCAGCCAGACGATGCGAACCGCCGGTACCGGTATTTTTTGCCCGGCCTCGCGTTTCCGCAGACCGACGAGCCAAAAGACGAGCGGCAGCGCTCCCAGCGCGAAGTAACAGGCGGCGAAAACGGCCCGCGGGGCCCACGGGTCGGTCAGGTGCGCGTTCTCCAGAAACGATCCGACCTGGAAGGTCGCGATGTTCAGACCGGTGAATTGGCCGAGCAGGATGAGCAGCCCGATCAGGATCAGCAGAACGCCGCTCGCGATTCTGAGGGCGTTGAAATGCTTCTTGATCTTATCCAGGCGCGCGGACACGGGCACGAACGCGAGCGCCAGGGCGACGAACGGCAGGCCCAGTCCCAACGAGTACGAGGCGAGATTGGCCACGCCCCAGAACGTGTCGCCGGACGCGGACAAGGCGATGATGCCGCCCAAGAGCGGCCCGATGCACGGGCTCCACCCCGCGCCCATCGCCAGGCCGGCGACGAACACCCCCAAAGCCGTGGCCGGTTTGGCCGCGGGGCTGACCCGTTTCTCCCGGTTCAGAAAAGATAAAAAGTCGAAAATGACGTTCAGGCCGAGGAGGATGACCACGCTCCCGGCGACGATGTTGAGCACGGACGTGAGCGAACCGGCCAGGTGAAAGGCCCCCCAGAGAAATACCCCCATGAGCACGAACACGACCGTGAAGCCGGCGACGAAAACGAGGGAACGGGCGACCAGGCTGGATTTTTTGTACCGGGCGTTCTTGATGTCCTGAAACGTCAAACCGCCGATCAGGGAGATGTAGGCGGGAACGAGGGGAAGCACGCACGGCGTGAGAAAAGAAAGCAGCCCGGCGCCGAATGAAATGAAGAGGTTGATGTTCTGATCGATTCCCATGGCAAATCCTTCTTCAGACCGACGAAAGAGAGGAGCATGTCGGATATGGCTTTGAAACGGCCGAATGAACGGACGCACGAATCGAAATTTGCTTTTGAAGGGTTTGCACGGCAAAAATCCTACGCTGAAATCGTAACATTACCCGAGGTTGAACAAACTCCCCTTCCCGGCGCCGTCATTCGCCCTTCCCGCCCGGAGCGGGTTCGGACTCGTTCTCGCGGTCGAGGATTTTATTGAAAACCGCCGCCAGCGCCGGATTGTCCCATTTGACGGCCCCGATCGCCATGGCGCGTAAATTTCCTTCCTTGTCAACGATAAACGTCGTCGGGAAACTGCCGATGCCGTATGCTTCCGTCACCGTCAGTTTCTCGTCCAGGAGCACGGGAAAAGTATATTTGTTTTTCTTGATGAAATCCCGCGCCGTATCCGGTTTATCCCGAACGTCGACGGCCACGATTTCCAGGCCCGCCGCCTTGAGCCTGTCGTAGAGGCGCTGCAGCGACGGCATCTCCAGGCGGCAGTAATAACACCACACGCCCCAGAAGTTCAGCAGCACCAGCTTTCCGCGATACGACCGCAGGGAACGGACATTTCCGCTCAGATCCCTCAAACTGAAGTTCGGCGCCTTGACGGACTGCGAGGGCAATATAAAGCCGAGGGATTGCAGGTCGCGGTCCGACTGGGACGTTAAATCCACGGGCTGAAGCTCGGGCCGAACGGGAGCGCTCTTCACGGAAGCGGGCGTCCGTTCCTCGGGAACGCACGCCGAAAGCAACACAATCGCCACGGAAAGGAATATAGGTAATTTCATATACTGCCTTATCGGATAATCTAAACCTTTCGGACTTTAATGTAAAGACAATTCTCCCGTGAAATTTCAGACGAAGACTTTTTGCTTATTTTTTATTATTATTTAATCGTTCGCAGGCAATAATCACGAACCGGGCCGATCCCTCGAAAGACCGGACGCGTTGGACTGAAGGTCGCCGGGAAAAAGGCTTCGGAAGGACGGAGGAGCGCATGGCGGTTTCACTCGCCAGTAAAGTGTACAATTTCAAGATGGAACCGGTGAAAAACAAGCTCGTGACGACCTTCCGGCGGAGACAAAACGAATCTTCGATCGCGGACCTGGTGACCGTCACCGGCCTTCCGAAATACCAGGTGGAACAGGCGGCCAAGGTCGTGCTGGACGAGTACGGCGGCCAATGCAAGGTCACGGAATCCGGCGAGATCCTCTACTATTTCCCCCGCGGCATGCGCAGCCGGGTTCGCGGCTTCATCCCGGGACTGAAACGGTTCGGCCGGGCCTTCCTCAAGACGGCGGGGAAGGTTTTCGCCTTTCTCTTCAAAGTCTGGATCATGGCCATGCTCGTCGGCTATTTCGTCCTGTTCCTGGCGATCCTCGTGGCGGCGATGGTGGCGTCCATTTTCCTGTCCGCCTCCTCCCGCGGCGGAGACAACCGCCGCCGGGGCCGCGGCATGGGCCTGGGGGGGATGTTCCTCGTCGTCCGCCTCCTCGAGCTTTTCCTGCAGATGTTTTTCTGGGTGAACCTGACGCGGGCCCTGGATCCGGACAGCCCGCGGCGGAAGCGCGGCCGTCCCTTCTACAAATCCGTGTTCGGGTTCGTCTTCGGCGAGGGCGATCCGAACGCTGATTGGGACAGCGCCGAGAGAATCAGAATCCTCTCCTTCATCCGCTCCCAAAAGGGCGTCGTCACGGTCGAGGAGCTGATGGCCCTCACCGGCCGCGATTCCGAGGGCGCCAACCGGCTCATCAATTCCCTCCTGGTGGAATTCGAAGGCGAGCCCTCGGTCACCGACGAGGGAAGCCTCTACTTCTTTTTTCCGGAGCTCCTGCGCACCAGGAAGGAGGAATTGCTCCTCACCGAGGTGGCGACCGTGGACGAAACCGAATACAAGGAACTGATACCTTTCTCCGCCAACAAGGGCGGAGCGAACGGGGCCATCGTTTTTTTCAATACCTTCAACCTGCTCTTCGGGGCTTATTTCGCCTATTTCGGGTTGCAGGCGCTTTCGGGCGTCATCGCTGAAACCGGTTTTGGAACGCTTTACTCGTTCCTCCACATCACCGTCTTCGGCGGGTATCTCGGAATCCCCGATCCGGCGCTCGGCCTGTTCATCGGCCTGGGTCTCGTCCCGCTCGTGTTCTCGCTCTTTTTCTTCGTCATTCCGCTCATCCGGAATTTCCGGCGGCGGGCTCGCAATGAAAAAATCAAGCGCGAAAACCTCCGCAAGCGCCTCTTCTCTTCCCTGCATTTCAATCCCGTGGGATTCAATCCGCTGGCCGTGCGGCCTTCCGGGGAAGCGGACGCCGCGGCCAACGCCTCCTCCCTCATCCGCCGCGAAACCGAACGGTTCGCCGCCGAAAAAAAGGCGGAGGTCGAGGAAACCGACGACGGCACCGTCCTCTACAATTTCAGGGAGCTCGAACGCGAGATCGCCGACGTGGCCGCCTTCCGGAAAACCGTCGACCTCGGGAAATACGAGGTCGGGAAAACGGTATTCGATACGAACGAGTGAGCAGCCGCGCTCACGGAGAACGCGGCCGGGGGGGGTGCCCGCCGGCTTTGCCGTGCGGAAACCTTTTCTCCCGGCAACGGTTGTAGTATCATGAACCCGTGGAGCGCGCCGCGCACGGGAAAAAAATCGTCTTCCTGTTTCTCGACGGATTCGGCCTCGGTCCGGAGGGAGCCCTCAATCCCATCCGGCCGGGACGTCTGCCCGGCCTGGAATCGATCGTCGGCCGGGCCCTGACGGCCGGCCCCGAATCCTGCGGCCCCGATTTCCTTTTAAAGCCGATCGACGCCTGCCTGGGCGTGCCCGGCGTCCCGCAGAGCGCGACCGGTCAAACCGCGCTGTTTACCGGGGTGAACGCCCCCGGCTTCCTCGGCTACCATTATCCCGCCTTTCCCAACAAACCGCTCGTCGATATCATCGTCCGGGAAAACGTGTACGCCAAGGCCGCCGCCCTCGGCACATCCTGCCGGTTCGCGAACGCTTATTCCACCCTCTATTTCCAGTACGTGCAGGAAAAACGGCGCCGCCATTCGGTCACGACCCACTGCCTGCTCGCCGCGGGCCTGCCCATCCTCACTTTGGACGATATGCGCGAAGGAAGGGCTGTTTTCTGGGACATCACCCGCGCCGCCCTCGCCTCCTACCCCATTGAGGAAACGTTCCCCACCGTCACCGGCCGGGAAGCGGGAGGACACCTGGCGGGCTTAAGCCGCGAGCACGACCTCGTGGTCTTCGAAACCTTCCTCCCCGATCTCATCGGCCACAAGCGGAACGAGCGGAGCGCCGTCGAGTTCCTCGGGCTGCTCGACGAATTCCTTCTCGGTCTTCGTCAGGACCTTGAACCGGAAACGAGCGTCGTCCTTTCGAGCGACCACGGGAACATGGAAGACCTCTCCACCGGCATGCATTCCACCAACCCGGTCCCCCTCCTCGTGCTGGGTCCGGCCGCGCCCCTGTTCCGGCGGGTCGGTGACATCACGGGCATCACCCCGGCGATCCTCGCTGTGCTGGCGGGGGGAAAAGAAAACCACGGATGACACGGATAAGACAGATCACACGGATGGGAGAAGAGAGAGAAGAACGAATAACGAGGAGAAAAATGTAGACGAATCAAAGGACGAAAAAAACTACGTCATACGAAGACCGAAAAATCTTTTTCCCTCTTTTTATTCACCTCTCTTTTCCTTATCCGCGTTATCCGTCCCATCCGTGTCATCCGTGGTTCTCCTCCCCTCAGCGAGGAAAGCCTCGCCCCAAAAAAAAGCCGCCCCCCGCATATCGCGGGAGACGGCCGCATTCGTTTTCCTTACACAGCTTTACTTTTTTTTGCCCTTTTTGGCCGGGGCCTTTTTGG
>CAZKOS010000066.1:0-8643 GCA_964554445.1 uncultured Spirochaetaceae bacterium | reverse complement strand
CTTTCCACGGCCGCCTGCGCCGCCGCCAGCCTGGCGATCGGCACGCGGAACGGCGAGCAGGAAACGTAGTTCATGCCGACCTTGTGGCAGAATTTCACCGACTCCGGATCGCCGCCGTGCTCGCCGCAGATGCCGACCTTGAGCTTGGGCCTCACCGCGCGGCCGCGGTTGATGCCGAAGGAAATGAGCTCGCCCACGCCCTCCTGGTCCACCGACTGGAACGGGTCGACCGGCAGAATTTTCTGGGTCAGGTAATCCGGCAGGAAGCTTCCGATGTCGTCGCGCGAGAACCCGAACGTCATCTGGGTCAGGTCGTTCGTCCCGAAGGAGAAGAACTCGGCCGTCTCCGCCATCTTGCCGGCGGTGAGGGCGGCGCGCGGAATCTCGATCATGGTGCCGTACATGAAGGGGATTTCCTTGAGCCCGAGCTTGCGGCAGGTCTCCGCGTACATCTTGTCCACGAGCGCCTTCTGGTGCTTGAGCTCGTCGGTGGTGCAGGTGACGGGGATCATGATCTCGGGGAAGGCCTTGCCGCCCTCCTTGAGGATCTCGCCGGCGGCCTCGAGGATGGCGCGCACCTGCATTTCGGTGATTTCCGGGTAGGTGACGCCGAGGCGCACGCCGCGGTGGCCGAGCATCGGGTTGTTTTCGCGCAGGCTTTCCGCGCGCTTGGCGAGCTCCGACTGGTCCACGCCGAGCTCGGCGCCCAGGGCGGCGAGCTTCTGCGGATCGTGCGGGACGAACTCGTGCAGGGGCGGATCGAGGAGGCGGATGGTGACCGGAAGTCCCTTCATCACCTTGAGGGTGGCCTTGAAGTCGTTCTTGACGAATACGGACAACTCGTCGAGCGCCCGGCGGCGTTCCTCGACGGTCTTCGACATGATCATCTTGCGGAGCAGGAACAGCGGCTTGTCGCTGCCCTCGCCGTAGAACATGTGCTCGGTGCGGAACAGGCCGATGCCCTCGGCCCCGAAAGAGAGCGCCTTGGCGGCGTCCTTGGGCGTGTCGGCGTTGGTTCTGACGCCGAGCACCTTCTTCTGTTCGACGAGCTTCATGAGATCGCGATAGGACTGGTTGTGATCGAGGTCGACGTCCACCAAATCGAGGGCGTTCTGGTACACGAGGCCCTTCGTCCCGTTCAGCGAGATCCATTCGCCTTCCCGTACCGTCACGCCGCTCTTGGTGTGGAACGATTTTCCGTCGGCGCCGATCTCGAGGTCGCCGCAGCCGACGATGCAGCACTTGCCCCAGCCGCGCGCCACCAGGGCCGCGTGCGAGGTCATGCCTCCCTTGGAGGTGAGAATGGCCTGCGCCTTGTGCATGCCGTCCACGTCTTCGGGCGACGTCTCCTCGCGCACGAGGATGACTTTCTCGCCCCTGGCCGCCCAGTCGACCGCGTCCTGCGAGGTGAAGACGGCGCGCCCCATGGCGCCGCCCGGACCGGCGGGCAGCCCCTTGGCGATGGGCCGCGTGGCCAGTTCGGCCTTGGGGTCGATCATGGGGAGCAGGAGCTCGACGAGCTGGTTCGGGCCGACGCGCATCACCGCCGTGTCGGCGTCGATGAGCTTTTCCGCGTACATTTCCGTCGCCATGCGCACGGCGGCCACGCCGTTCCGTTTCCCGACGCGGCACTGGAGCATGAAGAGCTTTCCTTTTTCGATGGTGAATTCGATGTCCTGCATGTCCTTGTAGTGCTTCTCCAGGCGCCCCTGAATCGAATTGAGCTCCCGGTAGCAGGCGGGCATGGTGGTCTCGAGGGTGGGGAGATCGCGGCTCTGGTCGTTCTTGGAATATGCGTTGATGGGCGCCGGGGTGCGGATGCCGGCCACGACGTCTTCGCCCTGGGCGTTCACCAGGTACTCGCCGTAGAACTTGTTCTCGCCGCTGCCCGGGTTGCGGGTAAAGGCGACGCCGGTGGCGGAGTCGTTGCCCATGTTGCCGAACACCATGGACTGGACGGTGACCGCCGTGCCCCATTCATCGGGGATTTTTTCGATGCGGCGGTACTCGACCGCGCGCTTTCCGCTCCAGCTCATGAACACGGCGCCGATGCCGCCCCAGAGCTGATCGAGGGGATTCTCGGGGAAGGGTTGTCCGAGCACGTCCTTCACGATCTGTTTGAACTCCACGACCAAGTCGGCCAATTCCTTGGCGGTGAGCTCGGTGTCGAGCTTGTAGCCCTTCTGCTTTTTGATTTCTTCCATGCGCTCGTCGAGGATTTTGCGCACGCCCTTGCCGCCCTTGGGCTCGATGCCTTCGGCTTTTTCCATGACGACGTCGGCGTACATCATGATCAGGCGCCGGTACGCGTCGTAGGCAAAGCGGGCGTTGCCGGTCTGGGCGATGATGCCCTTGACCGTCTCGTCGTTCAATCCCACGTTCAGAACCGTGTCCATCATGCCCGGCATGGACTTTCTCGCCCCGGACCGCACGGACACGAGCAGGGGGTTTTTCCCGTCACCGAATTTTTTCCCCATCAGTTTCTCCACCCGGGCGAGGGCGGCGGGCACGTCCGCCTTCAATTCCCGCGGGTAGGACCGCTTGTTCTGGTAATAGTACGTACAGACCTCGGTCGTGATGGTGAAGCCGGGCGGCACCGGCAATCTGAGGTCGGGATGACCCGCCATTTCCGCCAGGTTGGCGCCTTTGCCGCCCAACAGGTTTTTCATGGCTTCGTTCCCGTCGGCTTTGCCGCCGCCGAATGAGTACACGTATTTCTTGCTGGCCATTTTTATGTTCCCTCCGGTTAAGATTTGGATTGAAGAATGTGAGGACACGCCATGTGTCCTTGCACAGCCACGTTTACGTCATTTGAAATGATGCCTTCGCGAGATACTTTTGCATCATCGTGACATGACAGAATACTGTAATTGAAAGCCCGGCACATGTCAATAAAAAAGTGAGTCCGCCGCGACGGGCAGCCTCACTTTTTTACAAATAAAGATTTTTTTTTCCTTCTTTTTTCATCTTTTTTTTAATTGAACAAAAAGGCTGTCCTTCCCGGACAGCCTTTTGGGGTCCATCAGTTCATGACGTACGATTTCAGAAGCTGGCTCCTGGTGGGATGCTGCAGCCGCTTGATCGCCTTTTTTTCAATCTGCCGGATCCGTTCTTTCGTGAGCCGGTACTTGTCTCCGATCTCCTTCAGGGACATCGGACGCTTGCCGTTCAAACCGAACCGGTACTGGAGAATCTCCGCTTCCTTTTCGGAAAGCGTGGCGAGGATGGTATTGATGTCCTCCCGCAGCGATTTCTCTATCATCACCTCGTCAGGGGCGCGGTAGAGCTCGTTTTCGACGAAATCTCCGACCAGGCTCGCGTCCTTGTCCTGGTTGACCGGGGATTCAAGGGAAATGAGGTCCCGCGAAATATTGATGAGATCCGACACGTGATTTTTGTCCAATTCCAGGATATCGGCGATCTCCTTGATCTCGGGGTCCATGCCGTTCTCGGTTTGGAGGTTCTTTCTCGCTTTTTCAATCTGCACCAGCTCGTTGGCGCGGTTGAGCGGCAGCCTGATCATGCGGGATTTCTCGCAGATCGCCTTGAGAATGGCCTGCCGGATCCACCAGACCGCGTAGGAAATGAAGTGATAGCCGCGGTCCACGTCATAACGTTCAATGGCGTTCATCAAGCCGATGTTGCCCTCGCTGATGATATCCACCAGGGGCAGGCCCTGGTTCTGATATTTCTTGGCCACGTTGACGACGAAGCGCAGGTTGGCCCGAATGAGGGCTTCCTGGGCTTTTTTATCGCCTTTGGCCGCCTGACGGGCGTAATAGTCCTCCTCCTGCCTTGTAAGAAGGGGGATCCGATTGATTTCCTTCAAATAGATCGAAAGGATGTTCTCATCTTCCGAAAAACTCGATTTTTCCTTTTTTTTCTTTACTGCTACAGCCATATTCTTCTCCAATCACTCTCTATATCGCAATTCACATGCCAACTCCGTTTTTTCGGAGATTAAACAAGTTCTTACAGTGTAAGTAATTATTAAAACATCCGAGGGCGTAAAAAAGTAACGGAAATTATTGAGTCATTATGCTACTATTTTTTGATTTTCCGTAATTTTATGCGTCAAAAAACGTCGTTTATGAGCTCTTCCACGGAAGGAGTTCGCCCGCAGCACATCGCGAAGGGAAGGCCGCTGCCGCAAAAACAGCGTGAGGGCGTCACATTGTTCTCCGAATTATTGAAATTAACGTTCAAAACGGAATCCCCGATACAGCGCGGCATGATAACGTATGGAAAGGGAATCACGACTTGGTGAAAAAGGCGTCTTTTTTCCTCAATCGTCTTCCCTTTCAGCAGGCTGCGGATGAGAAGATTTTTCCAATAATCATTGGTCAACTCGAACACCACGTCCTGCTCCGCGAGAGTCGAGAATTTTTTCCCGCTTTTCTTCTGCAGGTAACGGCCGATCTGGATGGAGAAAAAGGCGTTGCGGTCGTCGAGCTCCGCGTTCGCCTGGCGCAACATCCCGTAGCCGTTCGCGTACCGTTCGATCATTTTCTTGATGCGTTTCCGCTTTTTAATTCGGTTGGCGGTGATCCAGAGCTTGACCGCGCCCGAATAACAGCCGAGCCGCTTCAGGGAAATTCCCAGGTAATAGAGGATATCGGACGAGCTATCGCATTCGGACGGCGGGCACGAGCGCCACGAGCGCGCGAAAAAATGAAGGGCGCGCTTCGCCTGATGCCGTGAGAGAAAGTGTTTGCCTTTTTCAAAATCCAGTTTCCATTGTTCCATGAGCGCCGGTTCGAAAAAGGAGACCCCTCCCACGCCAAAACCCCCATTGTATCGGTTTGAGAGCAGCTTCCTTATTTGTCCATACACAATAATACCCAAATAGAAAAAAAACGACAAGATATTTTATTTTTCTTGACGTATCCGTCACAGAAATTGTAAATTATGAGCGCTCGAAACAATCCAGCACAGTATACAGCATATATTGCAACAAGGAGGCAGGGTTATATGAAAATCAAACCGCTCAACGACCGGGTCCTGGTGAAAGTCAAAATGGAAGAGGAAAAAACCGCCGGCGGTATCTTCATTCCGCAGACCGCCCAGGAAAAAACTCAGCAGGGAACGGTGTTGGCCGTCGGAGATTCCCAGGACATCAAGGTGAAAGTGAACGACGACATCATCTTCGACAAGTACTCGGGCACGACGATCAAGGTGGAAGGCGAGGAACAACTCATCCTAAAAAATCAGGACATCCTGGCCGTCGTTTCCAAGTAACGTCGCTCGAGCGAAAAACCGAAGAGCTTGCGATCCCCGGGGTCGCAAGCTCTTTTTTTACGGCGCGGGACCGGCCGTCGGCTCGGCCTTGACCCGGAATCCTTGGAAGAAATCCTCGATCCGCCCGATGACGGCCTTTCGCCCGCTCAGGATCCGAGCCGTCTCGGGCAGCGATTCCAGGAAATACCGGCCGTAGCTTTTTTTCAACACGCGCGAATCCAGAATCAAGACCACTCCCTTGTCCGTTTTCTTGCGCATCAACCGGCCGAATCCCTGCCGGAGCCTCATGATGGCGTCCGGCAGCGACAACTCCATGAACGGATTGCCTCCCCGCTCCCGGATCCGCTCGAGCCGCGCCCGGATGACCGGCTCCGTCGGAACGCGGAACGGCAGCCGGCAGAGGATCACCGCCTCGAGCGTCTCCCCGGGGCTGTCCACGCCCTCCCAAAACGAATCCGTGGCGAAGAGGACGCTCGTCGTCTCGCTGTTGAACCGGCGCAGGAGGCGGAAGCGTTCGTCGTCGCCCTGCTTCAGGACTTCGATCCCCGCCTTCCGCAAGCCGTCCTTCACGGACTGGTACACCCGGTTCAACAGATCGTAGGAGGTGAAGAGGACCAGTCCCCTGCCCTCGCTCACCAGGAGGGTCTCGAGCACCGCCTCCTGCAGGTATTCCCGGTATCCCTCCTCGTCCGGCTGGGGAGCGTCCGACGGCACCGCCAGCAGCACGCGTTTTTTGTAGGGGAAGGGCGACGGGAAAACTCCCTCCTCGGGAGGACGGAAATCGTAGTCCTTGAGCCCCACCCGCGATTTCCAGAAATCGAAGCTCCCGCCGACGCGGAGGGTGGCGGAGGTGAAGACGATCGTCCGGTACGGCTCGTAGAAAGCCTCGCGCATGAGCGTCGCGACGTCGAGCGGTGTGACCACGAACCGGAGCGCCGTGTCGCCGCGGGAGGTCCGGAAGCTCTCCAGCCAGAAGACCTTGTCCGCGGCCTTCTCGCGCTCGAGGAATTGTTTCACCAGGGAGGAAACCCCGAGCAGGCGCCGCAATGCCAGGCGGATGCCGTATTCGGTCGCATCGTCCTCGTCCGGGACGCGCTCCGACTCGTTGAAAATGTCCTCCCAGGCGTTCACCAGGTCGGCGACGGCCCCGTCGAGCTCCTTCATCGGCTCGAACAGGCCGACCGCGAGATCGTCCGCGCGCAGGTCGGCGAGCCCGACGCTTTTTTCGAGCCCCGTGAAGCCGAGGGCGCAGGCGTTGAGCGTTTCCGCCCTGTCGATGAGCTCCTTGACCAGGCCCGGTATCCGCCGCAGTCCCGGAATGTCCGGCTGCCGGCGCCGAAGGAGCAGCGCCAGGCCGGTCGCGCGGCCCCGCCGCTCGCGGTAGAGCCGCCCGGCGATCTTGCGCACGGAGAACTTGCTCATGCTCTCCGAAAAAAACGAGGTGGCGGATTTTTCCACGTTGTGCGCCTCGTCGAAGACGACGCGCTCGAACGGGGGCAGAACGCCGCCGGCCGCGTACTCCCCGCCCTCGCGGCGGACGCTCACGTCCGAAAACAGGAGGTGGTGGTTCACCACGAGGAGGCGCGCCCGGGCGGCCTCGCGCCGCGCCCGGAGAACGAAGCAGTCCTCCCGCCGGCTGCAGCGCAATCCCAGGCAGGCGTCCGCCTCGGAGCAGACCTCGCTCCAGAGCGCGTCGTTGGGGTAGAACGAGAGATCGGTGCGGGCGCCCGTGGGCGAAGTGAGCGCCCATTCCTTGAGGGCGAGGAGCTCGTCGTTCCGTTCCTCGAAGAGCGAGTTCTCCTCGAGGGCCTCGCGCAGCCGCTCGCGGCACAGGTAATTGCCCCGGCCCTTGATGAGCGCGACCTCGATCCGCCGGGGCAGCATCTTCTGCACGAGCGGGATGTCCTTTTCCAGGAGCTGCTCCTGCAGGTTGATGGTGGCGGTGGAGACCACCACCCGCTCCCGGTTCTGCGAGACCCAGAACATGGCGGGGATGAGATAGGCGAGCGATTTCCCGACTCCCGTGCCGGCCTCGGCCACGATGATCCGGTTTTCGTTGAAGGCCGCCGCCACCCGGCCGAGCATTTCGATCTGGGCCTCGCGCTCCTCGTAATCCGGGTACATCTTCGCCAGGGCGCCGTCCGGCTCGAGGAGGGCCTTCAGGGCCTGAACGTCGAGCGGGGTGAGCTCCTCCCTCGGCACCGGCTCGGCCACCACCGTGATCCGCTTGACCTTGTTGTCGACGATGTAGAAGCCGACTCCCCGGTCGCCCAGCTCGGCGGCGATGTTGACGTCGGGGAGCGACGGTTTGAGCGTGCCCGAGGGGTGGTTGTGGACGACGACGTCGCCTTTTTCCGCGAACGGGCGCAGGGCCGGCACGCGGCTCTCCGTGCCCCGGGCCACGACCCGGACGCCCGTCACCAGGCCCTCCTCGTCCAGCGTCCCGATCGCGAACACCTCGCCGCCGCCGTGAGCCTCGATTTCATCCCGCAGGGAGGCCGCCGCCTCCTCGGAAAATCTCTCGCCGATTTCCATCATGCGGACTCCGCCAACAGGTCGATGAGCGAGACGAGGAGCTCCGCCATCCGCGCGTTCGACCGCCTCCCCGTCTCGATCACTTCGGCGTGGGAAAGCGGCCTGCCCGCCTTCCCCGCCGCCCGGTTCGTGACCAGGCTCACGCCGACGACCTTCATCCCCAGGAAGCGGGCCGCGATCGTCTCGAGCACCGTGGACATGCCGACCAGGTCGGCGCCCATCGTCTCCAGCATGGCGATTTCGGCCGGGGTCTCGTAGGAAGGCCCGAGGAGTCCCGCGTAGACGGCTTCCGAAAGATCGGGATGCCGGGACCGGATGCGCGCGCGCAGCCCGGCCGAATAGGCGTCCGTCATGTCCGTGAAGCGGGCGCCGCGGTCCGCGGGAGGCGATCCCGTCAGGGGATTCAGTCCGGTCAGGTTCAGGTGGCCGCGGATGAGGGCGATGGCGCCGGGCTCCAGGTCCTCCCGGATGCCGCCCGCGGCATTGGTGAGCACGAGCGTCCGCGCGCCCAGCCGGTGGAGCAGGGCGACCGGCAGCGCGACCTCGTCGGCGGAGAAGCCCTCGTAGGCGTGAAAACGCCCCCCGCACACCGCCGCCAGGGAGTTGATCTTGAGAAGACCCGGATGTCCCTTCACGGAGGGCGTCGGGAATCGCCTGATGCGCGAAAAAGGAATTTCAAGCCCGTCGACTTTTTCGAGCACTCCCGATAATCCCGAGCCCGTGACGAGGCCCAGGGAAGGCCGGCACGGACACAGGCGCGCCACGGACCGGTACGCGTCTTCCACCCGCTTGAAAAATGTTTTGTCCACGATTTCCCTCCCGGCCTCAGGTATGGTTATTTTATGCGAAAACCGCACGGCTGCAAAGAGG
>CAZKOS010000065.1:1815-14144 GCA_964554445.1 uncultured Spirochaetaceae bacterium | reverse complement strand
GGGATGGGGAGAGAAGGATTTGAACCTTCGAAGGCGTAAGCCAACAGATTTACAGTCTGCCCCCTTTGACCGCTCGGGAATCTCCCCCAAAAAAGGTCACCGCCACAGGCGGCTTCCACAGAGCATTTTCCAGCCACCCTCAAGCGACCTTTTCATTACCTCTCAGCCACCTCTCGGATTTGAACCGAGGACCTCGAGATTACAAGTCACGTGCTCTGCCAACTGAGCTAAGGTGGCGCGACAGAGATGCTAAAATAGACAAAATCGTCTTTTAAGTCAATAGACGGTAGTTTTTTCCGAAAAACTAATATATACTTATGAGTAACATGATGCGCAGGACGCTTTGCGCCATTTTTTTCGTCGCCTGCAGTGTTTCCCTTCATGCGGAGTACTCGGATTTCTACGCCCAATGGGCGTCCTTTTTTTACCCAAACGAGGATCTCAACAGCGGGCTGACCCTGTTCCCCAGCCTCTTCATACCGATGGGCGGAAAATACGAAGGCATGGGGACCGCCTTCACCGCCGTTTCCAATGACCTCTCGTTCATCGAATCGAACCCGGCCGGAAGCTCCCAGCTGCCCAGAACCGAGCTCGGCTTCCTTCATCACAGCTGGATCATGGACTCGAACATCGAGGGAGTGGCCTTTGCGACCCGCTTCGGGGACCTGGGGCTGGCGGCGAGCGGAAAATTCCTCTATGTGCCGTTCAACGAAAAGGACGAATGGGGGCACGCGGGCGGAAGCGGGTACTACATCGAATCCATCGTCACCGCCAATGTCTCCTATAATTTTCTGAAAACCTATTATTTCGGCGGCATCTCAGTGGGGGCCAACGTCAAACTCGCGTACATGGGCGTCCCCGCCAGCATCTACCCCGACCAGTCGCTCGTCACCGGCATGCTGGACGTGGGAATTCTCACCCGCTTCCACTTCCTGTATTTCGGCAATTCCGTGGAAAACAATTTCGCGCTCGGGGCCGCCTTCAAGAATTTCTCTCCCTTCGCGACCGGCGATCCGCTCCCGACCCTGGCCACGTTCGGCATTTCCTACTCGCCGGTCCGCCCCATCCTGTTCGCCGTCGATTTCAATCTCCCCGTCAGTCTCGATCCGAACGTCCCGGCGGAACGGTATTATTTCGCCGGGGGCTTCAGCCTCACGTTCTCCCCCTCGGTGGTGGTGGAGGCCGGCGTCAAATTCAAGGGCGGCAACCCCATGGTGACGATCGGCTCGACCATCGATCTCACGACCGTGAGCTTCGCCGTCAACTACAACCTGGATTTGAGCAACACCATGAACCCGCTCGACAAATTCAGCCTCAGCGCCAAATTCAACCTGGGAGACTCGGGCCGCTGGGACAAGCGGGCCATGGCGGACGAGCTCTACCTCGAGGGCGTCGGTCTCTTCGCCAAGGACAAGCTCGAGGAGGCGATCACCGTCTGGGAGAAGGTTCTCAAGCTCGATCCCGGTTATACTCCCGCGCGGGACAACATCGCCGTCGCCAAAAGAAAGCTGGAGCTCCTGAAGGAAATCAAAAACCGGCAAGTCTTCGATTGACGTCCTTTTCGCCGCCTGCCTTTGCGCCTCATCATGCCCCATAAGATATCATCGCAAAAAGGACACGAAGTTCACGAAGTGAATGAAGCGCACGAAGAAAGAAGTAAAAAACATCTCCCCTGATATTTTTTTGACCCTCCTTCCACTCTTCGTGTACTTCGTTCTCTTCGTGATCTTCGTGTCCTCTTCATGGCCGATTTACATGGGTTACTGAACGGCGTACAACCTGTCGCGCAACTAGAGCAGCATCTGCAGCTTGTCCCGCAGATAAAGCGATTTTTCCTGAAGCCCGATTTTTCCCGTCTTGATGAACAGGCACTGCGGCGCCGAATTCTTGAGGAACACCGCCCGGCCGCTCTCCCGGATGAGCCGCACGACCTTGTCGGCCGAAACGCGCGATATGTTCGAAAATTCGATCCGGACCGCGTCCCCCCGCTCGGTGAGCGAGCTCACCGCGAGCTTGGCGCAAATGACCCGCAGCTCGGCGATGGAGAGGATGCTCTCGAGCTCCTTCGGCAGGGGGCCGAAGCGGTCCTCGATCCGGGCGCGGACCGCCTCCAGCTCCTCTTCGGCGGTGATCGAGGCGATCTGCTTGTACGTCTCCATTTTTTCCATCGGTTCCGGAATGTAGGCGTCGGGAATATAGCCCGAGTACTCGAGCTCGAGGAAGACCTCCTCGCCGCGGTACCTTTCGCCGGAGGCGGCCTCTTCGATCCCGGTCATCGCCTCCTGCAGCAGCTTGACGTACATTTCGAACCCGACCGCGAGGATGTCGCCGTGCTGTTCCGGCCCGAGCAGGTTCCCCGCGCCGCGGATCTCCAGGTCCTTGAGCGCGATCTTGAACCCGGAGCCGAGCTCGGTGAAGTCGGAGATGATCTTGAGGCGCTTCATGGCCCGCTCGCTCAAGGCCTTGCGCTTCGGATAGAGGAGGTAGGCGAAGGCCGGCACGTCGGAGCGCCCCACCCGGCCGCGCAGCTGGTAGAGCTGGGAGATCCCGAACATGTCGGCCCGGTCGATGATGATGGTGTTGACGTTGGGGATGTCGATGCCGTTTTCGATGATGGCCGTGGAAAGGAGCACCTGGTAGCCGCCGTGGATGAAATCGCGCATGATGTCCTCGAGCTCCTCGGAATCCATGCGGCCGTGGGCGACCGCGACGCGCAGCTCGGGGAACATCTCCGCGAGCATGGCGTGCACCTCGCCGATGCTCTCGATCCGGTTGTGGAGGTAGAAGACCTGCCCGCCGCGGCCGATCTCCCGCCGCACCGCCCGCTCGACGACGTCCCGGCCCCATTCCTCCACGAACGTCTCGATGGGGAGCCGGTTGCTCGGCGCCGTGTTGAGGAGCGACATGTCGCGGATCTTCATGAGCGACATGTAGAGCGTGCGCGGGATGGGGGTGGCGGAGAGGGTGAGGCAGTCGACGGTGGCCTTGAGCTCCTTGAGGCGCTCCTTGTGGCGCACCCCGAACCGCTGCTCCTCGTCGACGACGAGCAGGCCGAGGTTCTTGAAGCGGACGTCCTTCTGGACGATCCGGTGGGTGCCGATGAGGATGTCGACTTCGTTCCGGCCGGTTTCTTCAATGGTTTTTTTCTGCTCCGGGCGCTTGACGAAGCGGGAGAGCATCTTCACCCGCACCGGGAAGCGCTCGAGCCGCTCCGTGAACGTGCCGTAGTGCTGCTCCGCCAGGATGGTGGTGGGGGCGAGCACCGCCACCTGCTTGCCGCCCATGACCGCCTTGAAGGCGGCCCGGAGCGCGATTTCCGTCTTGCCGTACCCGACGTCGCCGCACACCAGCCGGTCCATGGGCGACGGCCGCTCCATGTCGCGCTTCACGTCGTCGATGCAGGTGAGCTGGTCTCGAGTCTCCTCGTACGGGAAACCCGCCTCGAACTGCTCCTGCCACTCGGTGTCCTTCGGGAAGGCGAAGCCGGGGGCGCTCTTCCGGACCGAATAGAGCTTGAGGAGCCGCTCGGCGAGCTCGGCCACCGCGCGCTTCACTTTTTCCTTGCGGTGCGCCCAGGACCGGCCGCCGATCTTGTCGAGGCGGGGCCGCCTGCCCCCGGGAGCGACGTACCGGTCGATCAGGTTCACCTGCTCGACCGGGAGGAAGAGGAGCTCCTTGTCCGCGTACTCGAGCTTGATGTAGTCCCGCTCGAAGGAGCTCGATTTCACCCGTTCGATCCCCAAAAAGCAGCCGATGCCGTGCCGCAGGTGGACGACGAAATCCCCCTCCTCCAGGTCGATGAACGAATCGATCTTTTCCGTCTCGGCGCCGCGCAGGACGCGGGCGATCCTTTTTTTCCGGCGGAAAATCTCGTTTTCCACGATGACCAGGAGCTTGAGATCGGGCAGCCCGAACCCGAATCCGAGCCGGTGCGGGAGGATCTCGAGCGGCCTGTCTTTGAGGATGTGGCGAAGGCGCACGGCCTGGGCCTCGTAATCCGCAAAGAGCGTGACGGCGTAACCGGCGCGGACGAGGGCGTCGATCTCCTCCTCGAAATACTCGAGGTTGCCGAAATAGGAGCGGGGCGGGTCGCAGGCGAACGAGACCGAGCGGTTCCCCTGCCCCTCCTCGCCCTCCCGGCGCAGGCCGAAGCGCAGCGCGGCCGCGCGTTCCGCGTAGGCGGGCCCGTACGCGGCGAGCAGCCGTTCGGGCCGCGCGACCGGTTTCCGCCCCTCCCGCGCGAGCCGGTGCCGGTGGCGATACTCCCGCCACACCGTTTCCGCCCGCGCCTCGAGCCGCTCCTCGTCCACGAGGAGGACGAGCCCGTCGCGCGGCAGGTAATCGGCCAGGGTGGCCGCCGAGGGAAAGAGAAGCGGAAGGTAGTACTCGAGACCGACCTCTTCCGGGTTGTTCCTGAACCGCTCGAGGAGCTCCTCCGCCGCCTCCCCGTCGATCCCCTCCGCCGCCGCGTTGGCGCGGAAGGCGCGGGCCGAGGTGGGCGTCAGCAGGTACTCGTGCACGGGGGGAATGGTGATCCTGTCCCGCGGCCGCCCCGAGAGCTGGGTGACCGGATCGAATTCCTTGACGACGTCGACCGTTTCGAAGTCGAGGAGGATGCGCCAGGGCTGGGCCTCCTGAGGCGCGAAAACGTCCGCCACTTCGCCGCGGACCGCGAATTCCCCGGGCAGGCTCACGCGCGGCACGCGGTTGAAACCGAGGGCGGACAGATTCCGCTCGAAATCGGTCGTGTTCAACCGGGCGCCCCGCTCGACGGTGACCACGGTGCGCTTGAAAAAATCCGGCGGCGGGAGAAAACCGAGGGCGGCCCGGAGCGGGGCGACGACGACGCGGCCGCCGCCGGGCAGGAGGCTCAGGGTTTTGGCCCGTTCCTGGAAAATCGCCTCCTGGGAAGGGACGTCGGCGTACGGGAGGTTCTGCCAGGCGGGAAAAGAGAGGGCGCGCTCTCCCAGAAAGAGGCCCAGGTCCTCGCGCAGGTCCTCCGCCTCCCGCTCGTCGGGAACGAGAATCAGGAGGGACGACCCCAGGTCCTCGCTCAGGGCGGAGGCGAGAAAAGGCAGGAATCCACGTTCCACGCCGCGGACCGAGACCGGCAGGGAGCGGTTCTCCGCCAGCGAGCGCAGTTTCCGGTACGGTCCGTAGCCGTTGAGGAGAGCCTTTACTTTATTAAAGAATAATTTTATCATTGGACTCGACCGATAATGTAGTGGGCGCCCATCCGCCTGCTCATGGAGAGGTCGGGGGCGGCGGCCGGTTTCGTTCCAAGGCGGACGTCCGGCATCCAGTAACGCATCAGGCGTTCGCTCCCCGTGCAGCCGGGGAGACGCGCGGCGGGAGCATAACCTTGAAAAAGATCGTCATGTGTATACTCCTTTTCTCGGCGTTGTACAACCTCGCCTGGGCTTCCGATCTCACCGTCGGGATCAGGCTCGTCGAACAGAAGATCTATTTTCTGAACGACGACATCGATATCAAGATAACGCTGAAGAACGATACGGTCGACACCCGGCAATTCCGGATCGCGGACAACCGGGCGTTCAGTTTCGACTTCGACGTCCGCACGGCGCTCAACCGGATGACCAATTACCACTCCGACACCTTCGAGAACAACCGCAACTCCCTGAAGCCCATTCTCTACCGCGACCTGACCCTCGCGCCCGGCGAGGAATACAGCCTGGTGGTTCCGTTCAAGGATTTCGTCAAGCTGGACAATCCCGGCCTCTACGTCGTGCGGGTCCGCTTTTACCCCGATCTTTTCATCTCCGACGATTCCGCCTCCCTTCAATCCAACACGCTCACCCTCAACATCCGGCCGCCGGCGGCGAATCCCGCCCAGAAAGCGGCCGTCGAGATCCAGATCGAACGGGCGGCCGAGCGGGGCGACCTGTCCCCGGACAAGGTGGTGGCGTACACGCTCAGGGCGCGGGAGACGGACGATTGGAGCAAATTCTTTCTTTACATCAACCTTCAGGCGCTCTACGTCAACAGCGCGCTCGGCACCTCACCGAACGGGCGGGATCAGTTCAACCGGCTGTCCGAGGCTGAGAAAAAGGCGAAAATCGACGCCTACCGCAACCGGATCATGGCGCTCAAAACGGAAGGCGACCTCGTCCTGCTCGCCTCGTCCTTCTCGATCCAGAAAACCACCTACACGGCGACCGACGCGACCGTCCAGGTGCGTCAGGTGTACAACCACCCCGATTACCAGGAGGCGCGCACCTACCTGTACAGCCTGCGCCGCGACAATGGGATCTGGGAGATCGTCAACTACCAGGTGATCAATCTCAATTCGGGTGCCAAGTGACGTGAAGACGATCATTTTCACCAAAAACGAATCGCTCGTGCAGAACCTCTCCTACCACCTGCTGCCGCTCTCCTTCGAGATCGTCCACGAGAGCGACACGACGCGCCTCTTCGACCTGCTGAAGGAGGAATACGACCTGATCGTCTTCGACATCGTCGATTTCCCCCGCCATTGGAAACCGATCGTGAAGCTCCTCCGGGAGGACAAATCGAAGGAGCAGACGATCGTCGTGCTCATCAACGCGAACCAGTTCCCGTTCGAGGAGGCCGCCAAGGCCATTTACCTCGGGGTCAACGGCATCATCGACTACGACGCGAACGACAAGCGCGAGATCTACCGTCTCATGGAAATCTTCAAACGCTACCGCTCGGTGAAGGAAAACCGCCGCTTCATGCGCATCATCCCCGAGCCGGACGAGGTCTTTCAGATCCTGTTCACGAACCCGCACACCGGCACCATCGTGACCGGCCGGGTCGTGGACGTTTCGATCCAGGGCATCATGTTCACGCCGCTCGAGCCCGAGATGGCGGCGGGTCTGCAGGAGGGCGATACGATCCCCCACTGTTCCCTCCAGATCGGCGAGCATCTTATATCTCTGGAATGCAGGGTCACCCGCAGCGGCGGAAGCGTCGGGCTGGAATTCACGTATTTCAATGAAGACGCCCATCACCGCCTGTTCACCTACCTGATGGAACGCCCGTTCCGCAAGCTGCGACAACACGTGGACCGCGCGGCCGCCGGCAACGACGGTTGAGCGCGCCGCACCTCCTCAATATCCCGACGCTTTGAGCCTGCCTCCCTCGAGCACCCGTTTGTCCGGCGGCGCGTCCGCACCCAACCGCCCGAGGAGCGCTTCCGCCGCGGCGGAGAACGCCCGGGCGGCCGGCCGTCTCCTGAACCCCACGATCACGGAAAGTCCGCTGTTGACCGTCTCATGGATGAAATTGGAAAACAGGGTGAGGTACGCCGCCTTGTTGACGCGGCCGTCCTTGCCCCTGAGGAGCAGCTCGTTCAGCTTGAAGGTCTCCACCACGGTCGACACCTGCTTGTTCACCACCGGATACAGGGTCTTGATGAGCCGGAAATAGCGGGCCTCGTATTCCTTGTTTTTCTCGATCAGGTCCCTGATCTGGCGATGCTTGTCCCGGATCACCTTGCCCCGGCTGTTTTTCCGCCGGGGGATGAAGTCGACGATCACCTTGAGGACGGTCTTCGATTGGAAGAGTTTGTAGAGCGAGAAGTAGAAAAGGAGAAGGCCGCCCGCGTTCCGCACGTCGCTCCCCATTTCCTTTTGCCGGACATTGAGCGCCAGGAGCAGCCGCCCGATGGCGGCGTCGATGAGCTTGTGGTAATCCACCGTCCGCCGGCTCAAGGGGTCGCGCCGCGCCTCGTCCTCCTGGCGGATCGCCTTTTCCAGAAGGCCGATCAGCCGGTTGGCGAGGAGAAGCACCCCGTCCACCTTCACCCGGGTGAGGTAGTTCTCGAGCAGCCGCCGCTCGGGTTCGGTGAAAAGCTCCAGGCCCGCTATGCCGTCCAGCCGCTGGCTCCCGGGCGCCTGCCGTTCACGGAACACGGCGTCGTTTTTCAGGACCGTTTTCAGGTACTCGCCGAACGATTCAAGGTACTCGGCGACGTTCGCGATCTTCTCCGTGTGGAGCAGAAAATACTTGATGATGTCGAACAGTTTGGGCGAAAGCTTTATATTGACGGCCAGGTCCTCGAGCCGGCGTTCCTGAAAGAATTCCGACAGGTCGAGGACGCTCCGCAGGAGGTTGAGCGTCGGGGACGGGTGCGTCTGGAGAAGATCGAGGGCGGCGTCGACCGGGATGAAGGCGACGTCGCTCACCCTCTCCCGCACCTCCTCGTCGATCCGATCCTCCCCGGCGACGTTTTTGTTGTAATTGCCGATGACGTCCGACGGGTTGAAGGCCTGGCCCGGCAGCCGGCTGTACTTGTTGTGCCAGAGGTGAACGGAGATCCCGGGCTCGTGCTCGATCACGCTCTTCAGGTACCCGCCCGCGGAAACGTGGGCGGTGGGTTCCGCATTGGTGACGAGCACGAGGTGGTCGGCGTAATGGAGGAAAATCAGGTTGTCGTCGTACCGGATGCCGGCGGGCAGGTCGAAGATGAGGAGATCGTAGGACGAGTCGAGCTCCCGGACGAATTTCGTGTACAGCTTTTCGAGCAGGGAGAGGCTGTCCTTTTTCCTGAGCTTGGAGGACGGAAAAATGAGATCGAGGCGGTCGAAGACCCGGTGCACGTGGGACTGAAAATCCTTCTTTCGGGAGTCGAAGGAGTCCTTGAAAATCGCTTCCGGCTCCTCGAGGTCGAGCAGCGTCGCGATGTCCGAAAGCGGATCGAGATCGATCAATCCGACGCGCAGGTCTTTTTTCGCGTAATAGACGGCCAGGTTGACGGCGGTGGTCGTTTTGCCGACGCCGCCTTTTCCGGAGCTCACGGCGATCGTTTTTTTCGACAAGTCGTCGAGAATATCCTTTTTTCTCGGCATTTATACTCCCGTTGAATGCGCGACAATATTATGAAGATGTCTGATTATCGGAAAGAACTCGTCTCTTTTTGTATAAAGGATGAAAAAATCCTTCATGCGCCATAATGCACTAATTAAAGTGAATTATCAAGTATCGATCCCTTTCACTTTTTACGACACCATAAAGAGGACACGGAGGGCACGGAGAGAAACGGAGAACACGGAGAGGAGAAAAAAGCAAATTCAATAATTTTATTTAACCCGACCTTTTTCATTTCTCTCTCCCGTCTCCGTGGTCTCCTCTTCCCGGCGCCTGCCCCGGGCCCCTCGATTTCGCTCGGGATACACTCCGTCGAGGGGTGCGCTCCGTGTCCTCAAAAATCAGTGAGAATCGCTCTTCTCCTCGGCCAAGGAGTACGCCTGGATGTAGAAATCGACGAGGTTGTGCCAGTCGAAGGACGAAGAGCGATTTTCCACGGCGTTCCGCTGGGCGATCCGCTCCCGCCGCGTCATGGCGACGAAGGACTCGAGCCGGCCCGCGAGCTCCTCCGCGGCGTCCTCGAAGCTCCGGCCGCGGCGGCGCACGACCCAGATCCCGCTCCCGTCGTGGTCGGGCATGGTGCGCATGACGTAATCTCCGAAGCCGGAAAGGTCGGACGTGACGGCGGGCACGCCGTTGGCCACGCACTCGAGGGGAGTGTAGCCCCACGGCTCGTAGGAACTGGGGAAAATGCCCAGATGGCAGCCGCGCACGAACTGCCCGTAATCGAGTCCGAAAAGGGGATTGGTGGTCGAGATGAAGTCGGGATGGTAGACGATCTTCACCCGGTCCGCCTCCGCGTTGACGAGCCGGGCCCGGCGCAAAAACTCGAGGATCTCGTCATGGGCGTCGTCCACCAGGTTATGGGTGACGACGATGGGAAGCCGGTCGGTTTGAAACGTGGCCAGCGTCCGCCGCAAACGCAGGATCCAGTATTCGTCGATGAACGTGTTGAGGGGGGGCAAGGTGTGTTCCTGCCGGGAGGCCACCTCGTAAATCAGCCGATCCTGCACCTGCTTGAGCATGGCGTTGCAGGTGTTGCGCAATTCCTCGATCATGGCCCGCTCGTGCATGACCGTCGGGTTCATGCTGTGAAACGGCCGTTTGGTGATGAAGAACATGACGATCGTGACCGGGCTGCCGGCCTCCTTCATCCTTCGGTTGAGCCTGGCCAGCGCCTCAAGGGTCAGGTCGAAGCCCTTGTTCCGGTATTCGAACCGGCCGGACGTGAAAAAAAAGACCGTTTTATCCAGATCGAAACTGTAGCTCGGGAAGAAATGCCCCATCACGAACTGGGTGATCTTTTCCTTGTACTCCCGGTGGAGGTTCTGGAACTCGTGCAGGGCGGCGAAGCGCTCGATGTTGAGGCCGTTGGGCATGACCACGTCCGGCTTCCGCCCCAGGAACCGTTCGCACTCCCGGGCCGTCACTTCGCTCACCGTGGTGAAACAGTGCGCGTGCAGCGCCGCCGAGCGCTCCAGCCGCACCCGGGACGCGATGCCGTACCGCCCGGCCTCGGCTTCCCAGTCGATCGTCGGCAACCGGTCGTAAAAGCCCGGGTCATTGGTGGCGATATAGCGGCCGAGCAGCGTGGCATGGGTGGTGAAAACGATTCCCAGCGGCAGTCGGTCCGAGCGCAGGAGCTCGACGGCCGCGCCCGTGAGCCATTCGTGGAAATGAGCCAGGATCGGGCGCGATCCCCTCCCCGCGCACAGCTCGCCGAAAAACCGGCGCACACAGTACCCGAGGGCGAGCGTCTGGTTCACGAGGTCGTCATCGGCCGGAACGGGGACGCCCCAGAGCCGCCCCAATTCGCGCCTGATCTCGGGCAGCCTGCCGGAGACGGAAAAAATATTGAAGAGGACGACGCGCGGTTTGCCCGTGACGAGCCAGCGTCCCCGGAAGGCCTCGATGCCGGACCGGTTCAGCCGCTCCAGGCACCGCGAAATCTCGTCGTCCGCGCCGTTTTCCATTTCAAACTCGGAAAGCGCGGCCTGTTCAAAATACGGCCCCAGGAGCGAATACCGTTCCCCCCAGCGCTCCACCATCACCGGCGCCTTGGAGCGAATGACCGAATAAATGCCCCCGATCTGGTTGCAGACTTCCCAGGATATTTCGAAAAGAAGCTCTTTCCGGTCCCGGGTTTTTACCCCCGCGCTTCTTTCGGCCCTGTTCGATTCTTCTCCCTTTTTCTTTTGCGGCATCGCTCACCCTTTCGCGACATGAAACGCACTCCCGCCCCGTCCGGGCTTCGGTCGTTCATCTCCACGATATCCGATTTCATTCAATAAGGGAATCCTTCCCGAGTCAAGAGTCTCTGGCTTAATTTCACTCAGGAGGACATAATACACGGGGAAGATACGCTCAGGAAACCAGGAATCCAGGAAAAAACGAAGCAGGAATCGAGGTGGAAAAATTAAAAACGACACAGTCCACCTTTGATGCGGTAAAAACCATGATACTTTCCGCACTTCCGTTATTAATTTGTTTTCTCTCCCTGGTTTCCTGGCTTCCTCAGCTTCTCTTTTTCTTCTTGCCCTCGGTGTTCTCACTGGAAGCTGCCCCGTGAGATACGTTTCCGGAGTCTGCCCCGAACTAAGCCGAGGCATTGGCACCCCGAGGATTTTCATGGTACAGTAGGCGCTCTTGAGGAAACCCGACCGACGCCTATGATCGATTTACACGCCCATTCCGCCCATTCCGACGGGGAATTGTCCCCGGCGGCGCTCATGGAGGCCGCCGCCGCGCGCGGTCTTTCCGCCGTCGCCCTGACCGACCACGACGTGCTCTCGGGACTGCCCGAAGCCTCGGCGCGGGCCGCCTCGTTGAACCTTCGCTTCGTGCCCGGCGTGGAGCTCGAGATCAATTTCAATGACGGCGAATTCCACCTTTTGGGACTGGACCTGCGCGGCGATTGCGCCCCCCTTGAGAAAAGGCTGGTCGTCGTCCGCGAGCACCGCTCCCGCAGAAACGAACGCATCGTGGGGAAAATGAACGAGGCGGGCGTCGCCGTCGCCCTGTCCGACATCGCCTCGCTCGCCAGGGGCGAGGTGATCTCGCGCCTGCATTTCGCGGCCTTCCTGGTGAACCGCGGCCTGGCCGACTCCATCCCGGACGCTTTCGCGCGCTACCTCGGGAAGGGGAAGCCCTTTTTCGATCCCAAATTCGGGCTCGACCTGGAAGAAGCGGTCGAGCTCATCCACCGCGCCGGCGGCAAGGCGGTCGTCGCCCATCCCTTCACGCTGAAGCTCCCGTGGGACGAGCTCACCGGTTTTCTCCGCGAGCGCCGCGGCCTGGGCCTCGACGGTCTCGAGGCCTATCACTCCGATTTTTCACCGGCCGACTGCCGGCGGCTCGAGGAGTTCGGACGCGCGGCCGGCTTCATCATCACCGCCGGGTCCGATTTCCACGGCAGCCGCGTCCCCGCCCGCCGCCTGGGGTACAGCTCGGGCGGCATGGAAATCGGTGAGGAGTTTCTG
>CAZKOS010000065.1:0-1715 GCA_964554445.1 uncultured Spirochaetaceae bacterium | reverse complement strand
CCCGTATTGAACCGCGCCCGCCATTGCGCTAAACTTGAAGTCACCTATGTTCCTCGACAGGCTGGGCTCACGCTTCAGGAAAAAAGGCCGCGATATTTTCTACGCGCTCGGTTTCACCTACCAGGTGTTCAAGGAGACCGTTCTGTTCGTCAAGCGGCGGCAGGTCGCGTTCCGCGTGCTCGTCATGCAGATCCTTTTCACCGGGGTCGAGGCGATCACGATCGTTTCCCTCCTCGCCCTCGCCCTCGGCACGATCATCATCATCCAGGGATATTCGAGCCTCACCAACCTGCTCGGCCAGAAGTTTTTCTACCTCATGCTCATCCGCCTCATCACGGTTGAGCTCGGCCCGGTGCTCACGGCCTTCATCATCATCGCCCGCTCCGGCACGGCCATCGCCACGGAAATCGGGCACATGGTCGTCTCCCACGAAATCGAGGCCTATATCTCCGTCGGCATCAATCCCATTTCCTACCTGGTGGTGCCGCGCTTCCTGGGCGTCTCGATCTCCCTCATCATCCTCACCCTCTACTTCAGTTTTTTCGGGCTGTTCGCCTCGTTCGCGAGCACCCAGTTCTTCGTGACCATCCCCTTCACGGAATATTTCCAGGGGCTGCTCTCCGTCCTGTCGCTCCAGGCGATCGTGTCGTCCCTGCTCAAGAGCGTCATCTTCGGATTCATCATTTCGATCGTCGCCACCTACCACGGCTTCAAGGTCGGCCACGCCCCGACGGAAATACCGAAGGTGGCGATCAACGCCGTCGTGCACAGCTTCGCCCTGATCATCGTCGCCGACCTGGTCCTCGTGTTGCTGTTCAGCCCGATCCTGAGCGTATAAGGAGGCCCGTGTGTTCCCGAAAGAACGCGTGTTTTCAAACTTGAATCCAGCGTCTGTGCGGCCGGCCGCCCGCTCGCCTGGAGTTCGCGACCTATGACGTTCACTTCCGCCATCGAGGCCCGGAAAATCGTCTCCTATTCGGGCGACTACCGGGTCCTGAAGGAAATCTCGCTCTCGGTCCCCGAGAAGCAATTCACCGTGATCGTCGGTCCGACCGGCTGCGGGAAGAGCACCCTCATCAAAATTCTGGCGGGGATCCTCATCCCCGACGCGGGCCAGCTCTTGGTCGGGGGACTCGACTACCACCGGCTCCCCGAAAAGCGGCTGCTCGAAATCAAGAAAAAAAACGGGTTCGTCTTCCAGGACTCGGCCCTGTGGCAGAACAAGTCGATTTTCGAGAACCTCTCCCTCCCCCTGCGCTTCCATTTTCCCGAGCTCTCGCCCAGCGCGATCTCGGCCAAGATCTGCGAGTCGCTCGAACAAATCAACCTCATGGACTCGATCAATCTGCGCCCGGCCCAGCTCTCCACGGGCGAGCAGAAACTGGTCTCCTTCATGCGGGCGCTCATCACCGCGCCCGGGCTTCTTTTCCTGGACGAGCCGACCATGCTCGTCGACCTCGCCATGCGCCGCCGGATCGTCGGCATCCTGGTGCGGGAGAAGAGGAGGGAGACCACCGTCGTCACGGTGACGCACGACGCGGAAATCCTCAACGCCCTGGCCGACTACTTCATCCTCCTGCGGGACGGCTTCCTGGTCCGGGAGGGACCGGCCGCGGAGATCAAGACAACCACCGACGAAAGCGTCCGCGAGATCCTGGCCGACTCGATCTCCACCTTCGAAACGAGACTTTCCCCTCCGCCGCCCGTCGTCGAAT
>CAZKOS010000064.1:12643-14206 GCA_964554445.1 uncultured Spirochaetaceae bacterium | reverse complement strand
CGGTCTTTTTCTACGCGGTGAGAAAGCTTTCCGCCGGCCGGGCCAGCTCGTTCGGTCTCTTCACCCCCGTCTTCGCCGTCGTCTCGAGCTACATCGTCATCGGCGAGGTGCCGACTGTTTTCACGATTATAGGCGGCGCGATAGCCATGGTCGGCGTCTATCTCATCAACCGCCGGCGGAAACAAGAGCGGACGCCGGGCGGCACGGCGCTGCGGGCCGAGAAGGCGGAGGTCGAAAAGAGCGGCAGGTTGTCCGCGAAAGGTGTGCCGCGCGCCGGATGAAACGGCCTGCAATGGAAGAAGAAACCAGGCGGGCGGCATATGGATTGACTCGAAATGATTCGCCGGTTACATTGCGCCGGACGGAGGAAAGGCCGAGGAGAGCATGGAGGAAAGAGGAAAACGCTGAGACGGAAAGAGCTTAAAATGGAAATAAAGAGAAGCGGTTTGAACTTGGCTTGAACTTCCCTCTCTTTTCTCCCACCTCCGTGATCTCCGTTCCCTCCGTGCACTCCGTGTCCCCTCCGCAGGAGATCGTATGACCCACAAGATCGCGCTGTATCCGGGCGACGGCATAGGACCGGAAGTCATCAACGAGGCCGAGAAGGTCCTCGGCCGCCTGCCGGTGAAAATCGATTTCACCCGCATCGGCTGGAACGCCGGGTTGTACAAAACGACGGGCCGCTGCGCGCCCGAGGATTACCTGGACCAATTGCGGCCCTTCGACGCCGTCCTCCTGGGGGCGTTGGGGGACAAGACGCTGGCGCCGGACCACGTCTCCATCGAGCCGCTTCTCGGCATGCGCAAGGGTTTCGATCAGTACGTCAACGTCCGGCCGGCCGTGCTCTACGCGGGCGTCGACTGCCCGCTCAAGAACGTCGGGCCGAACGACATCGACCTGGTCGTCATCCGTGAGAACACCGAAGGCGAGTACACCAATCTCGGCGGCACCCATTACGCGGGCGGACCGCACGAAGCGGCCATCCAGGTCAACTACTTCACCCGCATGGGGACCGAGCGCGTCATCCGCTACGCCTTCGAGACCGCGCGCCGGCGCGAGCGGAAGCACGTGACGAGCGTCACCAAATCGAACGCGCTCAAGTACAGCATGGTGCTCTGGGACAATGTTCTGCGGGAGGTCGCCGCCGATTACCCGGACGTCGCCTGCTCGTCCATGCTCGTCGACGCCGCGGCCATGAACTTCGTCCGCTCGCCCCAGATGTTCGACGTGGTGGTCGCCTCGAACCTCTTCGGCGACATCCTCACCGACCTGGCCGCCATCGTGATCGGCGGCATGGGCTTCGCCGGCAGCGCCAACCTGAACCCGCCGCGAAAGTTCCCGTCCATGTTCGAGCCCGTCCACGGCTCGGCCCCGGACATCGCCGGCCAAGGAATCGCCAACCCGATCGCCGCCGTCCTCTCCGCCGCCATGCTGCTCGAGTTCCTCGGCGAAGAGGAAAGCGCGCACCGCGTGCGGCAGGCAGTCAAGGAGCACCTGGCCGAAGGCAAAGTCAGGACGCCCGACCGCGGCGGGAAAAACACGACCGCCCGGGTGGGGGACGAT
>CAZKOS010000064.1:7704-12543 GCA_964554445.1 uncultured Spirochaetaceae bacterium | reverse complement strand
CGGGCGGGAGGCGAGGTAACGCTCGGTGCGGGATTTGAGGCCCTTGAGGCCGAAGAAGGTGGAGCCCTCCGCCGACACGCAGGCCGGGCGGGAGGGATCGGTGCCGCGCCCCGAGCGCAGCACCGCGGCGGAGAGGGCGGCGGCGGCGAGCACGGCCGAGCGCTCCACCAGGCGGTCGAGCAGCGCGGAGAGCGCGGCCCGGTCGCTTTCCGTCGCGACGATCCCCGCCAGGGGCGCGGCCGTTTCCGGCGCGGCGAGGAATTCGCTCACTTCCTTCGTGTCGAGGCCGTGCAGCCCGCCGAACCGCGCGGCGGCTTCGGGAGAGAAAAAGCCGTCGGCGCAGGCCGCCTTGACGACGAGCAGGCAGAGCGGGCCGAAGTACGCGCCGGCGTACATCTTTTCGAAGGTGTGGCGGCCGGGATTGTTGGTCTCCCGGTCGAGACGCCGGTCGATCTCCCCGAGCGGCGCCCGCGAAAAATTCCCCGCCTCGACGTTGACGATCTGGCTCCCGGCCTGATCGAGATGACGAGCTTTTTCAATGCCCGCATTCTTCTCCACGTAGGCGACGTTCGTGCCGGTGCCCAGAATAAAGCCCAGATACCCGTCGTAATTGCGGCCGCCCATGAGACTGGTGCCGGCCAAAAGCGTCGCCACGGTGTCGTTGAGGACGATGACGCGCTTTTTCTCCCGCACGCCGCGCGCCGCCAGCGCGCCGAGGAGCCCCTCCCCGACGAGCCCGCCCAGCGCCTCCCGCGCCTTGATCTCCTTGCTGAAGTACAGGATCCGCCCGTCCTTGGAGGGCAGCATTTCCGACGGGTACGAAAAACAAAAACCGATGCGGTCGCTTTCGTCCCTTATCTCCTCGAGGTAACCGGCGAACGTGTCGTAGAACTCGCGGGCGGTCACCTCCTTTTCCAAGCCGGGCATGGGGAATCGTTTTCGGTTCTCGATGATCGGAGTCTTGTCGCCTGAAAAACGCACCAGGGCCACCCGGCAATTGGTCCCGCCGGCGTCGATCACGACGACCGGCCGGTCCGGGGGAATGTCGTCGGGGATCTCGATGTAGGTGGGGATCATGGCGAGGGAGCTCGGCTCCCCCTTCAGCCCCCGGTCCATCTCCTCCAGGAAAAGCCCGACCATGGAGTCCAGGTCGATGTCGGTGTAATCCATTCCGTGTTTCTTCAAAAACGACGCGGCGCGCTCCTGCTCCGGATTCACAATGCACTCCTTGTCCGCGGAAATTGTACGTCGTGGAAATCATTTCGTAAAAAGCTCGCTTCGTCAATCGCCGCAGCGCGGAAAGAGAACCACGGATGGCACGGATAAGACGGATGAACACGGATAGGGGAGGAACAAAGGGAGTGAAGAGGCTAAAAAAAAGTCATTGCGAGGCCCCTGCATTTTATGCTCCATTTCCATTACAGCGGGCCGAAGCAATCTCGTGACACAGAAGTTTTCTCCTTTTTACCGGGAAGGAACCTTGGATTGATCGAATAAAGGCTTATACCCAATCGTCCCTTGACGGATTGTCCGGAATCTCGTTGTTTTTCCTCCTCCTTCTTCTTCTTCTTCTTCCGTGTTATCCGTCCTATCCGTGAGTATCCGTGGTCCTCCTCATCCCTTTCGCGTAAGGCAAGGAAATTATTGGACACCGATTTTAAAATCCGCTATAGTTTTTCCGTCGAGCGCCGGAAGGACGCTCCGCGAGGGAGAAACATCGTCCATGCACAACCGCACCGTCGAGGAAATGATCGAAGAATTTTCCACCGACCCGGAAAACGGGCTCACGGAAGGCGAGGCGGCCCGGCGGCTTTCCGAGTACGGACCGAACGAGCTCAAGGCGCGCCCCCGCCCCGGTTTTCCCGCCCTGCTCCTCAACCAGTTCAAAAACTTCCTCATCGTCATCCTCCTCGTCGCGGCCGCGGTCTCCATTTATCCCCTCGGTGAATACCTCGACGCCGGCGCCATCATCGCCATCGTCATCCTCAACGCCGCGCTCGGCGTGATTCAGGAGTCGCGGGCCGAGAACGCCCTGGCCGCCCTGAAGAAAATGGCGGCGCCCAATGCCGTGGTCGTCCGCGGCGGCCGCAGGCTCACCGTCCCGGCGCGCGAACTCGCGCCCGGCGATCTCGTCGTCCTCGAAGCCGGCAATTACATCCCCGCCGACGTGCGACTGACGGAAACCGCCAACCTGAAGGTGGAGGAGGCGTCGCTCACCGGGGAATCGCTGCCGGTGAACAAGGATCACCGTCTCGTGCTCGCCGAGGACATTCCGCTGGGCGACCGCAAAAACCTGGGTTTCATGGGGACGCTCGCCACCTACGGACGCGGCCGGGGGGTGGTCGTCGCCGTCGGCATGAGCACCCGGATCGGAAGGATCGCCGAGATGCTCCAGGAGGACAAGACCGAGCTCACCCCCCTGCAGGAGAAGCTCAAGCAGCTCGGAACGTGGCTCGGTATCCTCTCCCTCGCCGTCTGCGCGGCGATCTTCGTCATCGGCATCCTGAAGGACACCGCGCTCGACCTGATCCGGACGCGGGGTTTCATTCCTTATTTCGAGGCGAGTCTCGGGCGCGTGAAGGAATTGTTCCTCACCGCGGTGAGTCTCGCCATCGCCGCCGTGCCCGAAGGCCTGCCGGCCGTCGTCACCGTCTGCCTGGCGCTCGGCATGCAGCGCATGGTGCGCCGCCACGCCCTCGTCCGCAGGCTGCCGGCGGTCGAGACGCTCGGCTGCGCCACCGTCATCTGCTCCGACAAGACCGGCACCCTCACCCAGAACGCCATGACGGTCACCGAACTATGGATCGGCGGCACAACCCTGGCCGTGACCGGCGAGGGATACGAGCCCCGGGGCGGGTTCCTGATCGACGGGGCGGCGGTCTCGCCGGAGGAGTCCCCCGACCTGTCCCTTCTTCTTCACGGCTCGCTTCTCTGCAATGACGCGCGGCTCGAAGCGGCCGACGGCGGCGGGGTGCGCATGGTGGGCGACCCGACGGAGGGCGCGCTTGTCGCTTGTGCCGGCAAAGGCGGGCTCGTCAAGTCCGAGGCCGAGACCCGCTTCCCCCGCGTCGGCGAAGCTCCCTTCGACTCCGACCGCAAACGCATGACGACCGTTCACGAGCTCTCGGACGGCGCCTCGCCCCTCGCCGCACGGACCGGCGCACCGTTCCTCGCCTTCGTCAAGGGCGCCCCCGACGTCCTCCTCTCCCTCTGCGACCGGATGATATGGAACGGGGAAACGGTGGAGCTCGATGACGCGCGCCGGGAGGAAGTCCTCTCCGCCAACGGCGCCATGTCCGGCCGCGCCCTGCGCGTTCTGGCCGTGGCGATGCGCCCCCTGCCCGCCCGCCCGGAGAACGTGGACCCGACGAGCGTCGAGCGCGACCTCGTCTTCATCGGGCTGGCCGGCATGATCGATCCCCCCCGGCCGGAGGTGGGCGCCGCCATCGGGCTCGCCAGGTCCGCCGGCATCCGCACCGTCATGGTCACCGGCGACTACCAGGACACGGCCGCCGCCGTCGGCGGCCGGATCGGCCTGCTCGGAAACGGCCGGGTGCTCGCCGGCGCCGAGATAGACGCCGTCCCGGAGGAACGGTTCGCGGAGGAGGCCGAGAACGTCGACGTGTTCGCCCGGGTCTCGCCCGAGCACAAGGTGAAGATCGTGGACGCCCTCAAGCGGCGCGGACACGTGGTGGCCATGACCGGCGACGGCGTCAACGACGCGCCGGCCCTGAAGCGGGCGGACATCGGCGTGGCCATGGGAATCACCGGCACCGACGTCACCAAGGAGACGGCCGACGTAGTGCTCACCGACGACAACTACGCGAGCATCGTGGCCGCCGTCGAGCAGGGGCGCATCATCTTCTCCAACATCCGCAAGTTCGTGCTCTACCTCCTCACCTGCAACGTGGGCGAAATTCTCATCATCTTCATTTCCATCCTGCTCGGTATGCCCGTCCCCCTTTCGCCCATCATGATCCTCTGGCTCAATCTGGTCACCGACGGCGCGCCGGCGGTGGCGATCGGCATGGAGCGAGGCGAAGCGGACGTCATGCGGCGGCCGCCGCGGCCCAGGCGGGAGCCGGTGGTAAACCGCGATATGGCCCTCATGATCGCGGTCGTGGCCGCGGTCGACACCGCCGCCGTGCTGTTGTCCTTTTGGCTGGGAATGTTCCGTCACCCGGGCGACGTCGAATTCGCCCGGACGATCGCCTTCACCACCCTCGTCTGCTCCGAGCTCTTGCGTGCCTTCACTTCCCGTTCGGAATACAATTCGATCTTCGCGATCGGCCCGTTCTCCAACCGGAGCATGCTCATCGCGGCGGGGATCTCGCTCGCCCTGCTCCTGGCGGCCGTCTACCTGCCGTTCCTCCAGCCGGTGTTCGGGACCCGCGCGCCGGGGCCCGCGGATTGGCTCCTGATGGCGCCGTTCATGCTGTTGGCCCCCGCCGCAGCGGAACTCGCGAAATTACTCCTTAAGTGGCGTCTGGGAAAGCGAAAAAGCCTGAAATAGTTCGCTGCGGTTAAGCCGAAGCAAAGAGAGCGAGACAACCTCCCTACTCACCTCTTCAATCGTCAGTATTATAATTCTTGGTTCGCTTCGGCCGCTCAGCTGAAATTACGAAAATCTTTCTTAAGCGACGGCTGCAAAAGCAGATAAGATCAAATCGTTCGCTGAGCTAGGCCGAAGCAGGGAAAACAGTATAAGTCATATTACGGCTTCTTGACGGGTTAATATTACTCTACCGGTTCGCTTCGGCTGCCGCAGCGGAACTCGCGAAATTACTCCTTAAGTGGCGTCTGGGAAAGCGAAAAAGCCTGAAATAGTTCGCTGCGGTT
>CAZKOS010000064.1:3676-7604 GCA_964554445.1 uncultured Spirochaetaceae bacterium | reverse complement strand
GTTCGCTGCGGTTCACCGCAGGCCCCAGACCAGCCAGATGTAGATCGCGCCGGCGAGGGTCGCGGAGAGGGTGAAAGGCAGGCCGATGGCGACGAACTCCCGGAAGCGGACGGTGTATCCCCGTTTCTTCAGGAGCCCCACGGCCACGATGTTGGCCGAGGCGCCGATGGGGGTGATGTTGCCGCCGAGGCTCGCGCCGATCAACAGGCCGAAGAAGAGCACCGCCGGATCGGGCAGGCCCATCCGGCTTGCCAGGGACGCGGTCACGGGGAGCATGGCCGCCAGGTACGGCACGTTGTCCACGAACGCGGAAAAGAGGACGGAGAAACCCACGATGAGGACGAAGCCCAGGAACACATTGCCGCCGACGAGCGCCGAAACGAGGTCGGCGATGCGATCGATCCAACCGGCCTCGGAGATGCCGCCGACGAGAATGAAGACGCCGAGCAGGAATCCGACCGTGTTCCAGTCCAGAATTTTCAGGAAGGCCTTGACGTTCCCCTCGCGCCGGATGAGGCGCCAGACGAAGGAGAGCGCCCCGGCCGCCAGGCAGAGGATGCCGGCCGCGGAGGAAAAGCCGGGATCGAGAAACGACGAGAGCGCCAGGGCGCAGATGAGGCCGCCCAGAATGAAGGTGGGCGTCCAGGTGCGGACTTTTTCCACGGGGATCGCCAGGGCCGGGCTCCGGAGGCGGCGGTAGACGACGAACAGAACGGCCAATGAGACGAGCGCGCCGATTTGTACGGCGAAGAAAATCCCCGGCCGCCCTTCATAAAAGAAGAAATCCATGAAATTCATTTTCGCGTACCCGGCCAGGAGCATGCTGGGCGGATCGCCGATCAGCAGGGCGGTTCCCTGCAGGTTGGAACAAACGGCGATGCCGATGAGCATGTTCACCGGGTTGATCTTGAGCTTGTCCGCGATGGCCAGGGCGACGGGCGCCACGATGAGCACCGCGGCCACGTTTTCGACGAAGATGGAAATGAAGCTCACCAGGGCGCAGGTGAAGAGGACCGCCCAACGGACCGTGCCGCACCGGGCGACGATTTTCTCCGCCAGGAAGGCCGGCACGCCGCTCTCGAGGAAATCGTCCGCCACGAACAGCATGCCCACGAAAATTCCCATGACGTTCCAGTTGACCGCTCCCAGCGCCTGCAGGGGACTCAATGTCAGGCTCGCGACGAGTACGACCGCCCCTCCCAACGCGGCGAAGGTGCGGTATTTGGGAAGGATGACGAACAGCGCGTATGCGACGATGAAAACGGAAATCGAGATAATGCTTTTGAGATCCGCCACGATCGTTTCCTCCTCCCGTCGCGCTGTGGGCACGTTGAGTATCCCGTAAGGCGCATCGGATGGCGATCAAAACTCCCGTAAAAGATGAACTAATTGGTAGGTTTTGTCTACACGGCGTGTTTCGGCGGCGGTGAAAGGCGCACGCTCGCCGAGGTGCGGCGCGTCGGGAGGGCGTCGGTCATCGGCCGAGGCAGGCACCCCGGAGAAGAAATTGCCGGTCGCGGATGCGCGATCGTTCCTTGCGGGTCCCCGCCGCCAGACGCCGCCGGCCGTCCGGAAGATTCGATCGCCGTCACCGTCCCCAGACCAGCCACACGAAAACGGCTCCGGCCGTCACCGCGGCCAGGGTAAACGGCAGACCCATGCCGACGAATTCCGGAAATGAAACCGCATATCCCCGTTTTTTCAGCATGCCGGTCGCCACGACGTTGGCCGAGGCGCCGATGGGCGTGATGTTGCCGCCGAGGCTCGCTCCGACCAACAGGCCGAAGAGGAGAACCGTAGCGTCGGCGACGCCCATGTCCCGGGCCAGGGTCGTGGCCACCGGAAGCATGGCGGCCAGATAGGGGACATTGTCCACGAAAGCGGAGATCACCACCGAGCAGGCCACGATCAGGACGAATCCCGCGAGGACGTTTCCTCCCACAAGGTGCGCGAGCGCGGCCGCGATTTTTTCAATCCAGCCCGTTTCGACGAGTCCGCCCACCAGGATGAAAATGCCGACCAGGAATCCGGCCGTTTCCCAGTCCAGGCTCTTCAAAGTGGAGAAAAATCCTCCCTCCCGCCGCAGCAGTTTCCAGACGAGGGATACGGCGCCGGCCGCCATGGAGATGGCCCCGGCGGCGTAGGAGAATCCCGTGTCGAAAAACGAGGATACCGCCAGGGCGGCGATCAGCCCGACGAGGATGAAGGTCGGCGCCCAGGAACGCACCTTCTCCACGGGTACGGTGACGACTTTCCGGCGGTACCGCCGAAAGAAAAAATAAAGGACGATGAAGGACGCGAGCGCGCCGATCTCCACGGCGAAAAAAATACTCGGCCGGCCGCGCAGGAAAAAGAAATCCATGAACGTCATCCCGGTGTATCCGCCCAAGAGCATGCTCGGGGGATCTCCGATCAGGGTGGCAGTGCCCTGGAGGTTGGAGCAGATGGCGATGCCGATGATGAGTTTGACCGGTTTGATCTTCAGCTTTTCCGCCAAGGCGAAGGCGATGGGCGCCACGATGAGAACGGCCGCCACGTTTTCGACGAACGCGGAAATGAAGCTCACCAGCGCGCATATGAAAAGAACGGCCCATTTCACCGACGGGGCGCGGTCGACGATCCTCTCCGCGAGAAAGGCCGGCACCCGGCTCTCGATGAAGACGTCCGCCACGAAGAGGGTTCCGACGAAAATCCCCATCACGTTCCAGTTGACGGCGAGAAACGCGGACAAGGGGCTCACGGTGAGGCTGGCCACGAGCACGGCCGCGCCGCCCAGGGCGACGAAGGCGCGGTACTTCGGAAGGGCGATGAACAGCGCGTACGCGACGATGAAAACGGAAATGGAGATCACGCTTTTGACGTCCGCCACGATCGGCTACTCCCCCCCGTCCCACAACGGGAACGATACGCCCGCCCCGGCGCGGATCGCATCTCGAATCAGCTTCGCCACAAACATGCACCAACCGGAGATTTTTGTCCACACGGCGCGGCCTCCGCGGTATCGCCCGCTTCGGAAGAATGGACGGGGAAAACGAATTTAGGGTTGGATTCGAGGCTCGCTCAGGAGTCGTTTTTTTTCCCGGTCCCGCCGCCCTTCGCCCGGTATCGGAAGACGTGAACTTTTTCCATGGTGACGAAGCCGTCCTTGACCGTATCGTCCAGGTACGGAACGAGCCGCTGGACGGCCTCCTCACGATCGACGATCTCGACGACCACGGGCAGGTTGTCCGCCAGGTCCAGAAGGTGGGCCGAATGCATCCGCCGGTCCGCCCCGAATCCCATGACGCCGCGCAGGACGGTGGCCCCCGCCAGGCCCATTTCCCGCGCCTGCAGCACGATCGCCTCGTACAGCGGCCTCCCGTGCAGCATTTCCCGTTCGCTCAAATATATCCTCAGGAGGACGTCGTCCTCGACGATTTTTCTGCTGGCAGCGCCCATGGGAACCTCCTACCTGATTATTTTCGACACGCCCTGGAATAAAAGATAGCCCGCGAACACCAGCCCGACGCCGAGCAGGTTGGTGAGGAGGAGGTTGGCCGCCGCGGATCCGAACTTCCACTGATTGATCAGATCGAAGGTTTCCAGGCCGAAGGTCGACAGGGTCGTAAACCCGCCCAAAAATCCGATAAACAGAAGCAGGCGCAGGTCGGGGGGCAAAGTCAGGCGCCCGGCGAGCCCGGTCAGGAAGCCCGCCAGCAGGCAGCCGGCCAGGTTCACCGCGAGCGTTCCGACGGGAAACGTCGCGGCGAACAGCTTGTACGTCGCGGTCGAAAGGGCGAAGCGGGCGAGCCCTCCGGTTCCGCTGCCGAGAAAAATCAACAGGTATTTCATGATCTCCTCTCCGGTCCGCCGTGTGACGGGCGGACGCCGGGGCCCTCCCCCCCGGGAAGGCCCGCGGTATGTCGGCAGGAGCCAACAGCCTACGGCT
>CAZKOS010000064.1:0-3576 GCA_964554445.1 uncultured Spirochaetaceae bacterium | reverse complement strand
CGGCTCGAAAAGGCGGTTGGGAAGGGGCGAACTCCATCGCCGGTTCCACGTTTTTCGGATGCTGAAAAATAATACGGCCGGCGACGGTCGGTCAAGTGAAAAGGGCGGTTTTGAGGGTCCGCTCCGTCCCACCGCGATCCCGGAGCGGAAGGAATGAAAGAATAAAAACGTGTGCAAACGATTCATCGAATTCAACTTTCTCTCCGCGCGCTCCTCTTCCCCCCGTGCCGTCCGTGTCCTCCGAATTTTCAATCCGCCGGCCTCACCGACCGCGTTCTTGACAGAACCGGTTGCGACCTATACAGTGGATCGCAATAAAACTGGCACCGTGGTTTCATTGAACGCTCGCACCATCGATTCGAATCCGCCGATCGGAACGATCGCCTTTCTCGAAGAGCGCCGCATGGCCGCGGGAAAACCGATATATACCCAACAAGGAGTGATTCAATGAAGAAGCGTCTGTTCCTGCTCTTCGTCGCCGTCCTTCTCCTGGCCCCGGCCTTCGCCTGGGCGCAGGAAGGCGGGCCGGCGGCGTCGAACGACGTAATCGATTTGATCTGGTTTACCCTGGCCGGCTCGATCGTCGCCCTGGCCTTCGCCGTGGTCCTCATCGTGAGGACCATGAAAAAAAGCCGGGGCACGAAAGAGATGCGGGAGATCTCGGACGCGGTGCACACCGGCGCCATGGCCTACATCAAGCAGCAGTACAAGGTCGTGGCGATATTTTTCGCGGTTTTATTCGTCATCCTCGGCTTCATCGCCTGGGTGGTGCCGGAGCTCAACGGCGGTCAACGCCTGCTCTCCCGCTACGTGCCCGTCGCCTTCCTGACGGGCGGCTTCTTTTCCGCCCTGTCCGGGTTCATCGGCATGAAGGTGGCCACCAAGGCCAACTGCCGCACCGCCTTCGCGGCCTCCAAGAGCCTCAATTCCGGCCTGCGCGTGGCCTTCAACTCGGGCACGGTCATGGGCATGGTGGTGGTGGGCCTCGGCCTCCTCGACCTCTCCCTGTGGTGGATTCTCCTCCGCTACGTTTTCCTCCCGCTCGGCTGGGGCATCGGCAGCGCCGCCGAGATCCCCCCCATTATGATCACTTTCGGCATGGGCGCCTCCTCGGCCGCGCTCTTTGCGCGCCTGGGCGGCGGCATCTACACCAAGGCCGCCGACGTGGGCGCTGATTTGGTGGGCAAGGTCGAAGCGGGCATTCCCGAGGACGACCCGCGCAACCCGGCCACCATCGCCGACAACGTGGGAGACAACGTGGGAGACGTGGCGGGCATGGGCGCCGACCTCTACGAGAGCTACGTCGGCTCGGTGATCGCCACCATGGCGCTCGGGTCGGCCGCCGCCGGCCTCATGGGGCTGGGAGGGAAAGCGCTCCTCTTCATCCAGCTGCCGGCCTTCATCGCCTTCATCGGCGTCATCGCCTCGGTGATCGGCACCTTCCTCGTGCGCTCCAAGGAGGACGCCACCCAGAAGACGCTTCTGCGCGCCCTGCGCACCGGCACCTATTCGAGCACCGGCCTGATCGCCGTCGCCTCGTTCTTCGCCATCTACTTCCTGTTCCCGGGCCAGCTCGGCCTGTGGGGCTCGGTCGTGACGGGGCTCGTCGCGGGGGTCATCATCGCCTTCTTCACCGAATACTTCACCTCGGACACCTACAAGCCGACCCAGAACCTGGCCAAGGCGACCACGACCGGGCCGGCCACCCTCATCATCGGCGGCCTGTCGCTGGGGATGCTCTCGACCATCGTCCCGGTCGTCACCGTCGTGCTCGGCACGCTCGGCGCGTTCTACTTCGCGGGCGGGGGCACGCACGTCGTCACCGGCCTCTACGGCATCGGCCTGGCCGCCGTGGGGATGCTCTCCACGCTGGGGATCACGCTGGCCACGGACGCCTACGGCCCGGTCGCCGACAACGCGGGCGGCATCGCCGAGATGACCCACCAGCCGCCCGAAGTGCGTCGGCGCACTGACGCCCTCGACTCGCTCGGCAACACCACCGCCGCCACGGGCAAGGGCTTTGCCATCGGTTCGGCCGCGCTCACCGCGCTCGCCCTTATCGCCGAATACGGCCAGAAAGTCGCCGACTTCAACAAGATCGATTTTTCGAACGTGGTCGCCAATATCCTGAGTCCGAACGTGCTCATCGGGCTCATGCTCGGCGTCGTCCTGCCTTTCGTCTTCGCGGCCATGGCGATGGGCGCCGTCGGCCGGGCCGCCCAGGCAATGGTCGATGAGGTCCGCCGCCAGTTCAAGGCCTTTCCCGGCATTCTACAGGGAACGGAAAAACCCGACTACGCGAGCTGCGTCAAGATCAGCACCATGGGCGCCCAGCGTGAGATGATCCTGCCCTCGCTCATGGCGGTGACGGCGCCGATTCTGGTCGGCTTCCTCTTCGGGCCCCTCACCGTAATTGCCCTGCTGGCCGGCGCCACCGCCGCCGGCTTCGTGCTGGCCATCATGATGGCCAACTCGGGCGGCGCCTGGGACAATGCCAAGAAGTACATCGAGGCCGGCAACCTGGGCGGCAAGGGCAGCCCGGCGCACAAGGCGGGCGTCGTCGGCGACACGGTCGGCGACCCCTTCAAGGACACCTCGGGCCCGTGCCTCAACATTCTCATCAAGCTCATGAGCATGGTGAGCATCGTGTTTGTGGGCACCTGCATCGCGGTCAACGAGCAGTTCGTCGGATTGCTCAAGGGCATCTTCGGATTTTAAGCCCGCTCTCCGAGATGGCAACGCCCCCGGGCAGTGTCCCCGGGGGCTTTTTTTATGATGATCAACCGACAACAAAAGAACATCCACTTTCTCAATCGTTTGGCAGACGCTTTTTCCGCGACCGGGAAATGACGCACGGGCTTCCCGATAGGTGAGAGACAACCGCCGAAATCATCGGGCACGGGCGGTTTCTCCGCGCCGTCCGGGAGCGGCAGGTCCCCCCCGGTACCATCGAGCACTCGATCGGTGACGTCATCGCCTTATTATATTGACCGGTGTGGAGCGCGCAACTAATTCAGGAAGGAGCCCGCTTCGAAGACGGCGTTTTAAAATAAAAAAACCGCCCGGTGATGCCCGGGCGGTTTCAATTACCTTTTCAATTAGATTCCTTCGCGTCGTGGCACGAGACGGAGGAGCGGCCGGTACCGATAGAATGCGCGCCTGAACGCGTATTTCGTTCCCGCCTTTACTCCGCCGTTGCGCCGATCCGGCGAGAAGCGTGATGGCTGCCGGGCTTTCGGCCCGGCGGGTTGATCCGTCGGACGCGGGCGAGACGCCTCGCCGACGGATCGTCCATTACCACCAACCTCCCCACCAGCTGCTGCCGGACGAGCTGCTGCTTGAAGAGCTGCTCGATGAGCTCGAGGACGAGCTGCTGCTCGAAGAGCTGCTGCCGCCGCTGATGTCGCCGAATCCGATGTAACCGTTGCAGTGCAGCCATTCGCTGTTGGAGCCGCCGCACTGGTTGTTCTGGTAGACGCCGGTGTTCGTGGACTGATTCTCCGCCTGGCGGATGGAGCCGTTGATCGAAACGTAGTCGATCTGCACGTCGCGGTTGTCCGCATCGTTGTCGAAATA
>CAZKOS010000063.1:0-14610 GCA_964554445.1 uncultured Spirochaetaceae bacterium | reverse complement strand
TTCTGGACCGGGACGCGCTACGCGGTCGTCTGGGAGAGCCTGGCCGGCGGCGGGAGATAAGGTCGACGCCCGTCGGGAACGAAGGCGGGGGGATTGCCCGGTTTGCCGCTTCTTTTCTCTCTTTATTCGTATTCATCCGCGGTTCCCTTTCCTCGCGGTACTCCGGCGTTGTATATTGAAGGCTGTTGGAGGTGATGTATGGCGAAGATCAGGTTCGGCGTGCTCGGGGTGTCCGGGCATTTCATCCGGCGGGTGGCGGCGCCGTGCCGCGGTTCGGACGTCCTCGAGTTCAAGGCCCTCGCCTCGCGCGACAAGGCGCGGGCGGAGGAGGCGGCCAGGAGCCTGGGCATCCCGCTCGCCTTCGGCGATTACGAAACCCTCGTCCGTTCGCCCGAGGTGGACGCGGTCTACATCCCCCTGCCCAACCACCTGCACCTGGAGTGGATCAAGCGCGCCGCGGACGCGGGCAAGCCCGTGCTCTGCGAAAAACCGATCGCTCTCAACGCCGCGGAGGCCGCGGAGGCGGCGGCGTACGCGAAGAAGAAGAACGTTCTTTTAATGGAAGCCTTCATGTACAAGTTCCACCCGCAATGGCGGCACGCGCGCGAGCTGGTCCGGGCGGGCGAAATCGGGGAGGCGCACGCCGTCCACACTCATTTTTCCTACAATAATTCCGATCCGAAAAACATCCGCAACATCAAAACCGCGGGCGGCGGGGGGCTCCTCGACATCGGCTGTTACGCCGTGTCCGCCGCGCGCTTCCTCCTCGACCGCGAGCCGGTCCGCGTCGCGGCCCGCATCGACTATGACCAGGAGTTCAAGACGGACACGCTGGCCTCGGGGCTGCTCGCATTCGGCGCGGGCGCGGGAGGCCGTCCGATCACGTCGACCTTTACGGTGGGTACGCGCTCGTTCCCGTACCAGCACGTCACCGTCACCGGTTCGGGCGGCACCATTGAATTTCCCGTGCCGTTCAACACCTTCGGCGACGTCCCGTCCGAAGTCGTCATCGTCACGGGCGTGGGCCGGCGCGTCTACCGCACCGAAGCCGTTGACCAGTACCGCCTGCTGTTTGAAGTCTTCGCGGAAGCGGTGCGGGACAAGAAGCCCGCGCCCGTCGGTCCGGAGGACGCGGTCGCCAACATGAAGGTGCTGGACGCTCTCTTCCGCGCCGGGGAATCGGGCGCGTGGGAGACGGTGTAGCGGGTGGTCGAAAAAGTCGGGCTTCTTCGGCAGTCGGCTGGAATGACGCTTCCGCTACTTCTCCCGCCCCCGCGTTCCTCCGGCGTCCGGCGCGTCCGTCCCGGGCACGGAGGCTTGGGATTTCGGATCGGCCTTGATCCCGGTGCGGATGACGTTGAGCAGGTTCGTCTCGTTGTACACGAGAATGACGATCTCGTTGTTTTCCAGATCGACGACCGTCTGGTACATGGCGCGGGCATTGCAGGACTGGGCCACCACCCGAACGTTTCGGGGAAGGTTGACATTGGTCGGGACCTGCACGACCGTCTGCTGGGTGGCGCAGGAGAACGCGCCGCTTGAAAGCAGCGCGGCCAGGACGGCCGCCGGGACGATGTTCTTCGGTTTTTTCATCACAATCCGCCTCCTCCGGTTCGCGTTCGATCTCTGCGACCGCCGCGACTTTATCCTTCAAGCGCCGTTTCGGCTCATTATATCCCGACCCCGGCCAGTCCGGCCACCCATATTCCGACGGCCGCCAGAATGACGAGCCACACGGCGATGACGAAAGCGAGCGCCCCCCACTTGGCCCGGCTGTCGGCGTTCTCGGTCTCGGCCCGCTTCCGGCATTCGTCGAGGAGCCCCCTGGGCGCGAGCTTGACGGCGAGGGCGACCAGGAGCGGGACGATGATGAGGTCGTCGAGCTGGCCGAGGACGGGGATGAAATCCGGGATCAGGTCGACGGGGCAGAGGGCGTAGCCGACGGCGGCGAGGGCCGCGAGCCGGGCCGGCCAGCCGAGCCGGGGGTCCTTGAGGCAGAGGGCGAGGGCTTTGACATCGATTTTCAGCCGGCGCGCCCTTTCCCGAAGCGTCATTTTGCCCATACGGTTGATCCAGCGTACCATGGGCGCGGCGGGCGTTCAAGGGAACGGGCGCGGGGAAAAATTTGACATTCACGGGGATTTCACCATAATTAATAATTGATCATGAGGGCCTCAGAATTCATCGGGTCGCTGAGCGCGCTGGTGGCGCGCCTCGACTCCGTACCAACCACTGAAAATAAACTCCAAACTCTCGCCGAATGGCTGGCCGCCGTGCACGGCCTCGAGCACGCGCTCCTGGTGGATTTCCGGACCGGGACGGTCATCGCCGCCGGCCGCGCCGCCGCCGAGCCGGTGGAGTCCGAGCGGATCCTGTCGCTCGCCGGGGCGCTCCCCGCGGCGGAGGCGCTTCTCCCCGGCAAGACCGAGAGCACCGCGGCCCTCGATCCTTACCTCAATGGGTCGAGGGAATTCGTTCATTTCCCCCTCGCGGCCCCGGACGGCCGGGCCCTCGGATCGCTCCTCCTCGTGTCGAAGTCCCCGGCCGAGTATTTTACGGGGCACAAGAACGAGATCAGGCTGGTGGCGGCCAAATTGCGCGACCTTTTGTACATAGAGCAGCTGGCCGTGCCGCCGAAACCGGACTACCCGCGGAAAGCCGCGTCGGCGGACGGTCAACCGTCGGCCCGGGACGAAATCGCCATGATGAAAAATTTCATCGACCTCATGAACTTCCCCATGTTCATCATGGCCCTGGACGGGGAGATGATCGCCGTCAATCACAGCCTGCTCCTCAAGCTCAAGTTCGAGAGCCAAGCCGAGTTCATCCGGCGCTGCGAGATCTTCCGCGACGTTTTCCTGCGCGGGGAGCTCCTGAAGCAGCTGGCCCGCGACGGCGGGATCCGGGGGAAGCGCTGCAGCCTGGTCGACGCCGGGTCCGAGCGCGTGACCTTGAACCTGACGGCCGTCCGCCTCGAATCGGCGGTCGTCGGCTCGCTCTTCGACGTGAGCGAATTCGTCCGCGTGACGGAAGACCTGCGCGAGTCCCTGAAGATGCAGGAGTTCCTGAACGACAAGCTCATCAGCGCCAACCTCCTGCTGCACAAGACCAAGTCCTCCACCATCCGCTCGCTGGCCCGGCTCGCGGAGTTCCGCGACATCGGCACCGGCGACCACCTGAAGCGCATCTGCGAGTATTCCCGGCTCATCGCCCAGGAAATCCTCCGCCGCCAGCCGTACCCCGATTACAAGATGCGGCCCGAGTTCCCGGACGAGATCTTCCTGGCGAGCATGCTGCACGACATCGGGAAGGTCGCCATTCCGGACACCATTCTCCTCAAGCAGGAGCGGCTGACGGAGGACGAATGGACGATCATGAAGAAGCACACCCTGTACGGCTGGGAGATCCTGAACCAGGCCGATTGCGAGCTCGGGGAGCAGTCCTTCCTGACCCTCGCCAGCCACATCGCCCTCAACCACCACGAGCGCTGGGACGGGAGCGGGTACCCGAACGGGATCCTGAGCGAAGGCATTCCGCACTGCGCGCGCATCGGCGCGGTGGCCGACGTCTACGACGCGCTCACCTCGGCGCGTCCCTACAAGACCCCCTGGCACCACGACGACGCCGTCGCCGAGATCAAGGCCAAGGCCGGCGTCCATTTCGACCCCGTCATCGTCGACATGCTCCTCGGCGTCGAGAAAAAAGTGCTCGACATCCACCGCCTCTTCCCGAAATAATCGGGATATGAAATCCGCCACCGTCTCCCTCGTCGGCCGGCCCTCGAGCGGCAAGTCCTCCCTCGTCAACGCGCTCTGCGGCGGGAAGGTGTCCATCGTCACGGCCGTGCCCCAAACGACCCGCAACCGCGTCCGCGGGATCATGACCGAAGAGCGCGGGCAGCTCGTCTTTCTCGACACGCCGGGATTTCATCTCACGGAAAAGAAATTCAACCTCCGCCTGCAGGGCGTCGTGAAGGATTCGCTCGGCGATTCGGACCTGGCGCTCTACGTGGTCGACGTCTCCCGTCCCGAGGGCGAGGAGGAGCGGGCGGTGCGCGCCCTGCTCGCGCCGCACGCGGCGCGGCTCGTGACGGCCCTGAACAAGATCGACCTCGTCTCCGACCGCGGGGCGGCCGCCCTCGCCGCCGCGCGCTCGGCCTTTCCGGGCGCGGCCGCCGTCGCGGTGTCGGCTCTCACCGGCGAGGGCCGGGAAGCGCTCCTCGCGGCCCTCTTCGCCGCGGCGCCGGAGGGCGAGCCCATGTACCCGCCCGAGTACTACACCGATCAGGAGCCCGGCTTCCGCATCGCGGAGCTCGTGCGCGAACAGGTCATCCTTCATACGGCCGAGGAAATTCCCCACGCGGTCTACGTCGAGATCGCCGATCTCGAGATGCATGACGAGGGCCGCGAGTTGTGGGCGCGGGGCTTCATCTGCGTGGAACGCGAGTCGCAGAAGGGCATCGTCATCGGGCGCGGGGGAGAGAAAATCAGGGACATCGTGAAAAAGGCGCAGGCGGCCGCGAACGAGCTTTTTCCGTACCGGGTTGCCCTCGATTTTCGGGTGCGGGTGAGGCAGCGCTGGCGCCGGGATGATAACCTATTGCGAAAACTGATCAATTGACATCGTGCAAATGACGATGTGCCCGGCGAAGTCGCGCCGGGACGATGGTCTTCTGAGAAAACTGATATCTGAACATGAAATTCACCGGAGCGCGAGATTGACCGATACGCACAACGTCCGTCGGCCCCCGAAAGCGAGCTGGAAATATGATGAGTCTCCGGAATTATTTCGCTGGAACGCTCAGCGGCTTGCGTTCTTCCGGTCGTCGTCTGAAGCGTTTTCGGACCGGTCGATGAGCCGGGTGTAGTTTTCCAGGCCCGGCTGCTTGGTGAAGCGCACGCTCACCCGCGACGTCTCCTGGTCGAGGGGCTTGGCGTAGACGAGCTCGTCGTGGAGCGTGATGCCCCCGTCATCCGAGGCGATCGTGAGATTGTAGTCCTGGATGGCGTTGGCGGGCAGTTCGATTTTAAACGAAATGCCCGAGACGCTCGCGTCGATGGTCTTGACGCGGTAACTTTCACCGCCTTCGCCGAACGAGACCCTGAGCGTCTGCAGTTGCCGGGGAAGTTGTTCGCCCGAGATTCTTTCCTCGGATCGTTTTTCGGAGGCCGCCATGTCGGCGTTTTCCATTGTCACTCTCCATTGCGGGCGCCCGGAATGATTGACTCCGGTCGCCGCGTCGGTTTTTTCAAGACCCTCTACTGGAATTATACTCCAATCGCGGGAAATAGCAACTCCCGGGAACCTTAATGTCCGGCGATTCGCAAGACGGCGATGATACCGAAATGACGGATACCATAATCCGCCATCAAGGGAGGACACGAAGAGGAGAGCAACGGAGAAAGAAGTCAGTAAGAGGTGGAAAACTCCAAAACGATTTTTCTTTACGCTGTGTAAAGTATTCTTTACATTGGAGCCATGCCCGGTGAGAAGGTACTGAACAGGGTACGCGAAAAGCGAACGAAACTCGAAATGACCCAGGAAGGCCTGGCCGGTCTCACGGGCGTCACCCGCCAGACGATCATCGCCATTGAACGGGGCAACTACTCGCCTTCGGTGCTGTTGGCGCTGCGCCTGGCCAAACATCTTCGCTGTCCGGTGGAGGAATTGTTTTATGAAGAAAGCGTCTGAGATCGTCGTCGCCCTGGCCCTGGTGGCGGTCCTTTTCTTCCTGGCCGACCCCTTCGGCCTGCTCATGCCGACCGAGGTGCAGATGGTGCTGCTGTGCGTGCTGGCCGCCGCGGTGGCCGTGTACGCCGGCCTGGTGTTCAGGGAGAAGCCCGCCGACGAGCGCGAGTCCCTGCACCTGTACAAGGCGAGCCGCATCGCCTACCTGGCGGGGACCGTCGCGCTCACCGCCGTGATCGTCGTGCAGGACATCCTCCACCGGCTGGACCCGTGGGTTCCGGCCGTCCTGGGCGTCATGATCGTGACCAAGCTCATCGCGCTCCTCTACGCGCGGTATAAAAACTGAAGGGACCGGCCCGCCCGGAACCGCCCCCGATGCGGGGAGGTTCGGGACGGCCCGGCGCCCGGGGCGGGTGGCGCCGCCCGCCCGGGAAACGAACGACTGCGAGACAGCGTCGTCCGGCGCGGGGCCTGAAACGAGGAAACGTTTTTCGGTGATTTCCGAAAAATGCACACAGTGAATACCGAGGAGGTAGTATATGAAGATTTTCACTTTCGTCGCGATATTGTTGCTGGCCGTCTTCCAGGCGGGATTCGCCGAGGGGCAGAAGGAAAACCAGTCGTCCATGAGCTCCGACAATTCGATGACGTCGGATAATTCCATGACGTCGAAGGATACGATGACCGAGGACAATTCGATGACGGGGCCGACGATGGAAGGCTCGAACGGCATGACGGCGCCCGCGCCCGCCGGGTTCTACGACACGAACGGGCTCGCCCCGTACGTGGTTCCCTATACCACCGAGGCGGCGGCCCAGGCGCTGGCCGCCAAGGGGCCGACCGTCTATTATTTCGCCGCTTCCTGGTGTCCCACCTGCCAGGCGACGATGAAGGACATCCGGGCCCATTACAAGAATCTGACCGCCACGATCGTGCTCGTCAATTACGACACCGCCACGGCCCTGAAGACCCGCTACGGCATCACGGCTCAGCACTCGTTCGTCCAGATCGACAAGAACGGGAAGGCGCTCGCCGTATGGGCCGAGACGCCGACGGTGGCGCAGATCGACAGTCACGTCGTCATGAACTGACGTGACGTGAGGAGGACACCATGATCATTCTGCTGTTTTACGCCTTTCTCGCCGGAATCGTCACGATCCTCTCGCCCTGCATCCTGCCCGTCCTGCCCGTCGTGCTGTCGGGCTCGGTCGGCGGGGGCAAGACGAGGCCGCTCGGCATCATCACCGGATTCGTGGCGAGTTTCACCTTTTTCACGCTCGCCCTTTCCACGCTCGTGAGGCTCCTCGGCATCAGCCCGGACATCCTGCGCTACGTGGCCGCGGGAATGATTCTCGCTTTCGGCCTGGTCATGGTGATTCCTCCTTTGAAAAACGCCTTCATGCGGCTCGTGTCCGGTCTGACGCGGGTGGGGAGCGGGTCGCAGGTTTCCCCCCTGGGGGGAAACCGCGGGTACCTGAGCGGCCTGGTCCTGGGTCTGAGCCTGGGACTGGTCTGGACGCCGTGCGTCGGGCCGATCATGGCCTCGGTCATCACCCTGGCCCTCACCTCGAACGTGGACCTGGGAGCGGTCTTCATCACCATCGCCTACTCGTTGGGCACGTCGATTCCCCTCTTTCTCATCATGCTGGGCGGCCGCGGGCTCCTGCAGCGCGTCCCGTTCCTCACCCGGCACGTGAAGGGGATCCAGATCGTTTTCGGCGGGCTCATGATCGTCACCGCGGTGGCGCTCTTCACCGGCGCGGACCGCCTCTTTCAGACCTTCATCCTCCAGGCTTTCCCGGGCTACGGGGCCGGCCTGACGTCGGTCGAGAACCAGGGGGCGGTGCTGAACGCCATTTCGGCGCGCGACAAGGGCAATGGCCCGCCGCCGGCCGTCAACGCGGGCATCCAGTCGCCGCTCCTCATGACCCTTTCCCTGGGCGGGCCCTGGATCAACTCCCCGCCCCTCACCGCCGCCGACCTCAAGGGCAAGGTGGTGCTCGTCGATTTCTGGACCTATTCCTGCGTCAACTGCATCCGCACCTTTCCCTACCTCAAGGCCTGGTACGCGAAATACAAGGATCGCGGGCTCGTCATCATCGGCGTGCATACGCCCGAGTTCGCCTTCGAGCGGGACACCGCCAACGTGAGCCAGGCCGCGGCGCAGTTCGGGCTTGCGTACCCCATTGTTCAGGACAACGATTACAAGATCTGGAACGCCTTTCACAACAGCTACTGGCCCGCCCATTACCTCTTCGACCGGATGGGCGCGCTCCGCTACGAGCATTTCGGCGAGGGCGAGTACGACCGGACCGAATCGGAAATTCGGAAGCTCCTGGGAGAAAAAAGCGGGCCGCTGGCCGCCAACTCGATCGCGCCCACCCTGCCCACCACCGCCGATCTCACGCCGGAAACCTACCTGGGGTACGACCGGGCGGCGCGCTTCGCCAATCCCGGGACGGGGGCGCACGATAAGGCCGTCGACTACGCCCTTCCCGGCTCGCTGTCGCGCGGGCAATGGGCGATCGGGGGGAGGTGGACGCAGGGAGGACAGGCACTGACCGCCGCCGGTCCGGGAACGATCGAGCTCTCTTTTCACGCGAAGCACGTCTACCTCGTGCTGGGGCCGGTGGTGGGCTCGCCGCCGCCCGTCCTCACGGTAACGGTGAACGGCCGGCCGACGAACACCGCCGACGTGAAGAACGGAAAGCTGCAGATCGGGGAGTACCGACTCTATACGCTCTTTGACGGGAGCGCCCCGATCGACGGCACCGTGAAGATCGAGACGCCGGGGCCGGTCGCGGCCTACGCCTTCACCTTCGGTTGAGCGCAGCGCGATGAAAATCGTCATCGCCCCCGACTCTTTCAAGGGGAGCCTCACCTCGGTCGCGGCCGCGGAGGCGATTCGCCGGGGCGTGGCCCGCGTCTCCGCCCGTATAAAAACGGTATGCGTGCCGCTCGCCGACGGCGGGGAGGGCACGATTGAGGCCCTGGTCGCGGGGGAGGGCGGAAAGATCCGAAAGGCGAAGGCGACCGGGCCGCTGGGCGTGCCGGTCAACGCCCGCTACGGCGTCATCGACCGCGGGCGGACCGGCGTCGTCGAGACGGCGGCGGCCTCGGGCCTGCCGCTCGTCCCCCCGTCCAAACGCGATCCGCTCCGCGCCACGAGCTACGGCACCGGGGAGCTCGTCCGCCGGGCGATCGCGGACGGCTGCCGGGAGATCGTCATCGGCGCGGGCGGGAGCGCGACCGTGGACGGCGGCGTCGGCATGCTCCAGGCGCTCGGCGCGCGCTTCCTGGACGCGAAGGGCAGACCGGTGGGGCGGGGCGGCCGGGAGCTGGAGCGGATCGCCTCGGTCGACGCGGGGGCGCTCGAGGCCGCGCTGTGGGGGATCGGGTTCACCGCGGCGGTCGACGTTGCGAACCCGCTCTGCGGTCCCCGCGGCGCCGCGCTCGTCTACGGCCCGCAAAAAGGCGCGGACCGGGAGACGGCCCACCGCCTTGACCGCGGCCTCGGGCATTTCGCCGCCGTGATAAAAAAGACCAGCGGTAAGGACGTAACCAAACTTTCCGGCGCGGGGGCGGCCGGCGGCCTGGCGGCGGGCGCCTGGGCCTTCCTCGGCGCCGCCATCCGGCCGGGCGTCGACCTCGTCATTGAACGGACGAAGCTGGAAAAAAAGCTCATCGACTGCGACCTGGTCATCACCGGGGAGGGCCGGACCGACGCGCAGACCGCCTTCGGCAAGGCCCCGCTCGGCGTCGCCCGCCTCGCGAAAAAGAACCGCGTGCCCGCGGTCTGCCTGTCCGGAAGTCTTGACGGAAAACTCGATTCGCTCTACGCGGAAGGTTTCACCGCGCTCTACAGCCTCTGCCGCGGACCGATGACGACCGACGAGGCGATGGCGCGCGCCGGAGAGCTCCTCGAGCGCGCGGCGGAAAACGTGGTCAGGCTGTTCGTGAACGGGCGTTTATAAAAATTTCAAAAAAAAAAGTCAATAAGGAAACCAGGAATCCAGGAAAAAGGCAGGAACAGGAAGGGAGGAAGCAAGGAAATGGATAAATATACTCTGTATCCGACAATTAATTCTAAAACTACCTGTTGCTTGCATATTCTTTATCCCCGCCTTTTTTTTCTTTTCCTGGTTTCCTGGTTTCCTTATTGAATTCTTTCAGTGGATTCCCGCGAAATCAATCTCCCCTAGAACAATTGAATCCCGAAGAACGCCTTGGGCACGATGTTGACCGGCAGACCGGAACCGCCCGTCGGGATTGAGACCATGGGCTCGGTCATGAGCGCCGGGTCGTAGAGCAGGCCGGGGATGTACACCTGCGCGCTCACGCCGGCGAACACGGCGAAAGCGCCGAAGAGCTTGAAGCCCGCCTTGAGGCGCGCCTGCGGGACGAGGGCGGATTCGAGCGGCGTCGCGAACGGGTCCTGGGACGTCCTGAAGCGCGCGAGCATGGCCGCGTCCATGTCGATGAAGAACGACCCGATCGGGATGCGGAAACCGAAACCGGCGCCGGCGTACCAGGACCCGCTGCCGTTCGCGAAATCGCAGCCGCCGAGGATCATTCCATAGGAAATCTTCGTCCCCAGCTTGAAGGCGAGATTGGAGAACCCGCCCATGTCCTGCCACGCCTCGATATCGTGGATGCCGTTCTTTTCGACGTTGAAGAGCCCGAGCGCGAATCCGCTGTTGTCCTCGGAAATGTTGACCAGGCCGATCTGCACGCCGCTCACCTTCCGGGCCGCATTGACCAGTCCGATCTGCACGCCGTACACGTCGCCGGCGCGGTTGAACAGCCCCGCCGCCTGAGCGCCGGAGACGGTCCCGCCGGTCACGTTGAAAAGACCCGCCAGCTGGGCGCCCGCGAAATCCCCGCCCGCGACGTTGAACAGGCCCGCCGCCTGAACGAGGCCCGCCCGGCCGTTCACGATGTTGAACAGGCCGGAAGTCATCGCGCCCCCCAGGTTCCCGTTCACGATGGTGAACAGCGTCGAGCCGGCGTACCCGGACAGGTCGTTTTCGATGACGGACCCGAGAACGCTCACGTCCGCCCCGGCCACGGCCTGCGCGCGGCCCACGGTCAGGTTGATGACGACGTTATTGACGACGAGGACGTTCGAGTTGAGGCGCGCGACGCGCGCGGGAAAGAGGGTGACGCGGAAGGGGCTGAACTGGAGGACGGAATAATCGTCCGGCGCGGCGTCCTCAATGGGGCCCGGCGTTGCGTCCGCGTCGGGTGCGTCCTCGGGCGCGTCTCCGCGCCTCACCGTTCCCTCGGGCCGCACGGCCAGGAGGTCCGACGCGCGCAGCACCGCCCGGCGCCCGGCTGCGAGACTGACGACGGCCTGGGAGAGGGCGCCCTCCGCGTCCACGAGGACGGTGTACTCGCCCGGAGACAGGCCGATCTCCAGCGAGCCTTTGTCCCGCTTGTTCAGCTCCACCACCAGTTTTTTCCCCGCGTCGCGGATGTAAATCCGGCCGCTGACGGCGTCGTCGATGAAGAGCGCGGCCGAGGTCTCCCGCAGGTCGGTGAGGACCAGGTCCCCGGTCCCGGTGAGTTGGATGTCGTAGGAGGGGTGCTGGGGGCCGAACTGGGTCCGTTCCGTGCGCACGAGCGTCTCGTTGAACGCGTACTGGTAGGCTTCGTTCAGGGTGACGACCCCGTCGCGGCTCGCGTCCGCGGCGCCCCGCAGCCCGGAAATGAGATAATGGGTGAAGAAGGAGGCGCCGATGTTGTCCGATTCCTGCGCCGCCTCGGTCGCCGAGCTCGAGGTGAGAAAGGCGTATCCCTTCATCTCGACCGCCGCGTCCTGCATGAAGGGCGGCCGCTGAACGCCGCCCTTGGCGCGGATGAACACGCCCGAGGCGCAGGAGTCGATGACCGCCATGCGCACGTCGGCTTTGACGCCGGAGATGAGGGCGCGCAGTTCCTTGTACCCGAGGCGCTGTTCGCCCAACAGGAGCCCCTCCTCGTCCGAGTGGCCGGAATAATAGAAGACGAACTCGCGCCGTACGGCGTCGCCTTTCGCCTCGGTTATTTTTTTCCCCATGTCCGCGAACGCCCGGACGACATTGTCGAGCATCGGGTTCAGGAGCAGGATGCGGTTGGCCGCGGGCAGCCCGCCCATGTCCTGCATGACGGAGGCGAACGCCTGCGCGTCGCTCGCGGCGAAACGCAGGGCGATGCGCTCGGGCCCGCCCTCATTGCTCCCCACGATGATCCCGAACCGCTCGAGCGCCGCGGATTCCTTGGCGGCGAGGAGGGCGGGCGCGGCGAGGGCGAAGAAGCAGGCGGCGGAGAGACGGATGACGGTTCTTTTCATGGCGTGGCGTTCTCCTTGACGAGCAGAAGCGAGGTTTGCGTGAACCCGGGCGGCAGGTCGAGACGCCGGCTCCGGGCCGCGTTCCCCGAGCGGGCGAGCGTTTCGGCCCCGGCGAGCACCGCGTCGAGATCGAAGGGGGCGTCCGCGGTGACGAAGAAAAACAGCTCGAAAGAGGGCGCGTTATCGAGCTCGAACGAACGCGGCAGCAGCGCCTCGGAGCGTTCGAGGGTGACGTCGGTCGAGGGCGGAAGCGGCCAGTGGAGAGTGACGGCGCCGCGGCCGTCAATGGAGAGGATCGCGCCGTAGCGCTTGGCGAGCGCGTTGTACCGCACCTGGACGACGTCATGGGGCCGCACCGCGGCGCCGTCCTTGAGGAGCTCGACCGAGTCTCCCCGCAGCCGGTAGACGGCGAGGGAGGGGGAACCCGACGCGGCGTCGCCCTTGTAGCGGATGACGTCCGGGCCGCCGGCGGCGAGACCCGTTTCCGACGGGCGGGCGAGCGGCAGGAACAAAAAGAGGGCGAGCGCGGCCGCGGCCGCCCCGGCGAAGGCGAGGACGGGGATCGGCCGCCACCGCCGGCGCCGGGGCGCGTTCTCGGCCGTTTCCCATTTTTCGCGGATCGCCCGGGCCATGGCTTCGGCGGGATACGTTTCGAGCAGCTCCTCGTTCGAGCGGCGCATGTCGTCCAGCCGCCGCCGCAGCGTCTCGTCCGCCTCCGCCCTCCGGCGGACGGCTTCCGTCCGCTCCGCGTCGAGCTCGCCGAGCAGGTAGCGCTCGAGGACGATGTCGGGTAAGCGGTCGGTCGCGTTTTTCATTCGAATACCACCTTGCGCGCGCCGATCCGGGCCTTGAGTCCCCGCAGGCGCTTTCTCACCCCGGAGACGGACAGACCGGACTCGGCGGCGACCTCCTCCAGGCTCATCCCGTCGACGTAGCGCATCACGGCGATCTCCCTGGTCGTCGGTTTTTCGGATTGGAATATCTTGTCGAGAATCTCCCGGCGGAGAAACGATTCGGTGTGGTCGGACGCGTCGGCGATGCGGAGCAGGATTTCTTCGGCATCGCGGACGCCTCTGTTCTTTTCGGCGCGCAGGACGTTGAGGCAGACATTGGTGGCGATCCGGTACAGCAGGCTCGACGGCGCCGAGTCGGTGAGCGTGTCCCGGCTCCGGAGAAGCCGGACGAAGGTGTCCTGCGCGGCGTCGAGCGCCTTCTGCTCGTCGCGGAGCAGGCAGCGGCAGCGGCGCAGCACCATCGGGCCGTACTTCCTGTATAATTTTTCGACGTCGATTCCCAAGGCATTTCCTCTTCAACTCCTCACCAATGGAACACGCGGCGGCGCCTCCGGTGTCACCGTGAGAAATATTTTTTTCATGTTCGCCGTTTCCGCCCGGTGCCTGCATTGTATCGCACGGCGCCCGAAATCGCAAATATCGTCCGGGAACGGCGCGGGTCTGGAACGCGCGCCGGGCTCCGGACGTGAAAAACCGCCGCCGCCTCCTTTCAAGGAGTCGGCCGGCGGAAGAAGGGAGATGAGCCGGGATTTCAAGCCGTCGGACGCGCCTCGTCGGCGCTCCCGATCCGCTAGAAGAGCGACCAGCCGGCGAAGAGCGACAACTCGAATTGCGACACGTCGTAGGCCGGCAGATCGACGCACGGTACGGCGTCCTGGAAGAACCGGTACAGAATTTTGGTTCCGACGTGGACGCTCCCGAACCTGAGGGCCAGGCCGACGCCCGCCTGCGCGAAGATCGAGGCGGAGATCATGTCGAAGACGTAGTCGGGCGTCGTCAGCCCGGCCCGTCCGGCCGCGCCGAATCCGACCTCCGCGAACGGGTCGATGAAGGAGCCGGTCAACAAATGATAGCGGAGATCCAGCGTTCCCAGGACGTCGAAATACCAGATCTTCCCGCCGGCGGGCAGAGCCGTGTCCTGCGAGGTGAACCGTCCCAGGCCCGTCATGCCGAAACCGATGTGCCCGATGCGCATCTCCCAATAGAGGCCGGGAAACAAATCGGAGTTCGAGAAGGCGGCCGGGAAATAAGCCCACACATTGTCCTGGGCCGCGAGCTCGGACGTTCCGATGACGCCGATCCGGAAATGGTCGCGCGAGCGGCGGCGGGCCGGCGCCTCCTTTTTTTCCGGGCAGTTGACCTCGACGGTCTGGACTTCGACTTTTTCCACCTTCACTTTTTGTGTCTTGTCGCAATCGCAGTTTTCGTCGGCCGCGGCGGCGAAGGCGACGCCCGACAATAAAATGATCATCAGTGCAATCGTGCGCATGAGAATCCTCCCGGTGCGTAAGTGATCCAGGCTTTACCAGCCATATACACTTCAACACGCCCGGAGGGGGAATGTGTCACCTGGGTTTTGATTTTCGTGCCGGAGAATGGAACTACGACTGAACGCGGATAAGCGCGGATAGGGTAAAGGAAAGGAAGACAAAGAAAGACATTATTCTTTGTTTCTCTCCCCTTTTCTTATCCGCGTCGATCCGCGTTATCCATAGTTTTTCTTCTTCCTCATCCATATACCAGTGGTTCCCTTCGGGGTGGGGACTCACAGCACCTTGGACACCACGAGCGAAATGT
>CAZKOS010000062.1:6148-14664 GCA_964554445.1 uncultured Spirochaetaceae bacterium | reverse complement strand
TGTTCTGGTAGTTCTGGTTGAAATAATTATATAATTTCTCCTTCAAACCGCCCATCACATCGAGCCGCTCGAGAACGTCCCTCGGGAGCTTGGAAGTGAGGTGATTCATCACCTTGTCGACTTCTTCGCCTAAAAGGAGATCGACTTCCGCTTGCTGGTCCCTGAACTCCTGAGCGAGCGAATTTCTCGATCCGACCGCGCTTGGTTTTTCAGGGTGAAATACATTAGGGCTTTTCGGTAAATCAATGCTTCCCATACTTGTCTCCTTATGCAGTGAAGTTAACTTAAATTATTCACAATAAAGGCAAAATGTAAAGCAACTTTTTTTTTTTTTTCGCTTCCATATTTGCCAAATATATTACAATATAGATCGAGCGGCAAAAATAACCAGGAGGTCCATATCATGATGAAACGCGCGATATTTTTTTGTTTTTTAGCGATGCTTTTCGTCTTCAATCCCCTGCCCGTTCAAGCCGACGAGCGTCCACCGTATGATATCATCCTGATTATAGATAAATCCATCTCTATGGAAGAGAGTCACAACCTGGAAGTCGTGAAGAATTTCATGGCCAACACCATCGTCAACAATAATGTCAAAATTGGAGATTTTCTCATTATTATGGACTTCTGGGGAGACGCCGAGGTCGTCGACAGCTTCACGGTCCAATCCGAGGCCGATCGCGCCCGCGCCAAATCGATCATTTCTTCCATTGTTTCCACGCCGCGGCAAACCAATACGGATATCGGCAATGCCGTCGACATCGCCAAGTACCAGATCGATGCGCTGGCGTGCACCGACCGGCCCAAAATCGTGCTCATGGTCACCGACGGCTACCAGGAGGCGCCCCGCTTCAGCAAATACTATTCTCCGGATCATAAATTCACGAACGCGTTCCTCGACCAGGCCACGACCATCGCCAAAAGGGGATGGAAAATCGAGGTGATCGAGATCGGCGGGGCCGAAAACTTCATCGGCGCCGCCGGACAGGAAGGCGCGGCCGCACAGGGCGGCACAGCGCTCAAAGGGCCGGATGAAGGCCTGAAGGAAACCACCGAGCAGATGGGCGGCCGGCACAAAGGGGTGGGCGAACAAACCACCGAAGGAGAGCTGCAACAGGCCACTGCCGGGCTGGAAACCAGAATCGACGTGGTGCAGCCGCCGGCCCGGCTCACGGTGCCGGCGAGCAAACTCGCCGGGATTTCCTTCAAGCTGAAAGGCACCTCCCTCAAGGGACCCGTGACCGTGACGGTGCGGGAAGTGCGGATCAAGTCCGGCACCGCCATCATGGAACAGAACGTACTCAAGGGCCTGACTCCCGTCCAGGTCACCGTGCCCGAGAACGGCGAGGCCTCGTTCAAGGCGCAGCTTCAGATTCCCGGCACGATTCCGGCCGGCGATTACCCGACCGACGTCCAGTTCTTCTTCGAGGGGGACAACGGCTTCCTGCCCTCGGCCCTCACGGTCGACCTCCATGTGAACAGTTTCCTGGAAAACAACCTGGCGCTCTTCATCATCCTCCTCGCCGCCGGGCTCCTGGTCCTCGCCTTGATCGTCTTCCTCATCATCCGGCTCATCGCCTCGAGCGGCGTGAAATTCCGCCTCAAGGTGGACGAGCAGCCGCTTCCCAAGGGCAAGGACGTTTTCAAGGTCGGCTTCGGGAAGTGGCTCTACCTCAATGAAACTTACGGCCGGCTCATGATCGCGCCGAAGCGCTCGCTGCGCAGCATCGGGCGGGTGTACGGCGTGAAGAAGGGCCTGGAGTTCGAACCGCTGCGGGAAGAGCAGTTCCCCGGGCTCAAGGCCGCCAAACAGAACGTCCTGGGCCGCAAGCTCACGATCAAGACGCAGGACGGCGTGACGCTGCACGTCGAGTTTCAGAAGGTGTAGCGGCGCGGCGCCGGACTGTTCCTCCGGGGATCTCGATCGGATCCCCGGTTTTTTTTCAAGTCCTCCCGGGCGCGGCGGACACGGCGCGCCCGGGACCGCCGTCGCGGCGGGGCCTCGCCGCTCTGCGGCGCGGATCGGATGTATCTTTTACCAGAGTGGGCGGATTATTATAATTAGAAACATCGGGACGACCGCCGCCGGGGAACGCGCGGGCGGTCTTGAAGCCGACAGTGCCGAGGGCAAAGGATGATTTTCAAACCGATCATCGACTTCATCAATAAGAACTCTTCATTCATCATCACCGCCCACGAGACGCCGGACGGCGACGCGGTCGGATCGGAATGCGCCCTGGCCAGGGTTCTGAAGAAAATGGGCAAGACCGTGAAGATCATCAATTCCGATCCCACCCCGCACAAATTCAAATTCCTCGATCACGACAAGGAAATCGTGATTCTGAAAAACAAGCAGCAGATCCCGGAGGCGCTGGAGGAGCACGCGCTCATCATCCTCGACACGAATGACACCAACAACATCGGGAAACTCGCCCAGCTCATTCTCCCGCGGGTGAAGGAATATTTCATCATCGACCACCACGACATCGAGATAGACATTCATTCGGGCAACATCGTGCAGAAGAACGCCTCCTCCACGGCCGAAATCCTCTACCAGGTCTTCAAGGTGCTCGGCGCCGAGATCGACTACCCCGTCGCGCTGGCGCTGTTCGCGGCCATCGTGTACGACACCGGCTCCTTCGTGTACCCCAAGACCACCGCCTTCACCTTCCAGATCGCCTTTGAAATGGTGGAGAAGGGGGTGAACCCCAATTTCGTCTACACCCAGGTGTACGAGTGCAACTCGATCTCCTCGGTCATCCTGCAGTCGCGCGTCCTTTCGTCCCTCGAGCTCGTGCTGCACAGCCACGTGGCCATCCAGGTGATGCTCAGGGACACCATCGTCTCCTCGGGCGCCAAATACGAGGAAGCCGACCAGATCATCAACATCCCCCTCAAGGCCGAGGCGGTCAAGGTCTCCATCTTCTTCAAGGAGGACATGGCGGGCCTGATGCGCTGCTCCCTGCGCTCCAAGGGCCAGATCGACGTGGCCGAGATCGCCAAGTCCTTCGGAGGCGGCGGCCACCGCAACGCCGCCGGCTTCAAGTGCCGGGAACCCATGGCGACCATCCGGGAGAAGGTACTTGACAAGTTGAAGATTTACTTCCACTAGTTGATAATCTATGAGTTTTCCGCGCCCCCTTGTCATCCCGCTCGCCCTCCTGTTGGCCGGGTCCGCCTGCACGGACCGGGCCGCCGACACGACCTCGATCTACCCCAAAAAGATCGTCGCCGCCCCGGAAGGCGGCGGCTCCGCCCCGCCCGCCTTCACCCTGAGCGACGCCGAGAGCGATTCCTCCCTGCAGACGCCGAAAATCGACCTCACCTACGATGAAAGGGTCGTCCAGGTCCTCACCGCCAACCTGGACGCCGACGACGCGAACGAGCAGGTGATCGTGGTGAAGAGCGCCGGCGGGGACGCTTCCTCCGGAACCGCCGCCTCCCTCAAGCTCATCGTCGCCGATTTCGACAACGAGTTGAACGGCTACGTGCGGAGTTGGGAAACCTCGCTGGGCGCGCTCGACGAGAGGACCGTCCGCACCGCCGCCAAGGACGTCATTGGAAACCACACGCTCCAGATCGTCGTGAGCGGCATGACGAAATCCAACCAGGCGGATTTGAGCGCCTGGAAAATCGTCTCCCAGGCGAGCGGGCGGCTCTCGTACGCTCCGATCTTCACGCAAGAGTCCGACCTGTCGGTCGAAATCGCCGAATCGGACCGGGGCGTCGGCTACAGCGAGGGCTACTCGAACGGGGCGAGCTTCCCGATCGTGGTCTTCTCGCGCGTTCCCGGCTCCACCGACGTCTCGTCGATCATCCGCGACACCTACCTCTATTCCTTTCCCGCCCAGACCTACGTCCTGGATCGCCATGAAACGGTCAAGGTCGAAAAGGCGGTGACCGACCGGCTCGCCGCGCTCCTCAAGAGCGGTTCCCCCGAGCTCCTGAAGCGGTACCTGGAGGGCATCTGGTACAAGGACGACGGGGAGGGAAAAAGCGATCAAAAAATCCTCACCATCAACACGGAGACCGGCGAAATCGCCTTGTATTCCAAGAACGCGCAGGAAGTGTACAACTGGAAGTATTCCCGGCGCAGCCTGTTCAACACCCTCCATGTCTACACGGAAAGCGCGCTCCTCAAATCCGTCCAGCCGAACTTCACCCTCGTCCTGAACTCGCCCGACGAGCTCTCCGTCGAGATCACCGAATACTCAATGGCGGAGCAGGCGCTCAATGAGGAGTGGGGCGGGAAATACGTCAGGCACAAGGAGCCGGCCGCCGCGGACGGCGGAAAGCCGCAGGCAGCCTCGACGCTCCTGCGGGGCGAGTACCTCTCCCCGACCGGCGTCCGGGCGACGTTCGCGTATCCCTCCTTCACCTGGCGCGAGGGAAGCGTCACCGAGAAGGGCGGTTTCTGCGTCACCCCGATCGAAAACGACGGAACGGCGAAATACCTCCTTTCGCTCAAGGTGGTCGCGGACGAAGGCCTCACCGTCACCGATAAATTCTTCACCCTCGATTTCACGCCCCCGCCCCCCGGGACCGATCCCGCGGACGCGTTCACCCTCAAACCGGCGCAAACGAGCGTGTACGGGGTTCTCACCCTCAAGGGACAGCCTCTCTCTTTCACTCGACAGACCCAGTGACATTTCCTCAATTTTCTTCAGAAAAATCCGTCACGAGATTGCTTCGAGTCGCCGTTGTTTTTCATTAATATCCATGGGTCTTGACCCTCGCGATGACTTTTCCCTCCTTCTCTTTTTTACTCCCTGCCTCTCTTTTCCTGGTTTCCTGGCTTCCTCATCGACTCCTCTTCTCCTTTCTTTTTCGGCTTTTCATCTCTTTCCCCTCTTCTCTGTGTCCTCTGTGCCTCCGTGGCTGTTCCGTTTTTTAATGGATTTTAATATTGTCCGTTGAAAATGCACGAACAGCCTGCACCTCGCTTTTACAAATTTTTTACGAAATTTTACATTCCCTGAACAACCCAACCTCTTTCAGGACCTACAGTATCGGTAGGATACGAATTCCTGAGGAGGTTTACGATGAAAAGAACGACACTGAGAAAAGCGATCTGCCTGTCGCTTTTTCTGACCCTCACCGTCTCGGGCCTGTGCGCCGAGGAGCTCATCCAGGTGGCCATCCTGCTCGACACGAGCTCGAGCATGGACGGCCTCATCAACCAGGCCAAAACCCAGCTGTGGAAAATCGTCAATGAGCTGGCCACGGCCAGGCGCAACGGCGCCTCGCCGGCCCTGGAAGTGGCGCTCTACGAGTACGGGAACAACAACATCCCGGCGCGAGTCGGATACATCAGGCGGGTGCTCCCCTTAAGCCGCGACCTCGACAAGGTCTCCGAGGCCCTCTTCGCGCTCACCACCGACGGCGGTTCAGAGTATTGCGGCGAAGTCATCCGACTCGCCTCCAGGGAGCTCGCCTGGAGCGGGAAGAGCGACGTGCTCAAGCTCATTTTCATCGCCGGCAACGAGCCGTTCACGCAGGGCCGGGTCGATTACCGTTCCGCCTGCCGGGACGCCGTCGCCAAGGGCATCGTCGTCAACACCATCTTCTGCGGGGACCGCGAGGAAGGGCGGCGCACCGACTGGCTGGCCGGCGCCGAGCTCGCCGACGGACGGTATTTCAGCATTGACCAGGACGCGGTCGCGGCCTACATAAAAGCGCCCCAGGACGACGAGATCGTCCGGCTGAACGGGGAGCTCAACAAGACCTACATCGCCTACGGCAGCGACGGCAAGGAAGGCAAGGTGCTTCAGGAGGCCCAGGACGCCAATGCCGCCTCGAGCGGGGCGGGCACGATCGTCGAGCGTTCGATCGCCAAATCGAAGACCCAATACGCCAACGGCCGCTGGGACCTGGTCGACGCCTACGAGTCGGGAAAGGTCGATCCGGCCGCCCTCGCCGCCGACGAGCTTCCCCCCGAGCTCAAGGGCAAAACCGAGGCCGAACGGCGCGCCTACATCGAAGCCAAGGCCAGGGAGCGCGAAACGATCCGGAAAAAAATAAGCGACCTGGAAAAGGCGCGCCGGGAATTCCTGGAAGCGGAAACCAAGAAGCGGACCGGAGCGGGCACGCTCGATTCGGCCGTCGTCGCGAGCATCCGCGAACAGGCCGGCGCCAAGCGCTACGTCTTCGAGAAGTAGGGGGCCTGCCATGAACGCAATCGGACTGAAAGGACCGGGAGCCGCGGCTCTCGGTCTCGTTTTCCTGCTGCTTTCGGGGGCGGCGGCCTTCGGCGACGGGTTCATCGTCGTCCCGGGGCCGGATCACCCCGTCTCACTGCCGGGCGGCGCGTTTCCGCTCGAGGTCAGGTACCATCACGTGACGGTCGATATCAGGGACCGGACCGCGCTCACCACCATCGATCAGGTATTCTACAATCCCGGGGGGCGCGCGCTGGAAGGCGAGTACATCTTCCCGGTGCCGAAGGGCGCCGTGATCAAGAATTTCAGCCTGTACATCGACGGCCGGGAAATGCGGGCCGAGATGCTCGACGCCGCCAAGGCGCGCACGATCTACGAGGACATCGTGCGCCAGATCCGGGATCCCGCCCTGCTCGAGTACCGGGGCGCCGACCTCTTCCACGTGCGGATCTTCCCGATCGAGCCGAGAAAGGAAAAGCGGGTCAAGATTTCATACAGCGAAATCCTGGCCAAGGACGGCCCCCTCGTCGAGTACGTGTATCCGCTCAACACGGAAAAATTCTCGGCCTCCCTCCTCGAATCGGTCTCCATCCGGGTCTCCATTGAAAGCCGTGAAAAGATCAAGAACGTTTTTTCCACCACCCACACCGTCGACACGACGTACCGGGGGGACCGGAAGGCGATCGTCGGCTGGGAGGCGGCGGGCGTGAAACCGGATTCCGATTTCAAGCTGTACTATTCGGCGGAAAACGCGGAATTCGGCGTCAGCCTCCTTTCCCACCGCGTCAAGGGCGGGGACGGCTTCTTCTTCCTCGACCTCTCGCCGGGGTTCTGGGAACAAGGCCGGGAAAAAGTGCCCAAGGACGTCGTCTTCGTCCTCGACGTGTCCGGGAGCATGGCGGGCGACAAGCTCGCCCGGGCCAAGGCGGCCCTCGGGCGCTGCCTGGAACGGCTCGACCCGCGCGACCGTTTCTCCGTCGTCAAATTCTCGACCGAGGCGCAAAGCCTCTTCGACGCGCTCGTGCCGGCGGACAAATCCCGCCTCGCGCAGGCCCGGGACTTCGTCGACCGGCTGCTCGCCGTCGGGGGCACGAACATCGAGGACGCCCTCGCCCGGGCGCTCGCGCTCGGCGCCGGGGCCGGCGGCGGCGAAAACCGGGCCCGGCTGGTGGTCTTCATCACCGACGGCAAACCCACCATCGGAGAGACGGACTCCGACAAGCTGGTCGCGGACGTCGTCAAGGCCAACAAGGGCGATATGCGGATCTTCACGGTCGGCATCGACTACTCGCTCGACACCATTCTCCTCGACAAGCTCACGACCGCCACCCGCGCCTTCCGGACGTACGTTTCGCCGCAGGAGAACATCGAGGCCAAGCTCGACTCCTTCTGCCAAAAGCTCGACGCGCCGGTGCTCGCCAACATCCGGCTCACGGTCGCGGGCGGGGTGTCGCTCTTCGACGCCGAGCCGAAATTGACCGCGCTCCCCGACCTCTTCCTCGGGTCCTCGCTCACCCTCCTCGGTCGCTACCGGGGCTCGGGCCGGGCGACGATCACGGTCCGGGGGACCGCGGGCGGACGGGCCGTGGAGCTCTCCTACCCGCTCGACTTCCCGGCGGAGGAGTCGGGCTACGACAACATCGCCCCCCTCTGGGCCTCGCGCCGCGTCGGGTTCCTCCTGGAGGAAATGCGGCTCCACGGGGAAAACAAGGAGCTCGTCGACGAGGTGATCTTTCTGGCGCGCACCTACGGCATCATCACGCCCTACACGAGCTACCTCGTGATCGAGGACGAGGCGCGGCGCGTGAGCGCCAACCGCCTCGACGCGCGGGACCAGACCCTGCGCAACGTCGCGCCCCAGGCCGCGTTCGAGGAGAAGAGCAAGCGGGAGTTCGAGAGCCTGAAAGACCGCTCGGGCGCGTCCGCCAATGCCGCGAGCGGCGAGGTGCAGTCCCTCAGGCAGGCTCAAGCGAACGACGCGTCCAAGGCCTCCGCGCCGCGGCTGTCTTTCACCGACGCCGAGGGCCGGACCACGGACGTGCGGGCCCGGATCAAACAGGTCAATGGCCGGGCCTTCTATAATTCCGGCCGGGAATGGAACGACTCGGAGATCCAGAACCGGAAGGCGAAGAAGACCAACCGCGTGCAATTCGCGAGCGCCGAGTACTGGAACCTGCTCGCAGCCAAACCCGCAGCGGCCGACTACCTCGCCCTCGGCACGAACGTCCGGTTCATGCTCGACGGAGAGCTGTACGAGATTTACGAATAGGAAACGTGAGACGAAAATCGCCGCGGCGCTCGATACGGGCCGCGGCGTTTTTTTGGGCCATTGCCTTACGGGGAAGAAGGAACCACGGA
>CAZKOS010000062.1:0-6048 GCA_964554445.1 uncultured Spirochaetaceae bacterium | reverse complement strand
AAACAAAGATGAAAAAAAGCATATACAAAAAGTGTAATTCACATACTCACATTCTTCTCAAATTCCTTTTTTCATCATCCGCGTCCCATCAGTAGTTCAACTCTTTTTCTTCATCGGTGTTATCGGTGATTCGCTCATTGGGGAGGAAGATGTACCGGAAGCGTTTATTTGAGCACGACGTTCAGGGTGTCGATGGAGCAGGGCACGCCGTTTTCGCCGCCGACGATCGTGGAGCCGTTCCGGGCGCCGGGCTCGATCGTCACCGTCCTTTCGGTCCGGGCGACCTCGACGTCGTTCAATTTCCACGTCACCTGCAGCCGCCCCCCGAGCGGCGCCGCCTCGACTTCGATGAGCGAGCGGACGCCCTGTTGGGGATTGACGATCCCGGACGGGAAGAGCTGTTCGCCGGAGGAGGTCCGGATGGAGAGGGTCAGCTCGCCCGAGTCGGTGAAGAAAAATCTCATTCCGAGAGAGGCGTCGTTCGTCCGCATTGAGAGCAGGTCGCGGCCGGCCTCGTCGCCCTCGAATTTCACGCCCAGGGTCAGCGTGAAGGCGTCGATCGACCTGGAGCGGACGGGGAAGATGAGGTCGGGACAGGAGAAACCCGACCGGCCGTCGAATTTCATGCCGATATCGTCACCGAGGATGACCGGCACCGGCTGGCGGAGCTGCGGCTTTTCAGCGTCTTTCCCATTGCCCGACGATTCGCGGCGGAGGCGCTCCCGTTCCCGCAGCGCCTTGATGTAGATGTCGAACAGATTATAGGTGAGCGAAGCCGGCCGCGGCGCGACCTTTTCCCGGTCCTTGGCCGAAATATAGAGCTCCGCCCCCGCTTTGACCGACGACGTGAAGGAATAATCGTCGCCGGCGGCCGGGGGAAACGGAAACACCTCGACCTCGACCGAATAGACCCCGTCCTCATCGGGCGACTCCCAGAGGATCTGGTCGTACCCGTCGCTTAACCGTCCGCTCGCCAGCTGCTTGGTTCCCTGCATCCATTCAACGTAGGGATCGAGGCCGGGGGCCGGATCGATGTCCGCGATCAGGAGCGCCGTCCGGGCGGGGAAAATCACGACGGGATAGGAGAGAATGCCCTGGATCGCAAGGGGGCGGTCGACGAGAAAAAAAGACCGGTCCGCGCTCACCAGCGTTTGGCCGCCGCGCTTGAGCGTCAAGACCAATTTGTACTGGCCTTGGGGCAACTGGGAGGTGAGCTCGATCGGGTTATCGGCGTTGACGCCCGGGGCTTCTCTTTCATTATGGGCGATCGATTCGCCTTTGCCGTTATAGAGGTCGGTGAACAGGGTCAGGTCGGAACCGGAAGTACCGCCGCTCTGGATCCTGTAAAAACAGTACGTGCCCGTGCCGGGAGAGGCCGAGCGGGTAAGGACGTCTCCGTTCTGCAGGGAGACGAAATCCATATTGTAATTGTCCCCGCCGAGCATGAATCCGGAGTTGTCTCCGCAGGCGGCCAGCGTCAAAATACCGAGGAGTGTGGCGAGTATGAAGAAAAAAGTATTTTTCATGCTCCTCAATGATAATAAAACTACATCATCATACGAAAAAAACAAGGCAATTATCCACTTTTCTTCCAGAATACCATTATCAGGAGCGGAAGGCAAGAAGGTTGCCGGTTTTCAGCGAATATAAATCAGTCCTTTCCCAACCTGCGCCTCTCTTGATTATTTTAAAAATCTGATGCAAAATACGGAATGAAATTAGTAATATTTAATTTGCATTGATTCAATATTGAATATTTCAATAATTTATATTAATTTTATTAATGCTTTTATTTAGTTTTTATATTTTCTCATTTGAGGAGTAATTTATGGAGAGAAGAATATTGCAGGAATGCCCTCTCTGCAAGACGGCTCTCAAAGTCAGAGTCCTGCAGTGTCCTTCATGCCGAACAAAAATAGAAGGAACTTTCGATCCGCCGCTCTCCCGACTCTATTCGATGTCGTCCCGGGATATCGATTTCATCGAGCTTTTCGTCCGCCTGCGGGGCAACATCAAGGAAATGGAAAAAGCCCTCGGCGTCTCTTATCCGACGGTCCGCAGCATGCTGGACGGCGTGATCGATCGTCTCGGGTTCCCCGAAAAGGATACGTCAGAAAAAAACCGGCGGCTGGATATCCTCACCCGGCTCGAAACGGGCGCCATCACCCCGGAAAAGGCCGCCGAGCTCATCAAGATGGGCGGCCTCACCTCAGGCGGAGATACGGAGTCGTCCGGCGGCTCCGACCCCGCCGAATGACGAGAGGAAACGCGACATGGACCAGGAACGATTGAAAATACTGAAGATGGTGGAGGAAAAGAAGCTCAGCGCCGACGACGCGGCCAAACTCATGGACGCGCTGGACGGGACGAGCGCCACCCGGGAAACCGCCCGCTCCTCCGGCGCCCGCTCCCCGGGCTTCCACCCCGGACGCCTCCTGCGTCTCCGGGTCAGCGACCAGGAGACCGGCCGCGCCCGGGTCAACTTGTCCATCCCGGTCGGGATCGCCCACGTGATCAAGTCGCTGGTACCGCCGCAGGAAATGGAGAAGCTCGAGAGACAGGGCTTCAACCTGAACGCCATCCTCGACGCGATCGACGGCAACACCGTCGGCAAGGTATTCGAGGCCGAGGACGACGATCGCCGCGTGCATATCGAAATCAGCATCGAGTAGTCATCTCGCCCCCCACGACGCCTGAAACGGGACCTCCGTCGTCACGATCCGCTCATCGCCCGCGGGGGTCGCGAAGCCGACCAGGCGGCAATAGAGGAGGTGATGGGGCGTCGCCCCAGCGCTGCCTTTTCTATTATATAGTTTATCCCCGACGATCGGGAGGCCCGCGGCGGCCAGGTGCACCCGGATCTGGTGCCTGAGTCCTTTCACGATCGCGACCGCGAGCAGGGAGTACGGGGGCCGGCTCTCGAGGAGCCGCCAGGACGTGAGGGCCGGCCGCGCGCGCCCCCGCACCGCCCCCCGGCCGTCCGCCGCGAGCATGCGGCGCGCCGATTTGGCGGAGTGCCCGATCGGAAGCGCGATCTCGCCGCCGCCGGTCCCGGGCACGCCGTGCACCACCGCGAGATATTCCTTTACGATCCGGCCCTCTTTCATCGCCTGCGCATAAAACGAGAACGCCTCCCCGCTTTTGGCGAAGAGGACGAGACCGCCCGTGTCATTGTCCAGCCGGTTCAAGAGCCCGCCCTCTCCTTGCCTGAAGCCCTCGACCGCGGCCAGCTCCGGCCGCTCTGAAAACACGAGGTCGCAGAGGCTGGCCGATTTTCCGCTCGCCGTCGCCAGCCCCTGGGGCTTGTCCGCGATGAGGAGTGAATCGTCCTCGTAGGCGGCCGCGAAACCCGTCACAGGCTTTCGAGGAGCGCGCGCAGGCGCGCGGCCGCGCGGCCGCGGTGGGAGAAGGAGTTCTTATCCTCCAGCGGGAGCTCGGCGATCGTCTTGCCCTTCTCCGGGACGAAGAACACCGGGTCGTAGCCGAAACCGGACGTGCCCCGCGGCTCGTGCACGATCAGGCCCTCGACCGTCTCCTGCACGACGAAAAACCGATGCGCGGAGAGGATAAGGACCATGGCGCAGGCGAAGAAGGCCTCGTGCCGTTGCCCGGGCTCCAGGAGGGAGAGGAGGTAGGCGTTGCGCTCGACGTCGTTCGCGGGAGGCGTGGGCAGGTCGGAACCGAAGCGCGCCGAATACACGCCCGGGCGTCCGTCCAGGCTCGCCACGCACAAGCCGGAGTCGTCGGCGAGGACGGGCGTTTGCGCCGCGGCGAACAGGGCCCGCGCCTTGAGGAGGGCGTTTTCCAGAAACGTCGTCCCCGTCTCCTCGACGTCGAACCCGATTCCCTTTTCCGCGGGCAGGGAAATCGCGATCCCCGGCAGGGCCGCGGCGATCTCCGTTTTCTTGTGGCGGTTGTTGCTGGCCAGGAGGACTTCGGCTATCTTCATGGGCGCTGGTTCCTTCGCGTTGCTTGAGAGTCTGATTACTATAAGTTTGCGGGCGGCGGTTGTCAATTCGGGGAGGGAGAAAGAGACCTACGGATGAGCGCGCGGATAAAAAGAAATGAGGAGAAAAAGAAAAGGTTCAGGGACGAAGTCATTGCGAGGGCCATTCACACCATTGAAAAAAAATCCGAAAACGGCGATAATACCCCGACGAAAAAACCCGCGGATATCCGGATCGTCCCCTTCATTTCCTGAACGAGACGTCATGCATCATCCGTCGGCAGCGAGGAGACGTACATGGGAAAATACCGCAGCAGCATCACGACCGAGGGCCGGACCCGTTCGGGCGCCCGCGCCTTGTGGCGGGCCAATGGGCTGAAAGACGCCGATTTCGGCAAGCCGATCGTCGCGGTGGTCAATTCCTTCACCCAGTTCGTGCCGGGTCACGTGCACCTGCGCGAAGTGGGAAAAATGGTGAAGGAGATGGTCGACGCGGCCGGCGGCGTGGGGCTGGAGTTCAACACGATCGCCATCGACGACGGCATCGCCATGGGCCACGACGGCATGCTCTACTCCCTGCCCTCGCGCGACCTCATCGCCGATTCGGTCGAGTACATGGCGCAGGCGCACGTGGTGGACGCGATGATCTGCATCCCCAACTGCGACAAGATCATCCCGGGCATGCTCATGGCCGCCATGCGCCTCAACATTCCGGCCATCTTCGTCTCCGGCGGCCCGATGGAGGCCGGGGTCTTCAGCGGCAAGAAATGGGACCTGATCGACGTCATGAAGCTCGAGGGGGACGCAAGCGTCTCCGACGAAGAGCTGGCCGCCATCGAGCGGGCCGGCTGCCCGACCTGCGGCTCCTGCTCGGGCCTCTTCACCGCCAATTCCATGAACTGCCTCACCGAGGCGCTCGGCATGGGCCTGCCCTGGAACGGCACCCTCCTCGCCACCCACCAGCTGCGCCGGAAGCTCTTCGAGAAGGCGGCCGGCCGCATCGTCGAGATGGCCAGGGCGTATTACCTGCAGGGAGATGCCACCGTTCTTCCCCGCTCCATCGCCACCAAGAAAACCTTCGAGAACGCCATGTGCCTGGACGTGGCCATGGGCGGCTCGACCAACACCGTGCTGCACATCCTGGCCGTGGCGGCCGAAGCCGGCGTCGACTTCACCCTCCGCGACATCGAGGCCGTCTCCAAGAAGGTGCCCACCCTCTGCAAGGTGGCGCCCTCCTCGCACTACCACATCGAGGACGTGAACCGGGCCGGCGGGATCACCGGGATCCTGGGCGAGCTCGACAAGGCGGGGCTCCTCCACCGCGACTGCTTCACGGTCACGGGGAAGACGATCCATGAAAATATAGAAGAGAACGACATCAATGGCGGTTACCCCGCCCTGACCGGGGATGCCGTAAAGAACGCCCTGGCCGCGCCCAAGGGAACGCGTACCACGGAAGGCATGTCCCAGAACGAATTCTACGAGGAAAGCGACCTCGACCGGACGGCGGGCTGCATCCGCGACAAGGCGCACGCCTACAGCCGGGACGGCGGGCTGGCCATCCTGCACGGCAACCTGGCCGAGAGCGGCTGCGTCGTCAAGACCGCCGGCGTCGACGCGTCCATGCTGAGCTTCACCGGCAAGGCGCGCGTCTTCGACTCCCAGGACCAGGCGTCCGCGGCCATCCTGGCGGACACGATCAAACCCGGCGACGTGGTCGTCATCCGTTACGAGGGGCCGGCGGGCGGCCCGGGCATGCAGGAGATGCTCTATCCCACCACCTACCTGGGCTCAAAGAAGCTCAACACGAAGTGCGCCCTCATCACCGACGGCCGCTTCTCGGGCGGCAGCGCCGGCTTGAGCGTCGGGCACATCTCTCCCGAGGCCGCCGCCGGCGGGCTCATCGGCCTGGTGGAGGAGAACGACGAGATCGGCATCGACATCCCGGCGCGGTGCATCGAGCTCAAGGTGGACAAAGCCGAGCTCGAAAAAAGAAAGGCGAAAATTCTCTCTGCCGGCGGATTCAAGCCGCAGCGCGACCGGACGGTTTCCGCGGCGCTCAAGCTTTACGCGATGTTCGCCACGAGCTCCGACAAGGGCGC
>CAZKOS010000061.1:9225-14730 GCA_964554445.1 uncultured Spirochaetaceae bacterium | reverse complement strand
TGACCGCCTCCGCGTACGTCGGGTGGGCGTGGACGGTGCGGGCCACGTCCTCGGCGCTGCCGCCGAACTCCATCACCGAGACCGCCTCCCCGATCAGGTCCGAGGCCCAGGGCCCGACGATGTGCGCGCCGAGAAGGCGGTCGGTTTCGGCGTGGGCGAGGAGCTTGACGAAGCCGGCTCCCTGCCCCGAGGTCGCGCCCCGGCCGTTGGCCTTGAAGAAGAAAACGCCGCGCGCGTACGGCACGGACGCGGCCTTGCACTCTTGCTCGGACAGGCCGACCGCGGCCGCCTCGGGCCAGGTGTAGACCACGTTCGGGATCGCGCCGTAGTTGACGAGCCCGGGTTTGCCCGCCAGGATCTCGGCCGCGGCCTCGCCTTCCGCCATCGCCTTGTGCGCGAGCATCGGCCCGCGGATCGCGTCGCCGACGGCGTACACGCCCTTGACGCTCGTCTCGAACCGGTCGTCGACGGCGATTTTCTTCGATTTCGGGTCGAGATCGAGACCGAGATCCTCGATCCCCAGGCCGCGGTAGTCGGCCCTCCGCCCCACGGCCACGAGCACCTTGTCCGCGGGCAGGCGGAGCGGCTTGCCGTCCCGGTCGACCGCCTCCACGACGCTTCCCTTCTTGTCCTGCTCAAGCCCGGTCACCTTGGCCTGCGTCAGGATCGCGAGGCCCTGCTTGGAAAGCTCGCGGGCGAGGGTGCGCGCCGCCTCCTCGTCGCCGCCGGGCAGGATCTGCGGCTCGAGCTCGATCACGGTCACGCGCGAGCCCAGGCGCGCCCACACGCTCCCGAGCTCGAGGCCGACCGCGCCGCCGCCCACCACCACGAGCTCCGCCGGCGGCTCGGAGAAGGAGAGCGCGTGGTCGGAGCTGACGACGATTTTGCCGTCGAAGGGCAGAAACGGCAAAGCGGCCGGCACGCTCCCGGTGGCGACGACGATCGCGGCCGAACGGAGCTCGGTCTCCGCCCCCCCTTCCACCGGCGTCACCTTCACCGCGCCCGGGGCCGCGATCCGGCCGCGGCCGCGGAACGATTCGATCCCGTTGGCCTTGATCACCTCGCCCAGGCCCCGCGTTATGCGGGACACCACCTCCGCCTTGCGCTTCATGATCTTCTCAAGGTCGAAGCGCACGCCCTCGACCTCGATCCCGTGGTCGGCCGCGCCGTGTTGAATCGTGCGCAGCAGCTCCGTGGTGTCGAGCAGCGACTTGGCCGGGATGCAGCCGATGTTGAGGCATGTCCCGCCGGGCGCGCTCATGTCGTCCACCAGCGCGACCGAGAGCCCAAGCTGCGCCGCGCGGATGGCGGCGGAGTAGCCGCCCGGCCCCGCGCCGATGACTATGACGTCGTATTGGGATTCAGGCATGGATTACCTCTTTGGAATTCGCTCCCATAGAAGAGAACCACGGATGGGCACGGATAGGACGGATGCCACGGATAGAAAAGGGGAGAGGAATTGCGTTTTGTTCTTTCATATTCGTTTTTCTTCCCTTATCCGTGTTCATCCGTCCCTATCCGTGATATCTCCTCCTCAATCGCCCAACAGCAGCGCCTCGGGGTCCTCCACCAGGCGCTTGACGCGCGACAGGAAGAGGACCGCGTCCCGGCCGTCGATGAGGCGGTGGTCGTAGGTGAGGGCGACGTACATCATGGGCCGGACGACGATCGCGTCGTCCACGACCACCGGCCGCTTCTGCATGGCGTGCATGCCGAGGATCGCCGACTGCGGGTAGTTGGGCAGCGGGGTGGACATGAGCGAGCCGAACACGCCGCCGTTGGTGATGGTGAAGGTGCCGCCCTGGAGCTCCGCGAGCGAGATCTTCTTGCCGCGGGCCCGCGCGGCGAGGTCGGCGAGCTTCGTCTCGATCTCGTCGAAGCGCAGGCGGTCGGCATTGCGCAGCACGGGCACGAGCAGACCGCGCTCGGTGGCCACGGCCACGCCGATGTCGATGAAGCCCGGGGTGACGACGTCCGTTCCCTCGATCCGGCTGTTGACGACCGGGAATTCCGCGAGCGCCGCCGCCGCCGCCCGGATGAAGAACGACATGAAGCCGAGCTTGACCCCGTAGCGTTTCAGGAACTTCTCGCCGTGCGCGGCGCGCGCCTCGACCACGGAGCTCATGTCGATCTCGTTGAAGGTGGTGAGGAGGGCGGCCTCCACGTGGGCGGCCACGACCCGCCGCGCGATCGTCTTCCGGATTTCCGAGAGGGGCGCGCGCGTCACGAGCCCTTCCCCTTCTCCCTCGCCTTGCTCCGCGCCCGGCGTCGCGGCGGGGGCCCGGGCCTTGAGCGCGTCTTCCTTGAGAATCCGGCCGCCCTTGCCCGTTCCCGCGATCCCGGCCGCGTCGAGGTTCTTCTCCGCCAGGATCCGGCGCACCGCGGGAGAAAGCGGCGGTTCGGTTTTCTTCTCCGCCGGGGGCTTCGCTTCCGGGGCGGGCTTCGGAGCCGGCGGCTTCGGCTCCGCCGCCGGAGGTTTCTTTTCCGGCTGCGCGGGCGCGGCGCCGGCTTTCGGCTTTTCGCTCTCGATCGATCCCACCTCCCGCCCGATCTCGACATCGCTCCCGTCGGGGACGGTGATCGAAAGCGCGCCGTCGGCGGGCGCGGGCACGGACACGGTCGCCTTCTCGGTTTCGAGCTCGAACAGGTCCTCGCCGGCGCGTACCGACTCGCCTTCTTGCTTGAGCCAATGGGCCAGGAATCCGCGTGTGATCGACTCCCCGACCGGGGGAACGACGACGGGTGTCTTCATGACGATTTCTCCTCGAGGAGAGCGAACGCGTCCGCCAGGAGCCTCTCCTCCTCGCGCGCGTGCTCCCGGTGCGAGCCCGCGGCCGAGCTCGCCGACGCCTTCCGGCCGACGTACTCGAGCACCCGGCCCGGAAAGACGCGCTCGAATTCGTTCCGGACGAACGACCAGGCGCCGCGGTTGGCGGGCTCCTCCTGGACCCAGACGAAGCGGCGGGCCCGCGGGTAGGATTTCAGGATATCGGCCAGCTCCGGCCCGGGAAAGGGGTAGAGCCGTTCGAGCCGCACGATGGCGACCGGACGCTTCCCGTCTTCCCGCCTCTTCCACAGCTCGAAGAAGATTTTTCCCGTGCAGAGGAAGACGGTCGCCGCGTTCCGCTCGCCGGCGGGGTCGTCGAGCACCGGCCGGAAGCGGCCGGTTGAAAAATCCGCCCGCCGCGACACCGCGAGCTCGTGGCGGAGGAGACTCTTGGGCGTCATGACGACGAGCGGTTTTCTCACGTGATCGAGCGCCTGGGCGCGCAGGAGGTGGAAGTACTGCGCGGGCAGCGTCGGCTGGCAGACGCGCATGTTGTCCTCCGCGCAGAGGGCGAGGAACCGTTCGAGGTGCGCGGTCGAGTGGTCGGGCCCCTGGCCGTCGTAGCCGTGCGGCAGGAGGAGGACGAGCGGCACCCGGCTCCCCCACTTGGCCTCGCCGCCCGCGACGTAATTGTCGATCACCACCTGGGCGCCGTTCGAGAAATCGCCGAACTGCGCCTCCCACATCACCAGCCCCCGCCCGACCGCCGAGGCGTAGCCGTATTCGAAGGCCATGATCGAGTACTCGGAAAGCGGGCTGTCGTACAGGTCGACGGCGCGCTGTCCGGGCCGGAGGTGGTCGAGGGGCGCGTAGTACGACGGGCCGTCGGGACCGGTGTTCCACCAGACGAGGTGGCGCTGGGAAAAGGTGCCGCGCGCGCTGTCCTCGCCCGAAAGCCGCACCGGCACGCCCTCAATGAGAAGGCTCCCGAAGGCGACGGTTTCGGCCAGGCCCCAATCGAGCGTCCGCTTTTCATCGTAGATTTTCCGCTTGCCCCGGACGATGGCCCCGAGTTTTTCGTGGATCGTGAAGCCCTCCGGCACTTCGCTCAAGCGGGCGACGATCTCGTCCAGAAGACTCTCGGACACGGCCGTATTTATGGAAGCGAACGGCTCGATCGGCGCGATCGGTTCGATCGGTCCGGCGGGCGCGTCCGTCCCCCGGGCCGGAGCCGGATCGGTTTTTTTCCCGTTCCCCCGCTCGCGCTCCCGGCTCAATGCCCGGCCCAGGGAATCGACGTATTCCCTCTTCATCCGCTCGACCTCATCGCCGGTCGTCACGTTCCCGGCGACGAGCTCGGCGAGGTACTGCGACGCGACCGATTCGTGCCCGCGAATGAGCCGGTACATGTACGGATGGGTGTAGGACGGCTCGTCGCCCTCGTTGTGGCCGTGCCGGCGGTAACACACCACGTCCACGACGACGTCGGAGCCGAAGGTCTGGCGGTAATCGAGGGCCAGCTCCACCAGGCGCACCACCTCCTCCGGCCGGTCGGCGTTGACGTGGAACACCGGGACCGGGCCGGCCTTGGCCACGTCGGTCGGATTCAAGGTGGAGTGCTCGCTGCGCGGCGGGGTGGTGAACCCCACCTGGTTGTTGACGACGATGTGGACCGTGCCGCCGGTGGTATAGCCCTCGAGGCGGGAAAGGTTCAACACCTCGGACGCCACGCCCTGGGCGCTGAAGGCCGCCTCGCCGTGCAAAAGCACCGGCAGCACCCGGCTCCTGTTTCGTCCGGGGAGCGCGTCCTGCAGGGCGCGGGCCTCGCCCTCCACGACCCCGTCCACGCTCTCCACGTGGCTGGCGTTGGGCGCGAGCGTGATCGCCACGGAGCTCCCGTCGGCGAGGGTGTGCGTACCAGAGTAGCCGACGTGGTACTTCACGTCGCCGCTCCCTCCCGGCAGGCCGGGGGTAAAGTCGGGCTCGAACAGGTTGAAGATCTCCTCCGGCGGCTGCTCGAGGATGCGGTTCAGGATGGTGAGCCGTCCCCGGTGGCTCGCGCCGATGACGATGTGCTCGACGCCCGCCGCGTGCGCCCCGTCCGCGAGCGCGTGGAGCGCGGGAATGACCGCCTCGGCGCCCTCGATGGAAAACCGCCGCTGGCCGATGAAGGTGCGCTGCAGGAACTTCTCCAGCTCCTCGGCCTTGACCAGGTCCTCGAGCACGATGCGCCGGCGCTCCGGCGGCAGGTTGCGCGGCCGCGAGGGGTTCTCCAGCCGGTCGAGCAGCCATTCCCGGACGCGCCGGTCCTGGATGTGGAGGAATTCGATCCCGGCGAAGCCGCAGTAGATCTCCCGGAAGGCGGCAATGATGTCGCGGAGGCGCATGGTCCGCCGCATGCCGCCGCCGGCGAAAAACTCCGCGTCCAGGTCGGCGTCGGACAAACCGAACTCCTCCAGGGTGAGGCGATGGTACCCGGCTTCCCGCGCCTCGCGCAGGCGCGTGAACCGTTCCGAATACGACCCGCCCAGCGGATTCAGGTCCGCGTACAAATATCCCACGTCGCGGTAGGCCCAGAGCAGGCTGTCCACCCGGCTCTGCTTGTATTCCGCCCCCGCCGCCCGTCCGCCGTCCCGGTGGTAGTCCTCCGGCCGGTTGTCGATGATCCGCTCGACGTCCCGGGGACCGATGAGCTCTTCAAGGTCGGCGAGCGTGTTATTGAACATGAAAGGCCTCGC
>CAZKOS010000061.1:7110-9125 GCA_964554445.1 uncultured Spirochaetaceae bacterium | reverse complement strand
GAAGGCCTTGATCTTCGACTCGGCCGTGCCCGAGGAGCCGGAGATGATCGCGCCGGCGTGGCCCATGCGTTTTTCCGGGGGCGCGCTGCGGCCGGCGATGAAGGCGACGACCTTCTTGGTCATGCGCCGGCGGATGAAATCGGCCGCCGCCTCCTCCGCCTCGCCGCCGATCTCGCCGATGAGCACCGCGCCCTTGGTGTCCGGATCGTTCTCGAACAGCTCCAGGAGGTCGATGAAGCCGAGGCCGTTCACCGGGTCGCCGCCGATGCCGACGCAGGTCGACTGGCCGAGCCCCCGGCGCGACAGGCCGTAGACGATCTCGTAGGTGAGGGTGCCGCTCCGCGACACGACGCCGATCGGACCCGGCGCGTGAATCGGCCCGGGCATGATCCCGATCTTGGATTTTCCGGGGGAGATGAGCCCCGGGCAATTGGGGCCGATGAGGATCTTCTTCCGGTCGGCCAGGTAGCGCGCGTTCCGCACCATCTCCTGCACCGGGACGCCCTCGGTGATGCAGACGATGAGCTCGAGCGGGCTGTCCGCCGCCTCGCGGACGGCGGCCGAGGCGTGGGCCGCGGGCACGAAGACGACGCTCGCCGTCGCCCCGGTGGCGGCGACCGCCTCCGCGACCGAATCGAACACCGGGATGTCGTCCACTTTTTGGCCGCCCTTGCCCGGCGTCACTCCTCCCACGACCTTCGTCCCGTACCCGCGCATGGAGCGGGCGTGGAACGAGCCGTCCCGGCCGGTGATTCCCTGGACGAGCACGCGCGTGTTTTCGTCTATGAGAACGCTCATGAGGCCTCTCCTTCTTTCCCGGCGCGCGCCAGCGTCACCGCCCGCTCGACCGCCTCGGAGAGATCGCTGTAGGCTTCCAGGCCCTCGCGCTGCAGGATGACGCGCGCCTCGGCCTCGTTCGTGCCCACCAGCCGGATCACGAGCGGCACGGGCAGCGGCGTTTTGCGCCGCGCCTCGATCAGGCCCGCCGCGATGTCGTCGCAGCGCGTGATGCCGCCGAAGATGTTCAGGAGCACCGCCCGCAGTCCGCGGTGCCGGAGGATGATGGAGAGCGCGGTCACCACCTTGTCCGGCCGCGAGCTCCCGCCGATGTCGAGGAAGTCGGCGGGCTCGTCGCCGAAGCGCTTGACCAGGTCCATGGTGGCCATCGCCAGGCCGGCGCCGTTCACCATGCAGCCGAGATCCCCCTTCAGGCCCACGAAGGAGAGGCCCGCGCGGCGCGCCTCCGTCTCGTCCGGCCCGTACTCCTCCGGGTTCCGGAGCGCCTCGAGCTCCGGGTGGCGGAAGAGGGCGTTGTCGTCGACGACGATCTTCGAGTCCAGGGCGACGACGTCTCCCGCGTTCGTCAGGCCGAGGGGATTGATCTCGGCCAGGAGGCAGTCTTTTTCCGAGAAAAGCCGATGAAGCTTCTCCAGCACGGAAATTATTTTTTCCGACGCCGCGTCATCGATCCCGGCCCCCTCGAGAAGGGAAGCGAGCTCGGAGCGCTCGGGCGGCCGGAACGGGTCGAGCTCGATCCGGCGGACGGCCCCGGGACGGGACGACGCGGCCTCCTCGATCTCCACGCCCCCGGCGGCGCTGAACACGCACTCGATCGACTTCTTCGTCCGGTTCACGAGGACCGAAGCGTAAAACTCGTGCGCCAGGTCGACCGCCTTGGCCACGAGGAGCTTGTTCACGTCGTACCCGCCGATGGTGAGATCGAGAATGCCGGCCGCCGCCGCCCGCGCCTCGCCCGGAGACTTCGCCACCCGCACGCCCCCGGCCTTGCCGCGCCCGCCGGTCAAGACCTGGGCCTTGACCGCCACCGGCGCGCCCCAGGCGGCCGCGATCGCCCCGGCGCTCTCCGCCGACACGGCGAGCTCGCGCTCCGGCACCGGGATGCCGTACTCGGCCATCAGGTTCATGCCCTGGTATTCGAACAATTTCATTGCGGACCTTCCTCTGCGGCGGGATCAAATAACTGAAGAAAACCACGGATGGCACGGATAAGACGG
>CAZKOS010000061.1:2018-7010 GCA_964554445.1 uncultured Spirochaetaceae bacterium | reverse complement strand
TCTTCTTCCACTCGTCGATCTTTTTCTTGGTCAGGTTGATGCTCTTCGTCACCTTGATGCCGCGCGGACAGACCTGGGTGCAGCGGAATTTGTTTTCGCAGGCCCAAACGCCGTCCGGGCGGTCGAGGGCGGGCAGTCGGTCCTGGAAGCCGCGGTCCCGGTCGTCGAACACGAAGCGGGCCGCGTTGACGATCGCGGCCGGGCCGACGAATTGCGGGTTCTTCTCGCGCTCGATCGGGCAGGCCGAGTAGCAGGCGGCGCAGAGGATGCACTTGGTCGCGTCCGCGTATTTCTCGCGCTCCGCGACCGTCTGCACGCGCTCCTTTTCCCCGGCCGGCTCCTCGTTGATGAGGAACGGCTTCATTCCGCGGTACCGCTCGAAGAACGCCTGCTGGTCCACCATCAGGTCCCGCTCGACCGGCAGGCAATGGAGCGGCTCAATACGCACCCGCGGCGGCCCCTCCCCCGCTTCCGCCTCCCGTTCCCCGAGAATGTCGCGGAGCAGGGTCTTGCAGGCCAGCCGCTCGACGCCGTTGACGACCATCGCGTCCGAGCCGCACACCCCGTGGGCGCAGCTCCGCCGGAAAGCCAGACTCCCGTCCAGCGTGTCCTTGATCGCGATGAGCCCGTCGAGCACCTTCCGCTCCGGCTCGAGATCGAGCTCGAAGTCCTGCCAGCGGGGGGCCTTGTCCGTCTCCGGGTTGAAGCGTTGTATGGAAAAGACTATGCGCATTGGGTTTGCTCCTTTCAGCTTTCAATCCCCGGAAGAGAACCACGGATAGTACGGATAAGACGGATGGCTCGGATGAGAGAGGAGAAAAAAAGGAAGAAAAGTAAAGTTGAGTAATGAATCTTTCCCGCCGTTGTATGAATCAATTTTTCAGTTTCCCTTTCCCATCCGTGTTATCCGTCCTATCCGTGCCCATCCGTGGTTCCCTCTTCGGCACGTGGAGTCAGTAGACCCTCGGCTTGGGCGGATAGATGCTCGTGTCCACCGCCTTGTCCTCGAAGGCCGGCTTGTCCTTCGCCAGGTAGACGAACGTGTGCTTGAGCCAACGGGCGTCGTCGCGCTCGGGGAAATCGTCGCGGATGTGGCCGCCGCGGGATTCCGTGCGGCGGGCGGCGGCGTGCGCGGTGAGCCAGGCGACGTCGAGCAGGTTCTCGAGCTCGAGGATCTCCACGGCCTCCGAGTTGAAGGCCCGGTTGCCGTCGGAGGCGCGTGTCGCCTTGAGTCCGTCCCGCAGCCGGCCGAGCCCGGCCGCCGCCTCGGCGAGCCCCGCTCCGGTCCTGATCACGCCGACCTTTTCCATCATTGCCGTCCGCATCGCATCGCGGACTTCGACGGCTTTGGGCCCGGAGCCGCCTCCGGCCGCCGGGCGCACGCGCTCGAGCCGGGCGCGGGCGGCCGCGTCGGCGTCGCGGGGGAGGATCGGGAAATCGACCTGCCGGCAGAAGTCGGCGATGTCGCGGCCCGCCCGCTTGCCGAAGACGATGAGGTCGACCAGGCTGTTCGTGCCCAGCCGGTTCGCGCCGTGCACCGAGACGCAGGCGCACTCACCCGCCGCGTACAGGCCCGGCCGGAACGCCCCGTCCGCGCCGGAGAGGACCCGGCCGTGCTCGTCGGTCGGGATGCCGCCCATGGCGTAGTGCGCGGTGGGCTGGACCGGCATCGGCTTTTCCGCCGGGTCGATCGCGAGGTAGGTGCGGCTGAACTCGGAGATGTCGGGAAGCTTTTTCTGGAGAACGTCGCGGCCCAATCCGGTGGCGTCGAGGAGGACGTAATCGTCTATCTTTTTGTCCCCGCGCACGCCGTTGCCTTCCTTGATTTCGTTCAAAATCGCCTTGCTGATGAGATCGCGCGGCGCCAGGTCGAGGAGCCCCGGGGCGTAGCGGCTCATGAACCGCTCGCCGCGCCCGTTCTTGAGGATCCCGCCCTCGCCCCGCACCGCCTCGGAGATGAGGATGCCCATGCCCGCGATGCCGGTGGGATGGAACTGGAAGAACTCGAGGTCCTCGAGCGGCAGGCCGGCGCGGACGATGAGGGCCGGGCCGTCGCCCGTGTTGGCGAGCGCGTTCGAGGTGGTCTTGAACATCCGCCCGCAGCCGCCGGTGGCCAACAACACCGCCTTGGCCCGGAAGGTGTGGAGCTCGCCCGTGGCGAGCTCGAGCGCGACCAGCCCCGCGCAGACGCCCCCCTCGACGAGCAGGTCGAGCACGACGAACTCGTCGAAGAAGGCCACCTCGTTCCGCACGCACTGCTGGTAGAGCGTCTGCAGGATCATGTGCCCGGTCCGGTCGGCGGCGTAGCAGGCCCGCTTCACCGGCGCCTCGCCGAAGTTGCGGGTGTGCCCGCCGAAGCGGCGCTGGTCGATCAGCCCCGATTCGGTGCGGCTGAAGGGCAGGCCGCGGTGCTCGAGGTCGTACACCGAGCGCACCGCCTCCTCGGCCAGGACGTGGGCGGCCCGCTGGTCGACGAGGTAGTCGCCGCCCTTGACCGTGTCGAAGGCGTGCCACTCGGTCTTGTCGTCCTCGATGTTGCCGAGCGCCGCGCTGATGCCGCCCTGGGCCGCGCCGGTGTGGCTGCGCAGGGGATGGAGCTTGGACACGACCGCCGTGCGCGCGCCCCGGCTGGCCTCCAGCGCGGCGTACAACCCCGCGCCCCCCGCGCCGACGATTATCGCGTCGTATTCGTGCCTCATGGGGCCTCCTTTAGCGGATCCGCTTTCCGAGGAAGGGAACCACGGATGATACGGATAAGACGGATTTCACGGATGAAGAAAGGAAGACCAAAGCGGTGTATGCTCAGGTTTACTTTTTCACGAGGACCACTCAATGTTTCATCGTTTTTAATTTTCCTTGCCACCTTCTCTTTTCCTTTTCCTATCCGTGTCATCCGTCCCATCCGTGGGTATCCGTGGTCTCTCCTCCTTTGTTATTCCCGCGCGAGATTCAGCACGCCGCCGGCCAGCAGGATCTTCAAATGCCGGGGAGACACGTCCAGGACCGTGCTCACCGGGCGGTCGTTGACGAGCGCCTCGACGCGCCGCGGGCCGGGGGCTCCCTCCGCCAGGGCGCGGTGCAGGCCGCGCAAAACGATCCGGTCGCCCTGCCGGATCGAATCGTAATCCGCCGGCTCGGCGAAGGTGAGCGGCAGGATGCCGAAGTCGATCAGGTTCTCCTTGTGAATGCGCGCGAAGCTCTTGGCGAGCTTGGCCCGCACGCCCAGGTAGCGCGGCGCCAGGGCCGCGTGCTCGCGCGAGGAGCCCTGCCCGTAGTTCTCTCCGCCCACCACGAAGCCGCCGCCCTTCGCCCCGGCCCGCTCGGCGAAACCCGAGTCGAGCACGTAGAACACGTAGCGGCTGATCTCGGGAATGTTCGAGCGCAGGGGAAGCACCTGGTTGCCGGCGGGCATGATGAGGTCGGTGCTGACGTTGTCGCCCGCCTTGAGCAGCACCTCCCCCTCAAGCGCGTCGTCCAGGGCGGCAAAGCGGGGGAAGGGTTTGATGTTCGGGCCCTTGACGAGCCCGACCGCCGTTCCGTCCGGACCGGGCATGACGAACCATTGCGGATTCCAGGAATAACGCGAGGGATACGGTACCGTGGGACAGTCCTGCATGGTCCGCGGATCGGTGATATGCCCGGTCAGGGCGGAGGCGGCGGCGGTCTCCGGCGAGCAGAGATAGACGGCGTCGTCCAGGGTGCCGCTGCGGCCCTTGAAGTTGCGGGGGAAGGTGCGCAGCGAATTGGTGCCCGTGGCCGGCGCCTGGCCCATGCCGATACAGCCGAGGCAGCCCGGCTCGTGCACGCGCGCCCCGGCGTCGATGAAGGAGGCGATCCCGCCCGCTTCCAGCACGTTCACCAGGGTCTGGCGGCTGCCGGTGTTGATCTCGAAGCTGACGTCCGGGTGGCGGACCCGGCCCTTCACCATGAGCGACGCGATCATGAAATCGCGGTAGTCGCCGTTGCACGAGCTGCCGATGATCACCTGGTTGACCTTCACGTCTCCCAGGCTCGCGGCGGACTTCACGTTGTCCGGGTTGCTCGGGCAGGCCACCATCGGCTCGACGTCGTCCAGCCTCATCCGCGTCGTTTTCGCATAGCGGGCGTCCGGTGCGGGAGCGAACGGCCGGTAATCGTCCGGCCGGTCGTGCATCCGGAAAAATTCCTTCGTCACCCCGTCCACCGGGAAAATACAGGCCGTGAATCCCATGTCCACCGACATGTTGGCCACCGTGGCCCGGGCGGCCATGTCCATGTTCGCGAGCCCCGGACCCGTAAACTCCATGATCTTGCCGATGCCGGCCTTGCAGGAGTGGTCGCGCAGAAGGGTCAGGATGAGGTCCTTGCCGGAGACGAAGGGTTGGAACTTCCCCTCCACCCGGATCTCCCACACCTCCGGCACGGTGATGTAGTACGGGACCCCGGCCATCGCCAGGGCCACGCTGATCCCGCCCGCCCCCATGGCGAGCATGCCGAGGCAGCCGCCGGTGGTGGTGTGCGAGTCCGAGCCGAGGAGGGTCTTGCCCGGCTTCCCGAAGCGCTGCCGGTGGATGTGGTGGGAGACGCCGTTGCCCGGCGGCGAGAGGATGACGCCGTAGCGGGCGGCGGCCGACTGGAGGAAGCGATGGTCGTCGGCATTGCGAAAATCGGTCTGGATGACATTGTGATCGATGTAGCTGACGGCCAGCTCGTTTTTGACGCGCTTGAGGCCCATGGTCTCGAACTCGAGGTATACCATGGTGCCGGTCGCGTCCTGCGTCAGAGTCTGGTCGATCCTGATTCCGATTTCGCCGCCCGCTTCGAGTTTGCCCTCCACGAGATGATCTCGCAGGAGCTTCTCCGCCATCGTTCCCTTCATGTCGGCCTCCTCCACCAGCTTCGAATATAGACGAGCGTCAAAAGGCGTGACAAACGAAAAGCGGATCAGAGTCTTACAAAAGGCGAACCCGGTCAATTGCCGGGAATGAGCGGGAAATTACAATTGTAACGAGT
>CAZKOS010000061.1:0-1918 GCA_964554445.1 uncultured Spirochaetaceae bacterium | reverse complement strand
GACCGACCTCCACCTGAACCTGGCGTTCGAGGAGTACGCCGTCGAGCGGCTCTGCGCCCGGACCAGGATCCTCTTCCTCTGGCAGTCGGCGCGGGCGGTCGTCGTCGGCCGGTTCCAGGACCCGTACCGGGAGACCGACCCCGCGCTCCTTGCGCGCAGCGGCGTCCAGCTGGGGCGGCGGATCTCCGGCGGCGGCGCGGTGTACCAGGACGGCGGCAACCTCAACTACTCGTTCATCGCCCCGAAAGACTCGCTCGACCGGTCGGCCGTCTTCGACGTCGTGCTGAGAGCGCTGGTCGCCTGGAACCTCGCGGCCGAGGTTTCGGGAGGCCGCGACATCCTTTGCCGCGGCGCCAAGGTTTCCGGCAACGCCTTCGCCTACCGCCGCGCGGGCGCCCTCCACCACGGCACCCTCCTCGTCGCGAGCAACCTGGCCGACCTCCAGCGCTTTCTCATCGGCGTCTCCCCGGGCGACGGCAGGCGCGCCGTCGCCTCCCGCCCCTCGCCCGTGGCCAACCTGGCCGAGCTCGCCTCGGGCGTCACGGTGGCCGGGCTCAAGGCGGAGCTCGTGAAACAAGCCGCCCGCATGGGCGTCGCCTACCGCCCCGTGTCCATGGAGGAGCTCATCGACCGGGAAGCCTTCGCGCCGTACGCGGCCAGGATGCGTCATGAAGACTGGATCTACGCGTACCCTCCTCCCCGGGGGAATTTAACAGGAAGCCAGGAAGGACAGGAAACCAGGATAAAGAGAGGAAAAGGGGAAATTGAAAAAGAAATATAAATCGAATGAATTGTGCGCTCTTATCTTTCATTCGCGTCATACATGTATTCATCCTCTCTCTTCCTTTGCTTTTATCCCTTTCCTGGCTTCCCGCTTTTCCTGGTTTCCTTATAAATTCCCCGGAAGAAAACCACACGGGAGTGCGGCCCCGCGACAAATAGTGTAGGATACAATAGAAGGAGCGGTTATGGCGGAGGAAAACATCACGGTCGAAGGCGCGCGGGACAATGCGCGCACGAAGCTCAAGGGGATCTGCGCGGTCTACCGCATCTGCGACGGGACTGACACGCGCGTCTGCGAGGGGCACTCGTACGGGTCGCCCATCGGCATGGGCGGCGCCGGGAGCGGCGCCTCCTTCGCCGCGAACGTGCGCGCCCTGGAGGCGGTGAAGCTGGCGCCGCGGCTCATCGGTCCCGATTTCACTCCCGATCTCTCCTTTGATTTTTTCGGCGTCAAGCTCGCCATGCCGGTGATGGGCGCGAGCGTGGCCGGGGTCAACAGCTTCGGCGGCGAGGCGGTGATGAGCGAGCTCGATTTCTGCCGGGCCGTCGTTTCCGGATGCAAGGACGCGGGCAGCCTCGGCTTCCGCGGCGACTCCTTCAATTACACCCCCGAGCACCCATGGGGCGTGGAGGCGATCGCCGAGGCGGGAGGCCGGGGCGTGCCCATTTTCAAGCCGCGCTCCCAGGACGCGCTCAAGGCTCTCATCGCCGGGGCCGAAGAGGCGGGCGCGGCGGCGGTCGGCGTGGACGTGGACGGCTACGGCTCGTACGCCATGAACGCCCACCGGATGCCGGTCTTCAGGAAAACCGCCGCCGACCTGGCCGAGCTCATCTCCGGCACCGCGCTCCCCTTCGTCGTCAAGGGCGTGATGGGCGTGGAAGACGCGGAGGCGGCGCTCGAGGCCGGGGCCGGGGCGATCGTCGTCTCCAACCACGGGGGCCGTGTGCTCGACCACACGCCCGGCACCGCCCAGGTTCTGCCCGCCGTCGCGGCCGCGGTCAAGGGCCGCGCCATGGTCGTCGCCGACGGCGGGGTGCGCACCGGCTACGACGTCCTCAAGATGCTCGCCCTGGGCGCCGACGCCGTGCTCGTCGGCCGGGACCTGGTCCGCGCCGCGGTCGGCGGCGGCCGCGA
>CAZKOS010000060.1:0-14811 GCA_964554445.1 uncultured Spirochaetaceae bacterium | reverse complement strand
GGAAGCACCCGCCAGGCGGAGGATCAGGCCACCAACACGGCCGTCTACCAGAACAGCGGCTGCGGCGGTTCTTATAGTGAAATGATGCACTGCAATGGGTATATCGATTTCGGCACCATGTCCGGCGGCAGCTCGTCCTCAAGCTCCTCGAGCAGCTCATCGAGTAGTTCGTCGAGCAGCTCGTCCGGCGGCGGCGGCAATACCATCATCGTGCGGGCCAAAGGCACGGCGGGCTCCGAGTCCGTCAACCTGAAGGTCGGCTCGACCACCGTCGGCACCTGGACGCTCTCCACTTCCATGGCCGATTACACTTTCACGACCAGCGCCACGGGGAACATCACGTTCAACTTTACGAACGACGCCTCGGGTCTGGACGTGCAGTGCGATTACATCCGGGTGAACGGAACCACCCGCCAGGCTGAAGACCAGGCAACCAATACGGGTTCCTGGAATTCGAACACCAGCGCCTGCGGCGGTGTGAAGTCGGAGATGCTGTATTGTAATGGCTATATCGATTTCGGAAACGTGCCATGATTGTAATTGACAGATGCCCTGGGTAGGGGCATTATTGTCGTAGGGAAAGCCGCCCGGCAGCGAAACCGGGCGGCTGTTTTTTGGGACACCGGGCGGAAAAGATAAGCGCCCGGAAGTGACATTCTTTGAAACCATGCGTGTTCGGGATTTCCCCGCGGCGCAGGGGCGTGAAGGGCGTAGGCATGAAGCGGGTTTTGTTTTTTTTGGTCCTGGCGACGGTATTGATATCGATAGGTTGTACCAAATTCTATTACGCGAAAGATTTGAAAGAAAAGAAAGTCGTTGAATTCAAATGGCTGAAGGAAATGGAAGACTATGTCTTCAATAAAAAGAACGCGAACGATCGTACCCCGCAGGAAGACATGTTCTATTTGGCCTGTTATTTCGACGCTGAAATGCAACGGGGCGGCTTCGCATTGTTTTTCAAGGATATCGCCTCCAGGACACAGAGCGCGGGGGACGCCGACTATGTGATACGGGACACGATACGGGCATTGAAAAGCATGAACATGAATGACAGGGCGGGAATATTGGAAGAAACCCATAACCGATATATCGCAGTGAATGGTCCCGAAGCCGCGGCCGCAGGGGACAAGACCGAGGTCGATAAAATGCTGGAAGAATACAGCGACAGGTATTACCGGATAAGCGCCAATGATAAATACTATCTTGAAGGGTTGATAGAAAAAACGAACGCGTTCACCGAAAAAAATATTGATGATTTTTACATTATGCGTTGAGAGAAGAAAAAAAACCACGTTTCCGGTATTAAGCGTCACTCCAGCGAAACGGTACGAGGTATCGGGGCTGGAAAACCAACCGCGTTTCCCGAAATCCTCAAAGGTTGAATCGATGCATCCCCTGTACTATACTTCCACTGGCGGAACACCGCCCGCCGGGAGCCGGCGCATCCGCCAAGGGGGAACGAAATGAAAAAAACGGCCATCGTCCTCGTTCTGTCCGTTTTCTGCGCGAGCGGGGTCTCCGCCGACGCGCCGCGAAACGACATGACGCCCCTCGAACGGGTGGTGACGCTTTCCAACCCGGAGGCGTTCCCGGACTACATGGTGCTTGCCTATGTCACCGGACCGCGCCTCAAAGGCTTCAAGTCCTTCAATGTCTATGAGATCAAGGCGGGTGAGCCGATCGATAAGTACAGTTCCTCCAACACGGTGGCCGTGATCGCCGTCAAGCGCGCGACGGTCGCGTCGCTCGGCCTGGACGCGATCGATTTTTCACAACTGGTGAAAACGAACCGGATCGTCCCCGCCCGGATCGCCCAACCGATGCAGTCGGGCACCTTCGAGGAGCCGCCGCCGCCCTACCGGGAAGAAATCGTCTACGCGATCACGGCGCTCTGCAATGACAGCGTATTCCTGCAGCCGGCGAAAAAGACCCTCCGCTACACCGACGGCCGGGTCGTCGTCAAGACCTACATCGACCGTCCCTCGCCCCGGCGCTATTCGCGCCTGGCCACGGCGGCCACGGTGAGCGCCGGCGATTATCTCAAGGACCGTGAGTTCCCCGACCGGTATCACCCCGCCCGGGCCTTCGACGGCGTGCCGGCGACGGGCTGGTCGGAAGGCGCCTCCGGCTCGGGATTCGGCGAGACCGTTACCGTCACCTTCACCGCTCCCGTCACCGTGGACCGGATTTCCGTCATTCCCGGCTGGTACGACGCGCGGTATTTCAAAAAAAACAACCGGGTCAAATCGCTCGAGGTCCGACTGGACGGACGTTCGGCGGCGGCCTCCTTCACGGACACGATGACCGCTCAGGACGTGCCGCTTGCCGGGTTGGGGAATGGTCCCGTCACCTTCACCTCCGCCTCGTTCCGCATTACCGGCGTGACCCGGGGGACCGATTGGGACGACACGCCGATCGCCGAAATCACCTTTTATTCGAACGGCGAGCCGATTCTCGTCGATCTTTCGCGGATTGATTTGACGGACAGTTGTTACGGAAAGTACCGGTGAGCTCCGGAGACCGACTGATTCCATTGAGCCGGCTGCGGACGGCGCGGGTGGAAAACGGGGTTGCTTCGCCGCGGCTCGGATATAAACCCTTCGTCTACGGGGCCGTGCACGCGCTCGTGGACGCGGCCACCGTGACGCTCCTCTTCGCCGCGCTCACGCTCAACGCCTTCCCGCCGCTCGCCGCGCGGGACGCGATCATCCTCTACAACGCGCTCGCCTTCGCGACCCAGCCGGTCATCGGCCTTATCACCGATCTCGTCAAAAAACCGAAGATCGTTTTCACGGTCGGCATCGGCCTCGTGCTCGCCTCGTTTTTCTTTTTCGGAAGCCTGCCCTGGATCGCGATCGCCCTGGCCGCGCTCGGCAACGCGTTTTTCCACGTCGGGGCGGGCGTCATCGCCTTCTTCTTCACCCCGGGACGGGCGAGCGGGCCGGGGATCTTCGTCGGGCCCGGCGCGCTCGGTCTCGGCGCGGGCACCTTCCTGGGCAAGAGCGGCATTTTTCCGATCATACCCTTCGCCGCGCTTCTCCTGGCCGCCGGGATCGCGCTCTGGCTCGTAAAAGCCCCCCCGACCTATTCGGAGCGGGAGAAACTGAAAATAAGCGCGCGCCTGCCGGCCTTGGCGCTGGGGGTGTTCCTCGTCCTGATTTTCGCGCGGGGCTTCGTCGGCGTCACGTCCGGCTTCACCCTGCCCAAGGGTATCTTAACACTCGTTCTCGTCTCGCTCGCCGCGGCCGCGGGCAAGATGCTCGGCGGGCTCGCCGCCGACCGCTGGGGTTGGCTCAAGGTCACCGCGGGGGCCGTGGCCGCGTCCGCGCCGCTCCTCGCGTTCACGGGCGGCGTCGTCTGGGTCGGCGCGGCCGGGGTGCTCCTCTTCCAGGCGGCCATGCCCGTCACCCTCACCGCCGCGGCCGGGATCATGCCCCGGACGCCGGGACTCGCCTTCGGGCTCAACTGTCTCATGCTGTTCGCCGGCGGTTTTGTCGATTATTCTCCGCTGCGATACGATTTTTATCATCCGCTTTTCACGCTTGCCGCCGTGGCCGTCACCGCCCTCCTGCTGGCCGGCGGGCTCGCGCTTCTGTCGGGCAGGCTCAGGCCAGGAGCAGGAAATCGAGGAAATACAGCGCGATGAACGAGGCGGCGTTGGCGATGAGAGAAACGAGCAGTCCCATCCGCAGTTTCACCTTCAGAATAAACCAATAGAGAAACCCCTCGACGATCACGGCGAAGGTTTCGGAAAACAAAAGGTACGGGATCCGGCCGCGGATGAAAAACGGGATGACGAACCAGACGTACGGCAGGGTGAGCGCGGTGGCGACGATCCCGGCCGGGAGCAGGGAAAGGGCGCTCGCCGTCCGGAAGCTCTTCCTGAAAAGGAGATATTTGCAGGCGATGAGCGCCCCGCATTCGATCGCCAGGTCCAGCGGGAGGACGATCAGAAACCGGACGGGCGCATTCATGGGCGGCTCCTTTCGTTTTCAAGCAAACTATGGAACGACCGGCGCGTCAAGGCCCGTCGGGCATCGGTCGGCACTTCTTCAAAGCACATGAATTCAGAATTACGATGCACCGTTTCGTCTGCCCAAGAGGAGGACACGAAGCTCACGATTGAGTATGAAAAAACGACGCCGCCCACCCGGGGATGATTCGCTCGGCGGCATTCATCCCATGCGTTCCGCCTTGCGTCCGTCAGCCGGCATGGGTTATCCTCGGTCTCATGATCCAGATTTTCGGCACGCGGAAAAGCAATGACACCCGAAAGGCGATCCGTTTCTTCAAGGAGCGGCGGGTCCCGTTCCAGTTCATCGACCTCTCGGTCAAGGCGATGAGCCGGGGCGAGCTCGAGTCGGTGGCGCGCTCGGTGCCGCTCGAGACCCTCCTCGACCGCGAGGGCGCCGAATTCGCCCGACTGGGCCTCGCCTACCTGGAGTTCGACGCGGTCGAGGCCCTCCTGGAGCACCCGCTGCTCTTGCGGATGCCCGTGGTGCGCGACAAGAACCGCGCCACGGCCGGTCCGGCCGAGGACCGCTGGAACGCCTGGCTCAAAGGTTGACACGCGGGTTTCATCGCTCTTTACGCACACTCGAAAACCAATCGAATATGGCGAATACATTCCGGTCGAACGATCGGCCGGTTTCATCCTCCGGCCGGGCGGAAAATCGAACGGAAGAACCCATTGCTTTCCAAAAGCGATCTTCATTATTTTTAAATTGATACACGAAACATGATATTTTCATTGCTGCGGAGATTGTAGTCTTTCAATGAGGCGCGTGAAATGGAAGCATTGAAAAAAATCAACGACTCCCTCTGGGAAATTCCCCTCAACCGGAAATACGGGATGAGGGTGCCGGCGCGGATCTACGCGTCGGAAAAGCTCCTGCGCGACATGGAGGGAGCCGTTTTTACGCAGATCACCAATGTCGCCTGCCTGCCGGGGATCGTCAATTACGCCTTTTGCCTGCCCGACGGCCATTCGGGCTATGGTTTTCCCATCGGCGGGGCGGCCGCCTTCGATCCGGAAACCGGGATCATCTCCCCGGGCGGCATCGGTTTCGACATCAATTGCGGCATGCGGCTGATCCGGACCTCGCTTACGGAGGAAGAAGTCCGCCCGCGACTCGAGGAGCTCGTCGACGGCCTGTTCCGGCGCATTCCCACCGGCGTGGGCGGCGGCGGGCTGGTGAGCGTGACCAGGGACGAGTTCCGCGAGCTCCTCGAGGAGGGCATGGCCTGGTGCCTGAAGAAGGGCTACGCGACGAGCCGCGACCTGGAGCGGACCGAGGAGGGCGGACGGATGAGCGGCGCGGACGCGGGCGCGGTGAGCGAGCGGGCGGTCGAGCGGGGCTACAAGCAGGCGGGCAGCCTGGGCTCGGGCAACCACTACCTCGAGGTGCAGGTGGTGAGGCCGGAAAACGTCCACGACGGCGGCCTGGCGCGGGCCTTCGGCCTCGACCGGCCGAACCAGGTGGTGGTCATGGTCCACTGCGGCAGCCGGGGATTCGGCCACCAGGTGGCGCAGGATTATCTCATGAAATTCCTGGGGGTGATGGGGGGGAAATACGGCATCCGGGTCAACGACCGGCAGCTCGCCTGCGCCCCCTTCGCCTCCGAGGAGGGGCGGGCCTACTTCTCCGCCATGCAGTGCGCGGTGAACATGGCCTTCGTCAACCGGCAGCTCATCATCCACGGCGTGCGGGAGGTGTTCTGCGACGTGTTCGGGAAGACCGAAGACGAGCTGGGCCTCGAGCAGATCTACGACGTGACCCACAACACCGCCAAGCTGGAGACGCATCTCGTCGGCGGGGAAGAGCGCCGGCTTCTCGTGCACCGCAAGGGGGCGACGCGCGCCTTCGCGCCGGGCATGCCCGACCTGCCGGCCGATTACCGGGAGACCGGCCAGCCGGTGATCATCGGGGGCAGCATGGAAACCGGCTCGTACCTGCTGGCGGGCTCACCCGGCGGGGCGGCGACGTTCTTCACCACCGCACACGGGTCGGGGAGGGTGATGGGCCGGAACCAGGCGAAGAAAAAATTCAACGGCCGCGACCTGGCGCGCCGGATGCGGGAGAGGGGCATCGTCATACGCTGCGCCTCGTACTCCGGGTTGGCCGAGGAGGCGGGGGCGGCCTATAAGAACATAGACGAGGTGGTCCGCGCGGCGGACGCGGCCGGTTTGAGCCGGCGCGTCGCCAGGCTCGTGCCCATCGGCAACATCAAGGGGTAGCCGGATGCCGTACGTCTTCCGCGACGACCTCACCCGGGCCGATGTCGCCTTCGAGGCGGCGGGCCGGACCCGGGAGGAGCTCTTCTCCTCCGCCTGGCGCGCCCTGCTCGACCTCATGGTCGTGAACGCGGGATCGCTGGAAAAACGGACGACGAAAACCGTTGCGTTGGAGAACGGGTCCCTCGATCTGCTCCTCATCGCCTTTTTGAGCGAGGCCCTTTTTTACAAGGATGCCGAGGGGCTTTTCCTGACAGTCGAGGGTCTTTCAATTGAGGATATCGACGGAGGTTTCCGGCTGTCCGCGAGCCTGGCCGGGGAGACCGTTGACCGCTCGCGGCACGAGCTGGGGACCGACGTCAAGGCCGTGACGATGCATCAATTCAGGCTCGGGAAGACCGCCGAAGGGTATTCGGCCACGGTGGTGGTGGATACCTAGTGATAGTCAATTTAGTTGTAAGGAATGCCTGACGAGGATGCGGAAACGAGTGTTACGAAGCGGACACGAAGAGCACGAAGGAAACGAAGAACACGAAGGGAAGAAAGTGGAAAATGATGCTTATTGCAGAGAAAAACAACTCATTCGAAAGTGTTTCCCGGTGAAAATCGTCACGCCGGTACCGGTGGCGGGGCCGGCCGGTGTTTCCTGGAACCGCCGGTGAGCCGCTTCATCGCCCTCGAGGTGCCGTCCGACTTCAGCGCCGTGGCCCGCGCGGACCGCGAGCGGCACGATACGACCGACGGCGAGGTGCTCGCCGCCCTGAGCGGCGGAGATGATCGCGCCTGACCGACGGTGCGCATTTCACCCCTTCACGGTCTGAAAAGCGAATAAAACTTCCTCGCGGATATTCTTTTTCTTCCGGCGTGTTGTGAGTAATTTATCAGTACGTCGATTGAAAAAAAGGATGAGCGAATTATGAAAAACGTCGGACATCGGCTTCATTGCTTCTTTGGTTTTTTCACCGCACTCGCGATCGCATCCTGCGCCGCCCCGCAGTCCGGGCCCAACGTCGCCCCGCCGCCGGGCGCCGCATTGACGGAGACGCTCTCCAACGGCCTGCGGGTGGTGATCGTCCCGAACCGCTTGGCGCCGGTCGCCACGACGATCGTCAATTACCTGGTCGGCTCGAACGAGGCGCCCGCCGGGTTTCCCGGCATGGCGCACGCCCAGGAGCACATGATGTTCCGGGGGAGCCCGGCCCTGTCGGCCGACCAGCTCGCCGCGATCATCTCGGCGCTGGGCGGCCGCTTCGACGCGGAGACCCGTCAGTCGGTCACGCAGTATTACTTCACCGTCCCCTCGGCGGACGTCGAGGTCGCCCTGCGCCTGGAGTCGATCCGCATGCGCGGGGTGCTCGACAGCGAGGCGCTCTGGAAGGCGGAGCGGGGGGCGATCGACCAGGAGGTGGCGCGGGATTTGTCGAACCAGGAGTACGTCATGTACTCCAGGTTGTTGGCCGATGTCTTCCACGGAACCGTCTACGCCCACGACGCGCTGGGCACGCGGGAATCGTTCCGGAAAACGACCGGCGCCATGCTCAAACGCTTCTATGACGAGTGGTACGCGCCGAACAATGCCGTGCTGGTCGTGGCGGGCAATGTCGATCCCCGCGCCACGCTCGCGCTCGTCCGCCGGCTGTTCGGAGACATTCCGTCGAAAACGCTCCCCCCGCGGCCGGTCCTGAGCTTCGCGCCGGTGGCGCCGCGGTCCTTCACCATGGACACCGACCGCCCCGTCGGGTCCGTCGTGATCGCATTTCGGCTGCCGGGCGCCCGCGATCCGGATTTCGCCGCCGCCCGGATCCTCGCCGACGTCCTCTCCAGCCGGCGCGGCCCGCTCGACCGGCTGGTGACCGGCGGAGCGGCGCTGGAGGCCGATTTTTCCCTGGACGATTTGCCGCACGCCAGCCTCGGCTACGCCGCCGCGACCTTCCCGGCCGGCACCGACCCGGCGAAGCTCACCGAAAGCCTCAGGGGCGTGCTCCGGCAGGTGAAGGAGACGGGCGTGCCCGGCGACCTCGTCGCGGCCGCCAAGCGCCGGATCCTGGCCGATACGGAGTTCGCGAAGAATTCGATCTTCGGCCTGGCCATGCTCTGGTCGGAGGCCGTCGCCGTTGACGCCGTTTCCTCCCCCGCCGACCTGGCCTCGTCGGTCGCGAAGGTCACGAAGGCCGACGTGGACCGGCTGGCCCGCACGAGCCTCGATTTCAATCACTGCGTCACCGCCGTGCTCGTCCCCCGCCCGTCGGGCGCGCGGAAGGCGGACCGGGGATTCGGGGGGGCGGAGTCCCCCGTGTCGACACCGGCCGGACCGGTCCGGCTGCCGGAGTGGGCGGCCGGGGAGCTGGGGCGTCTTTCCGTTCCGGCTTTCAACCTCGACCCGCGGATCTTCACCCTCTCCAATGGGATGACCCTCATCGTGCAGCCCGAATCGGTCAGCGACACGGTGAGCCTGTTCGGCAGCGTGAAGACCAACGCGTCGCTCCAGGAGCCGCCCGGCCGGGAGGGCGTGGAATCGATCATGAACGGCTTGTTCGATTACGGCACCGCCTCGCTCGACCGGTCGAATTTTCAGAAGGCCCTGGACGACATCGCGGCCGAGGAATCGGCGGGGACCGAGTTTTCCCTCCGGGTCCCCGGCGCCGGCTTCGGCCGGGGTCTGCGGTTGCTGGCCGATAATCTCCTCCATCCCGCTTTTCCGAATGAAGCGTTTCTCACGCTGCAGCGACGGACGGCGGCGTACCTGACCGGCCGGCTGAAGACGCCGCGGTATCGACTGGACCGGGCGGCGCGCTCGGCACTCCTGCCGCCGGGCGATCCTTCGCTGCGGCAAGAGCTTCCTTCCTCAATAAAGGCACTCACGCTTCGGGACGTGCGGGAGTATTACGGCCGCGTGATGCGGCCCGACATGACGGTGATGGTCGTCGTCGGGAAGGTGGATCCGGCGGACGTGAAACGGAAAGTGGAGGACGCCTTCTCCGCGTGGCAGGCCGCCGGGCCCAAGCCGGACGTGATCCTGCCGCCCGTTCCCGCGAACGCGGCCGCGACGGTCCACGTCTCCGACCCGAGCCGGATTCAGGAGAGCGTCACGCAGATCGAGACCCTCGGGTTGACGCTCGCGAGCCCCGACCGGTACGCGCTGAACCTGGCGAACAAGATTCTCGGCGGCGGCTTTTACGCTTCCCGGCTTTATCGCGACCTTCGGGAAACGACGGGGTTGGTCTACTCCGTCGCGTCGACGCTCGATATCGGACGGTCGCGCTCGTTTTATTCCGTTTCATTCGGCTGCGATCCCGCCAATGCCGACCGGGCGGCGGCGGTTGTCCGTCGCGACCTGGCGCTGATGCGGACGACGCCCGTCGGCCGCGGGGAACTCGATCTGGCGCGCGCCCTCCTGGTGAGGGAGGCCTCGCTGGCCGAGGCGAGCGTCCGTTCCATCGGCGGGGGACTGTTGGGTCGGGAACGCGTGGGGTTGCCCCTGGACGAACCGGTGCGCGCCTCACGCGTCTATCTCACCCTCACGCCCGAAGAGGTGCGCCGCGCCTTCGCCCGTTGGGTTCGGATCGATGATTTCGTACGGGCCTCATTGGGCCCCGGGCCCTGAGCGCCTTACGGGCAGGTGAAAATCCGACCCGTCCGAATCCGGCGGTTTTTTTCTTATTGCACTTTTTCTCCTTTCGCGTATACACTCGAAAAATCCTTCATGGCGGATGCGGAGGCGAAAGAGAGGAAGCCGGTATGAATCTCGAACTGAGGAACGATTTTTCCTGGGCCCTGCTCGTCCCGACGAGCATGGGAGTGAGGCTCACCCCGGCCGACGGCCAGCCGGTGCACTCGAGCGACGGGTTTCGGCTCACGGTGACGAGCGCCGAAACGAACGTGGCCAGCATATCGTCCTTCCTCGGCCTGCCCGTCAAGGTGCTCACGACCTTCGTCCAGGGCAGCCCCATCGCCCGTCTCATCAGGGACAACCTGGCGGGCCGGCGCATGAGCGTCGAGGGCGGGGAGGTGCCGCAGGGCGGGCCCTGGGGATTCCGTCACCAGTTCAACATCGCCGACTCAGGCTACGGCACGCGCGGGCCGCGCGTGTACAACGACCGGGCGGGCGAGGTCGGCCGGACGCTCGACGCCAAGGACTTCGACCTCGAGCGGATTTTCGTCCGGGAGGGAGTGCGGCTGGTCCACCTGTCCGGGCTCATCGCCGCCCTCTCCCCGGAGACGGGCCGGTTCTGCCTCGAAATCGCGCGCGTCGCCAAAAAAAACGGGACGCGGATTTCCTTCGACCTGAATTACCGCGCCTCGTTCTGGAAGGGGCGCGAGTCCGAGCTCGGGGCGATCTTCTCCGAGATCGCCGGCCTGGCGGACGTCCTGGTGGGCAATGAGGAGGACTTCCAGCTGTGCCTCGGCATCGAAGGACCAGAGGCCGGCGGCCGGGATCTGGCCGGGAAGATCGGCGGATTCAAGGAGATGATGGGCCGCGTCGTCAAGGCTTGTCCGAAAACCTCCGTCTTCGCCACCACCCTGCGGGAAGTCGTCTCCGTCAACCGGCACCTGTGGGGGGCGATCATGCTCGCCGGCGGGGAATGGTACGTGGTCGAGCCCCGCGAAATCGGCGTGTTGGACCGCATCGGCGGGGGCGACGCGTTCGTCGGCGGCCTGCTTTACGGAGCGCTGCGGGGCTGGGAGCCCGAGAAGTGGATCCGGTTCGGCTGGGCGTGCGGCGCGCTGGCGACGACGTTCCTCACGGATTACGCGCAACCGGCGGACGAGCGGGAAGTCTGGTCCGTCTGGGAGGGCAATGCGAGGGTGAGCCGGTAACGCCGGAAAAGTATTGCGCATGCTCTTCGAATACCTCGCCTCCGCGTTTCTCCTCGGCGTCGTGGTGGCGATACCGCCCGGTTCGGTGAGAAGATTCATTTGATTTCGGGGGACCCTCACTTTATCATTGGATTGGGAATGCCCGCCTCTGGCCGCCGCCGTTCGATTGAAAAGGTTGACCGCCCGCGTCCGGGAGCCTGACACGAGTCTGGGAGTGACATGAAGCGAATCGCGATACTTCTCGATTATCTCTATATCGCCACCTACCAGCAGGAAGTCGTCGAGGGGGCAATTGCCGCCCTGCCCGACGACGTTACCGAGCTCTACATTTTCCTGGGCGGACCGTTTTATAAGGATCGATTCAATCCTTTCGTCGCCGCCAACAACGTCGTCTACGAGCGGATCACCAAGGATTCATTCGACGGCCTCATCGTGTGCAGCGCGGTGACGAACTACCTCACGGCGGAGGAGGCGGGACGGGCCCTGGCGCGCTTCAAAGGCATTCCGACGGTGTTCATCGGCAACGCGCCGGAGGGTTATTCGCACGTCCAGACGGACAACCGCATCGGCATGGGCGGGGTCATCCGGCATTTCATCACCGATCACGGGTTCGGGCGAATCGCGTTCGCCGCGGGCAAGGAGGGCAACGCGTGGGCGGAGGAACGGTTCGCGGCCTACCGGGAGGAGCTTGAGGCCGCGGGGATGCCCTTCGATCCGGACCTCGTCGTTACCGGCGGCTTCGATACGGCGAACGGAATAGAAGCCGTGCGCACGCTGCTCGACGAACGCCGGGTGCGCTTCGACGCCCTCGTCGCCTGCAACGACCTGGTGGCGCTGGGCGCGAAGATCGAGCTGGAGAAACGCGGCTTCGCCATACCCGACGACGTCGCACTGGCCGGCTACGACGACACCGTCGAAGCGTCGTGCGTCATCCCGAGCCTCACGTCGGTGCGTCAGCCGTACGCCGTGATCGCCGCCAAGGCGTTCGCCGTTCTCGAGGAACTGCGCGCGGGCATGCCGCCCGCCGTCCACTACATTCCGAGCGTGCCCGTCTTCCGGCAATCCTGCGGCTGTCTCATGCGAACGGCGGACGACGGGCTCCTCGCCTGCCGCGACGCGAGCACTCAAACGCCGGCCGCCTATTACGCAGCGCACAAGGACGACTTCATCCGGGACATCAAGGAACTCGTGGCTCCCTTGGGATTCGACGTCCGCAATTCGGGCTGTGAAGCGTGCCTGGATTCCATCTTCAAGCTCTTGACGGAGCGGGCGGAGGACGCGAACCTGTTCACCGCCGTCCAGAAGGTCGTCTGGAATTTTCTGACGCACAGGATGAAGGTCGAGACGTGCCACGACATTTTTTCCCACGTCCGGCGGTTTTTTTCACCCATCTGCAAAACCCGCTCCGACATGGAGCGGCTGGAGGCGATATTTCACAAGGTGCGGGTTTCCATAAGCGACGTGCAGACGATTCAGAACTTTCAGAACCTGATCCTCAACTGGAAACAGCTGGACCAGGTGTCGCAGGTGAGCCAGGATCTCTTCGGCACCGTCGAGTCGACCGGCCTCCGGGAGGAGATCTACCGGTCGTTCCCGGTGTTCAACATCCGGGACTTCCTGTTCGTGGAATTCCCCGTCGCCGGGCCGCTCGGGAGCGGCGATCACAACGGTGAGGCGAGGGTCGTCGCGTTCATCCACGCCGGAACGGCGGAACCGCTCCGGGACGACGTCTATTTCCGGCCGGACCGTCTCTTCCCCGATTCGACCTCCGCGTTCTCCAGCCGGGTCCGCTTCGTGCTGCCCGTCACCTACGGTGAAAACAGCCTGGGGTTCGTGATCTTCGGCAAGATCGAGAGGGAAAGCTCCTTTTACACCGCCCGCAGCGGCGGCCTGATGGGCAGCCCCTACTACGAGAAAATCGAGCGGCTGCCCCCCCTTTACGCGCCGCTGACGCGGGAGCTCTCCAAAACCTTCTATATCAACCGGCTCATCATGATGCGAAACGCGGCGGAGCAATCGCTCCTGGAGCTCGCCGGGAACCTGGAAATCAGGAATCAGGAGCTCGAGGATTTCACCCGGATCGCGTCCCACGACCTGAAGGAACCGCTCCGCAAAATCTTTTTTTTCAACGAGCGGCTGCAGGCGTCGCTGGCGGGAAAAATCTCCCCCCATGAAATGGAGTATTCCGAACGGATGCAGAACGCCGCCCTGCGGATGAAAGGCCTGATCGACGGGCTGCTCGCCTACTCGCGCATCAGCACGAACCGGGAACCCGCCGCCCCGGTGGACCTGTCCGCGCTCGTGGCCGAAGTGTTGGTGGACCTGGAGGTCCGCATTTCCGAAACGCGGGGGAAGGTGGATGTCGGCGCGTTGCCGAAGATTTCCGCCGACCCCCTGCAGATGCGGGAGCTCTTCCAGAACCTGATCGGCAATTCGCTCAAGTACCACCGGGAAGACGCGCCGCCCGTCGTCACGGTTCGGGCCGAGCGGGACGGCGATTGTTTGGCCATCACGATTTCCGACAACGGCATCGGTTTTGAGCAGAAGTATGAGGACAAGATGTTCGGCCTTTTTCAGCGGCTGTCCTCGAAAACCAATTCCGACGGCACCGGCATCGGGTTGACCATCTGCAAGAAAATCGTGGAAAACCACCGCGGCACCATCAGGGCCTTCGGGGAACCGGGGCGGGGGGCGAGATTCGAGATCCGGCTTCCCGTCCCGCCCGCCTGAGCGCCGGACGGGCCGGGACGGTCCCGGGGCGAATGAGTCTCGGGGAAACGTCGCCCGTCGCCCGCTCACGCCGTTCGAACGAACGCGGCCCGGACCAGCGCCGCGGCGAAAGAGCTCCATGAACGACCGGATCATAGTGGGCGGGTCGTCCCGCTTCAAGGACCAATACGGTCGGACGCTCATCCTGCGCGGCGTCAACCTGGGCGGCGGGGCCAAAACTCCCGCCTCCCCGGCTTTCGCGCCGGGCGGAGCCGCGTTCTTCGACCACCGGCGCGTGACGTTCGTCGGTCGCCCCTTTCCCCTGGAAGAGGCGGACGAGCATTTTTCCCGCTTGCGCGCCTGGGGGTTCACCTTCATTCGCTGGCTGGTGACCTGGGAGGCGATCGAGCACTCGGGTCCCGGCGTCTATGACGAAGCGTACCTGGACTACGTCCAGGCCGCGGCCGCCAAGGCCGGCGAGTACGGGCTCCGCCTCTGCATCGATCCGCACCAGGACGCGTGGAGCCGCTTCTCGGGCGGGGACGGGGCTCCCGGCTGGACTTTGGAGGCGGTCGGATTCGACCTGACCCGTTTCCAGGAAACGGGCGCGGCCGTTCTTCCCGGCGCCTCCGGCGCATCCCTGCCCGCCATGATCTGGACCACCAATACGACCAAACTCGCCGCGGCCACGATGTTCACCCTGTTTTTCGGCGGCGACGACTTCGCCCCGCACGCCCGGGTGGACGGCGAGCCGGCTGGGGAATACCTCCAAAGGCGTTACCTCGCCGCGATCGGAGAGCTCGCCCGGCGGCTGCGCGGGCTGCCCGCCGTCGTCGGCTACGGCGTCATGAACGAGCCGCAGGCCGGGTTTATCGGCTGGGCCGATCTCCACGAGCCCGGCGGGGCGGTCAAGCTCGGCGCGAGCCCCGGTCCGTTTCAGGCGATGCTCCTCGGGGCCGGGTTTCCGCGGGAGGTCGACGTCTGGGAGCGGCGCGTGACGGGCCCGCGGCTGATCGGCCGCCGGACGCTCAATCCGAACGGCGCGCGCG
>CAZKOS010000059.1:11786-14976 GCA_964554445.1 uncultured Spirochaetaceae bacterium | reverse complement strand
CGGGGATAATGGCCCCGAAAAGAGGAGCGAGTGGCAAGCAATCGAACTCCCGACATCCCGAGCGCTTCACCTTCGGCTCAAACGGGGACGATCTCGGACCGCTCGTACAAGAAAATCGAAGAATACGGCGTCGTCGGCAATCTTGAGACGTGCGCCCTGGTGGGGAGGGACGGAGCCGTCGACTGGCTCTGCCTGCCGGAATTGGGATCTCCCTCGGTTTTCGCCGCCCTGCTCGATCGGGAACGGGGCGGTTTTTTCCAGATCCGGCCGGTGGACGGCTTCGAATCGTACCAACAATACGCGGGAGAGACGAACGTGCTGCGCACGGTTTTCGTGACCGTCTTCGGCACCCTGACCGTCACCGACTTCATGCCGATCATCAAAGCCGGCGGCGGTTCCCGACGGGCTTTTTTGAGAAAAGTTGAAAGTTCGACCGCCGGTCTGCGTATTTCCGTTCGCTTTTCCCCGCGCTTCTCCTACGGCAGGGAAGTCCCTCGCTTTCGTCGTTCGTCCGACGTGATCGTGGCCGAGACGGGCGGAATAAGGCTCTCTTTGCGGACACCGGTTCCGTTGGAAATAGCCGAGGGGGACGCCTCCGGCGTTTGCGAGCTGGAGAAAAAACGCGCCCTCTGGTTCGCGCTCGAGTACGGGACCGCCCGCCCCGCCGCTCCCGGGGAATGCCGGCGGCTCCTGGCTTCGACCGAGCGCTACTGGAAGGGGTGGGAGGAAGGGCACCGCCCGCACAAACTGGTTTTCCGGGGGCCGCTCTACAACCTGGTCGTGCGCTCGGGCATGATCCTCAAGCTCCTCTCCAACCCGCGCACGGGATCGATCGCCGCCGCCGCCACCACGTCCTTGCCGGAGACGCTGGGCGGCGTGCGGAACTGGGACTATCGCTACGCCTGGATCCGTGACGCCTCGTTCACCGTCCAGGCGCTGTTTCACCTGGGCCACGTGGGGGAGGCGAAGGAGTTCACCGCCTGGGTCGAGGATATTCTGGACCAGGAGGGCGGACCGGAAAATTTCCGCATCATGTACGGGCTGCACGGGGAGACCGATTTGCGCGAATCCACCATAGACGTACTGCGCGGCTACGAGAACTCGGCTCCGGTGCGCGTCGGCAATGCGGCCTCGACGCAATCCCAGCACGACGTCTACGGCGAGCTCATCAACGTCATGTACGAAACCACCCGCTACGGTCTGCGAATCTCCAAGCGGGCCTGGCGCAACCTGTCCGCCCTGGTCGAGCACGTGCGCACGATCTGGCGCGAGCCGGATTCCGGCATCTGGGAGGTGCGCGGCGAACGGCGTCATTACGTGTACTCGAAAGTGATGTGCTGGGTGGCGGTCGATCGCGGGATCAAGATCGCGGAAAAAAAGGGTTTCGCCTTTCCCCGTGCGGATTGGGAACGGACGCGCGAGGAGATACGCGCCTCCGTTCTTGAGAACGGCATCGACCTTGAGCGCCGGTGTTTCGTCCAGTCGTACGGTTCGAAGAGCCTGGACGCGGCCTGCCTGCTCGTCCCGCTGATGGGGTTCCTGCCGGCGACGGACCCGCGCGTACGCGGAACGATAGACGCCGTCATCCGCGAACTCGCCGTGAACGAGACCTTCGTCCGGCGCTACGGCGGGGCCGACGGACTGCCGGGCGACGAAGGGGCGTTCGTCATCTGCACCTTTTGGCTGATCAAGGCCCTCCTCGTTTCCGGCCGAACCGCGGAGGCCAAGCGCTATTTTTCAAATATCCTGCGGTACGCGAGCCCGCTCGGGCTCTTCGCCGAGGAGGTCGATTACCGCACCGGCAGGCAGCTCGGCAACTTCCCGCAGGCCTTCAGCCACGTCGGGCTCGTGAACGCCACCCTGTACCTGGGAATGGCCAAGGGACGGACCCCCAAGGCGGCGCGTCCGATGGGGACGGAGCCTGCTCCGTCCCCGTCGACGGACGGCAAGCCTGAAAGTCCCGCCTGAGCGTCGATCGCGTCCCCCATGTCCCGGGAACGGACCGCACTTGACAGTCCGTAAATACCACCGCTACACTCGCCTCGGACCTTCCTATGAACGGCAGACAACGTGAGCACGCGCCTTCCGCCGGCGCCGTGCCGGAAAAAGAAGACTTCCTCACCCGGCAACTCGTCACCTGCATCGGGAACAAGCGCGCCCTGCTCGATTTCATCGGCCGCGGCGTGCAACGGGCGGCCGGGCGCCTGGGGAAATCGAAGCTCGACTGCGCCGACCTCTTTTCCGGCTCGGGGGTGGTCGCCCGGTTTTTGAAGCGCTCCGCGCGTTCGCTCACGGTCAATGACCTGGAACGGTACGCGGAAATCGGGAATCGCTGCTACCTCGCCAATGAATCCGAGCTCGACGTGCCGCGGCTCAAGGAAACGCACCGCGCCCTGAAGGCCCGGCTCGACTCCGGTCCCCTGGAGCCCGGGTTCATCGCCGACCTGTACGCTCCCGCCGACGACGGGCGCATCGCCGCGGGCGAGCGGGCGTTCTACACGACGCGCAATGCGCGCTACCTCGACACGGCCCGCCGCCTGATCGGTCGCTTGCCCGAATCGGAGCGCCCGTTCTTCCTGGCCCCGCTCATCGCCGAGGCGTCGGTGCACGCGAACACGGCCGGCGTGTTCAAGGGCTTTTACAAGAACAGCCGCACGGGGCGGGGCCAGTTCGGGGGCAACAACCGGGACGCGCTCACGCGCATTCTCGGGCCCGTCGACCTGCCGTTCCCGGTGTGGAGCGGGTTCGAATGCGAGGTCCGCGTTTTCAGGGACGACGCCAACGCGCTCGCGCGCCGTCTCCCCGAAATCGACTTCGCCTACCTCGACCCGCCCTACAACCAGCATCCCTACGGCTCGAACTACTTCATGCTCAACCTGCTCGCCGACTACGAGCGGCCCGCGCGCGTCAGCCGGGTCTCCGGCATCCCGCCGGACTGGAACCGCTCCCCGTACAACAAGGCGCCGCTCGTCCTGGACGCCTTCCGCGATTTGGTGGATAACCTGCCGGCGAAGATGATCCTCGTCTCGTTCAATTCCGAGGGGTTCATCGACCGGCGCGACATGCTGGCGCTCCTCGGGAAAACGGGCCGGGTCGAGGTGCTCGAGACGACATACAACGCCTTCCGCGGCAGCCGGAACCTGGGCGGCCGGAGCAGGCACGTGAAGGAGTACCTCTATCTGGTGGAAAA
>CAZKOS010000059.1:3266-11686 GCA_964554445.1 uncultured Spirochaetaceae bacterium | reverse complement strand
GCCCGCTAGAGCGCTTCGTAATAATCCACGTTTTCCTTCGTGATGATGTCGATGGGCATTGACAATTTTCGCCGGCTTTTTTCCTTGAGCGCGACCGCGCGGTAGAGGGCGTACACGCCCTCGTACCCCTGGCGTTCCGGCTTCTGGCTGATGAGGAAATCGACCGCGCCGGAGCGGAGGACCTCGATGTTGGACGGGATGAGGTCGTAGCCGATGAGAAAAATCTTCCTGCGCCGGGCGAGCTTCCGCAGCTCGTCCGCGATGAAGTGAACCGCCACATTGGCCACGAACACGCCGGCCAGGTCGGGTTGGGAGGCGAGGATCGATTTGAGGAGCGAAACCGTCGTCTCCCGCTTCTCGGGAGTGAAGAGCTGATATTCCCGGGCCCTCACCCCGTCGCCGTCCTGGAAGGCCTCCTGGAACCCGTCCGTCCGCGTGCGGATGTGCGGATCGTCGGGCACGGTGAGGATGGCGGCGACCGAGGAGGGGACGGGCACGAGGAGGCGCAGCAGGCGACCGCAGACGAGCCCGCTGCGCCTCGAGTCCTGGCCGATGAAGGAAAGCGGCGTCAGGCCGACGAGGTCGGTGTTGATGAACACGTAGGGGACGTTCGGGGGGAGCCGGGCGATGAGGCCGCGCACGGGCTCGTGAAGCACCGGGGCGCAGAGAAGCCCGTCGAGCCCGGCCGCCAGAATCTTCCGTTCCACCCGTTTGAACTGCTCGGGAGCGTAGCGGTCGTAATGGAAGTACGTCACCCGCACGCGATAATGTTGGAGCTCGCGGGCGGCCCGCTCCGTCCCGGCGACGGAGGTTTCCCAAAAGGCGCTGTCCTGTTCCCGGAGGGGAACGAGTATCCCGAAGTGGTAGGTCTTGGCGCGGGAAAGGTGGCTGGCGTAAAGGTTGGGCCGGTAGCCCGTTTCGCGGATGATTTTGCGCACCCGCGCCGCGGTGGCCGGTGCGACGCGGCCGCGGTCGTGGACCACCCGGTCGACCGTGCCGATCGAAACTCTCGCCTTTTTCGCGATTTCCTTGATGGTGGCCGGTTCAGGGTGCGCTCTGCGCTTGACGGGTTGTTTCATATGTCGGGCTACATCTTACCACGGGGAGGTGACGTTATCAAAGCGTGTTGGGGAAAAGCCGGCCGGGCGGGATATTTCCATTGAGAGCTCAATCGACCCCGCCCGTCACAGGCTGCAGCAATTCTTAGCGACGGCTTCGGGCTCGCGCCTCCGCGCTTCAAGCTCGGCCGTGGCCAGGCTCAACCGGATGATGGACTTCTGCGGGCACTTTTCCACGCAGACGCCGCATTGCGTGCATTTCCCGGGATCGATCACCGCCAGGTTGTCGGTGACGACGATGGCTTTTTCCGGGCAGTTTTTCTCGCAGATTTTGCAGGCCGTGCAGGCGATGCCGCACACGTCCTTGGCCTGGCGGCCCCGGTCGCGGTTGGCGCAGGCCACCAGCACCTCCTGGCTCTTCGGCTGCATGGAGATGAGGCCGCGCGGGCAGGCTTTCACGCACTTCTCGCAGGACCGGCAATTGGCGGGGTCGACGAGGGCGATGCCCTGCGCGGTGATGTGGATGGCGTCGAACGGGCAGACCTGGACGCAGCTTCCCAGGCCGAGGCAGCCTTCCCGGCAGGCCTTGTCGCCGCCGAAGAACAGGTGGGCCGCCTGGCAGTTGTCGACGCCCCGGTAGTCGTATTTCATCTTGGCGATGTCGCGCCCGGCGCGGCAGGCCACGAAGGCGATCTTGTCCTCCGGGGCGTCCAGCGAGATGCCGAGCGTCTTCGCCAGTTTTTGGGCCGTCTCCTGTCCGCCGGCCAGGCAGGAGGTCGCGTAGGACGTGTCCTCGACGATCTTCTCGGCCAATCCCCGGCAGCCGGGAAAGCCGCAGGCGCCGCAGTTGGAGCCGGGCAGGTCGGCGAGCACGAGCTCGAGCCGCGGATCGGTTTTGACCGCCAGCTTGCGGAAGGCGAAGAGCAGGAGCGCGGCGAACAACAGGCCCAGCACGCCCAGAATGAGGGCGGCCAAACCGACGGAGGGGAGTATCTGCAACAAGTCCATAGTGCCACCTGTCTCGAATGTATTTTTACGTCCGGCGACGAACGGGCGGGGTACAGAATCTCCGCCGGGAAGTTGCGTTCACCGGAATCTTCGTTTCAATAGTTGCCAATTTATCTAAAGATAACTCTTTTTACGCCTAAAGTCCAAACAGACCCTTGAACCCCAGGAAGGCCAGGGACATGAGACTGGCCGTGATGAAGGCGATCGGCTGTCCCTTGAAGGACTTGGAAATCGGGGCGTGGTCGACCACTTCCCGAATGCCGGCGAACAAAACGATGGCCAGGAAGAAGCCCACGCTCACGCCCAGGGTGTAGATTTCGCTCTTGAAAAAATCCAGCTTGTAGCCGGTGGCCAGAAAGGCGGCCCCCAGCACCGCGCAGTTGGTGGTGATGAGCGGCAGGTAAATCCCCAGCGCCAGGTAGAGGGGCGGGAGCATTTTACGGATGAACATTTCCACGAGCTGGACGAAGGCGGCGATGCTCAGGATGAAGGCGGCCGTTTCCAGGTAGTCCAGGTGGAGGGGAACGAGAATCAGGTTATAGACCAGCCAGGAAACCCCGGTCGAAAGCACCAGGACGAAGACGACCGCGAACCCCATGCCGACGGAGGCCTTCAGGCTCGAGGATATGCCGAAGAAGGGGCAGAGGCCGAGAAACCGCATCAGGAGGATGTTGTTGACCAACATGGCGGAGAGGAAAATGAGGAAGAAACTCAGGTCATTGTTGATCATCGGTCGAAGCTCCTTTGCCGGAAAGTGTCATGGACACGGCCATGGCTTGTCTCAATTTCGCTTTCGCCTTCCTGGCTTTCGCGGTGGCCAGCAGCTCGCCGATCTTGTGGTGCAGGGCGATCAGGAACCCGATGACGAGGAACGCGCCGGGGGCGAGAATGAAAATCAGGACGCCGGGGTACCATTTTTCCGAGAGGACCGTGACGTCCTTGAGACCCAGGAGCGTCATGCTGACCGTGCCTTCTCCCAACAACCCGCGGATGAATCCGATGAGGACGATGACGATCGTGAACCCCGCTCCCATGCCGAGCCCGTCGAGGAAGGAGCGCCAGACGCCGTTCTTGCTGGCGAAGGCCTCGGCGCGGCCCATGATGATGCAGTTCACCACGATCAGGGGCACGAACACGCCGAGGGAGCGGGAAAGGGCGGGCACGTAGGCTTTCATGACGTAATCGGCGACGGTGACGAGGGTGGCGATCACCGTGATGTAGACCGGGATGCGCACCTGCCCGGGAACGATCTTGCGGATGAGCGAGATGACGACGTTCGAGCCGACGATGACGAAGGTGAAGGCCAGGCCCATCCCCAGGGCGTCCGAGAAGTTGGTGGAGCAGGCCAGGGTGGCGCACAGCCCGAGCATGATGACGAGGATCGGGTTTTCCTTGAAAAAGCCCTTGGTGATTTCGCCTAACGGTTTCATGGCGTGGTCTCCTTGGCGGCGCCGGCCGCGGTCGTTTCGCCCCGCAGGAAGGCGTCCAGCGCGTCGTGCACGGCCTTGGTGACGGCGCGGGGGGAGATGGTGGCGCCGGTGATGGCGTCGATCTTCCCCTTGGCGGGATCGTCCTTCTTCAACACCAGCTGATCGACGGTTTTGCCCCGGTACTGGTCGGTGAAGCTCGGCTTGATGATCTTGGCGCCCAATCCCGGCGTCTCGGTTTGGGTGACGATTTTTATTCCGGTGACGCGGTTTTCGAGATCGATTCCGAAGATGACCGAAATGACGCCCGAATAACCCTGGGCTTCGCCGCTCAGGACGCGTCCGATGACCGCGTCGCCGTCGACCGCCTCCCACACCTTCTCCGGTACGACGACCTTGAAGCCCGTCGCCCGGGGCTGCACCACCTTCATGGCGTTCGCCGTCTCGATCCGATCGTTCGCGGCGATCGTGTCCTTGGTGACGGCGTTGACCAAAGCGAGGCTCCCGGCGGCCACGACGCAGGTGATGATGAGGACCAGGGCCGGGATGACGTAATGCTTCATGCTTGGGTTCCCCCCTTGGGCGCGGCGGCGGCCTTTCGCGAGGCGGACAGCTTGGTCCCGAACACCCTGGGACGGAAGGCCTTGTCCAGGAGCGGCACGGCGCAGTTCATGAGCAGGATGGAGTAGCAGACGCCCTCCGGAAATCCTCCGTAATTGCGGATGATGATCGTCAAGATGCCGCACCCCGCGCCGAAGACGACCTTGCCCCAGGGCGTGGCGGGCGAGGTGACGAGGTCGGTGGCCATGAAGAAGGCGCCCAGGATGAGCCCGCCGGACAATACCGCCGCGAGCGGGTCGCGGCCGAAAATCCAGGAGAGCAGCGCCGCCACGGCGATGTAGGGCAGGGGGATGCGGAGGTCGACGACGCGGAAGACGACGAGCAGGGCGGCGCCGATCAGAAGCGTCAGCTTGCAGGTTTCGCCGAGGGCCCCGGGCACGGTGCCGAAAAAGAGGTCGCCGATGGAATAGTGGACGTTCGTCGCCCCTTCCTTGACCGCGTTGAGAACGGAGGCGGCGGTGACGGCGTCGAAGGACAGGATCGAGTGGACCGGCTGGGTCGCGGCGTTGACGTACACCGGAAACGAGGTCTGCAGCACGGCCCGGGCGGCGAGCGCCGGGTTGAAGATGTTGAACCCCAGTCCGCCGAAAAGCTGCTTGACCAGGAAAACGGCGGAGACGCCGCCGATAATCACCACCCAGAAGGGCGTCGAGGCGGGGAGGATGAAGGCGAGGAGCAGGCCGGTCACCACCGCGCTTCCGTCCTTGACGGTGACGGGCCGCTTGAACGCGAGCTGCGACAGGACTTCGGTCGCGACGCAGGTGGCCACGCTGACGCCGATGACGAGCGCGGCGGGCAGCCCGAAGATGATCACCCCGGCCACGGCGGTGGGAAGCAGGGCGAGGACCACCAGCCACATGACGCCGGCGGTGTTGCCCCGGGTCAGGAAGTGGGGGGAGGACGTGACGACGAATCGATCCGACATGAGGATTCCTTGCACACTGCGATCGCAACCGGCTGCGCGCCCGGACGGGCGCGGGAAGAGCGGACTACTTCTTCTGTTTGGCCAGGTTCAGCTTCGCGTATTTGATGAGGTGCACCAGGGGCCGCGCCGAGGGGCAGATGAAGGTGCACACACCGCATTCCATGCAGTCTTTGACGTTGAACTCGGCGCAGGCCGCGAAATCGTTCCGCTCCGAGAGATTTCCGAGCTGGTAGGGCATGAGGCCCGCCGGACAGCGGTCGACGCAGGCGCCGCATTTCACGCAGGTCACGGACGGCTTCGCGTCGCCCTGCTTCAGCACCAGGAATCCGCTCGTGCCCTTGATGACGGGCGCGTCCAGCGTGTACTGCGCCAGGCCCATCATCGGTCCGCCCATGATCATCTTGTACCCGGCCCGCGGCTTGTCGGCCGGCGCGGCTCCCGCCCCGGGGCCGGCCGCTTGGGCGCCCGCCGCCGCCGCGTCCGGCGCTTCGGCGTTCGCCGCCGCGGCGCCGTCGTTACCCGTGATGCCGCCCGCGAACTCCACCAGGTCGCGGAAGCTCGTGCCGATGCGGACGAGGAGGTTGGCGGGCTTGGCGATCGCGTCGCCGCTCACCGTCACCACCCGCTCGATGAGCGGCTTGTCCTTGACGACCGCCTCGTACACGGCGAAAGCGGTGCCCACGTTCTGGACGACCGCCCCCACCTCGAACGGCAGCCCGCCGGACGGCACTTCGCGCCGGAGGAGGGCCTTGATGAGCTGTTTTTCAGCGCCCTGGGGGTATTTCACCTTGAGGGTGACGATCCGCACCGACACGTCCCCGGCGATCTCGCCGGCCGCCCGTTTCTGCCGGACTTTTTCCCGCAACAGGTCGGCCGCGTCCGTCTTGTTTTTTTCGATCCCGATGACGGCGTTTTTCACGTCGAGGACCTTGAGGAGGATGAGCACCCCCTCGATGATCTCGTCTGATTTTTCCAGCATGAGCCGGTGGTCGGTGGTGAGGTACGGCTCGCACTCGGCGCCGTTGACGACGAGCGCCCGGATGGTCTTGCCGGCCGGGGGGGAGAGCTTGACGTGCGTGGGAAAGGCGGCGCCGCCCATGCCCACGATGCCCGCTTCCCTGATTTTATCCTTGATGGCCTCCGCGGTGAGCGTCCGCCAATCGTTTTTCTTCGTCCAGGACGCCGCCGCCGCGTCGGGTTTGCTTTCGATGACGACGGACGGCACGGGAAAAGCCAGCACCGGGTGCGGTCGGCTTTCGACCGCGACGACCGTCCCCGAGATCGAAGCGTGCACGGGAGCCGAGACGAATCCCGTGCTCTCCCCGATCTTCTGCCCCTCGCTCACCTCGTCCCCGACGGCCACGATGGCCTGGCAGGGGCTGCCGGTGTGCTGGGACAAGGGGATCACCACCCGTTGGGGCACGGGAAAGGTAACGATCGGTTTGTTTTTTGTGAGGTGTTTATGCTCCGGGGGGTGTGCGCCTCCCCGGAAGCTTTTTCGACCGAACATGGGGAAAAACCTAAATGGAAACGGCGACTTTGTCAACAGGAGGCCGAATCGCGTGTCAAGCCGAATCGGAAAGGTCGATAAGGAATCCAGGAAACCAGGAAGGGAAAGATGTAAAGAAAGAAATCAAAGGCGATCGCGTGAGGATGTGCTGTAATAAAGGCAAGAGGTGAATGGCATGTGAATCGAATAAACAAAAATAAATCGCTAATTCTTTTCTATATTTTCTTTCCCTCTTTTCCCGGATTCCTGGTTTCCTTATAAATTCCTATCCAAGTTGATCCCGCGGAATTGAGGGCGAACGATTGCTTTGCGGGAACGATTTTGGTATATTGAGCTTGACTGCACGAAAAATAACGGACTCAAATAAAGGCGAGGCGTGAAGCAATGGCGAAGAAAGCGATGAACGAAGGCAATATGAATTCCGGGGGAAGCAACGGCCGGTCTCAGGCTGGTTTCACGGCACGTGAAACCTCGACCTGGCGCAACAAGGTGGGCCTGGCGGAGATGCTCAAGGGCGGCGTCATCATGGACGTCACCAATGCCGAGCAGGCCAAGATCGCCGAGGAGGCGGGCGCGGTCGCGGTCATGGCCCTGGAGCGGGTACCCGCCGACATCCGGGTCGAGGGCGGGGTGGCGCGCATGGCCGATCCCGACAAGATCAAGGAGATCCGGGACGCGGTCTCCATTCCCGTCATGGCCAAGTGCCGCATCGGCCATTTCGCCGAGGCGCAGATCCTCGAGGCCCTGGGCGTCGATTTCATCGACGAGAGCGAGGTGCTCACCCCGGCCGACGAATCGTTTCACGTCAACAAGCTGCTCTTCAAGGTCCCCTTCGTCTGCGGCTGCCGCGACCTGGGGGAGGCCCTGCGCCGCATCGGCGAGGGCGCGGCCATGATCCGCACCAAGGGCGAGGCCGGCTCCGGGAACGTGGTGGAGGCGGTGCGCCACATGCGCGCCGTCGTGGGCGGCATCCGCCGCCTCCAAAGCCTGCCGGCCGAGGAGCTCATGACCGAGGCCAAGAACCTGGGCGCGCCGTACGACCTGGTCGTGGAGGTGGCCCGGGCCGGCAGGCTTCCCGTGCCCAACTTCTCGGCGGGCGGGATCGCCACCCCGGCGGACGCGAGCCTCGTCATGCAGCTCGGCGCGGAATCGGTCTTCGTGGGCTCGGGCATCTTCAAGTCGAGCGATCCGCAGAGGCGCGCCAAGGCGATCGTCGAGGCCGTCACCCGCTACGACGACCCGAAGGCCCTCGCCGAGATCTCGCGCGGCCTGGGCGAGCCCATGCCCGGCATCGACGTGCGCCAGCTCGACGAGAAGCAGCTTCTCGCCCTCCGCGGCTGGTAGAAATCAATGGCGAAAAAAGTCGGAGTCCTCGCGCTTCAGGGCGACTTCGAGCGGCACTTGGCCGCGCTGGCCGAGTGCGGCGCCGAGGGGCGGGCGGTGCGCCTCCCCGCGGAGCTTCAGGGCCTGGACGGCCTCGTCCTTCCCGGCGGCGAAAGCACGACCATCGGCAAATTGCTGATCCGCTTCGGGCTGTTCGATCCGCTCGCGAATCTCCTCAAAGACGATTTTCCCGTCTACGGAAGCTGCGCCGGACTCATCGTCCTGGCCGCCGAGATCGCGGGCTACGACCAGCCCGGTTTCCGCGTCTTCGACCTCGCCGTCGACCGCAACGCCTACGGCCCCCAGGTCGAAAGCTTCGAGGCCGACCTGGACGCGCCCGCCCTCGGGCCCGACCCGCTGCGCGCCGTCTTCATCCGGGCGCCCGTCGTCACCCGCACGGGGAGCGGCGTGGAGGTGCTCGCCCGCTTCGAAGACCGGCCGGTCCTCGTGCGCCAGAAAAATCTCCTCGGCACCACTTTCCATCCCGA
>CAZKOS010000059.1:0-3166 GCA_964554445.1 uncultured Spirochaetaceae bacterium | reverse complement strand
CCGATTGACACCTTCATCCGACGCCTCTATGATGACGGCACGATATGGAACGAAAAATCATAGTCCCGCCCGCCGTCTTCATCATCGGTTTGTGGCTGCTTTTTTCCGGGGGGACGGTCGCCTGTCTTTCCGGCCAGGAGGCGGATCCGCACCGCCCCGGGGCGTACCCGAAGTACGATTTTAACGTCTCCCTCGCCTACGACAAGCACGCGATCGGCGTGCGTGAAAAAATGACCGTCGTCAACCGGTCCGCCGTGAAGTGGGAACGGCTCGCCTTTTGCGTCACGCAGGCGGTGCACCCCTCGGTCTTCACCCTCGATCGCTTCAGCGTCTCGATTCAAAACGAGGCGCAGACGGCGGCGCCCTCGATCCGCAGCTGCATGCTCACCGTCGACCTGCCGCGGCCGGTCCGGCCCGGGGAGGAGGCGGAGGTCGAGATCGATTACCGGCTCAACGTGAAAAAGCTCGACCAGTACGCCATCCATCCGGCCGGCAATCTCGGGTACGGCGCGCACGTCCTCCAGGCCGGAGACTGCTTCGCCACGCTCACCCCCTTCGACCCGAACCGCGGCTTCCGCGAGTGGGAGTACGCGCCGGTCGGCGACCCGTACATCTATCCGCTCGCCGATTACACCGTCCGCTTGAGCGCCGAGCCGGGCGTGACCGTCGCCGCGGCGGGGCTCCGGGAGCACAAGGGGAACGAGTGGCGCTTCTCCCTGGAGGGGGCCCGCTCGTTCGCCTTCACGGCCAGCCGGTCGTACGCCGTCGCGCGCCGCCGGGTCGGCGATATCCCCGTTTCGTTCTATTACGTGAAGGGCTTCGAGAAACAGGCGCCGGTCGTTCTGCAAACGGCGGCGGAAAGCCTCGACCTGTTCGGAAAGTTATACGGACCCTACGCCGGCAAGGAGCTCGTGATCGGCCAGAACGCCTACGCCTCGGCCATGGAGTACTCGAGCTTCATCACCGTCGCGCACACGTACATCAGGGACTACACTCCCGCCCGGCCCCAGTACCTCCTGTCCCTCGTCGCCCACGAGATCTCGCACCAGTGGTGGTACAACGCCGTGGGCTCCGACCAGGTGATGGAGCCGTGGCTCGACGAGTCGCTCGCCAAGTACAGCGAGTACCTCTATTTCCGGGCCTACCACCCGCCGCTCGCGGAGTGGTGGGAGAGGAACATCGTGGTGAAGCGTCCGGACGACAAGTACATCGACGACTCGATCTACGACCTGGCGGAATCGACGCACACCTACTCCCGTGTTATCTACGGCATGGCGCCGGCCTTCCTGCGCGAGCTTCACAAGACGATCGGCGAGGAGGCGTTCATGGCCTTCCTGCGCGATTATTACAAGTCCGGGAAGGGCCGGTTCGTGACCGCGGCCGATTTTTTCACCGTTCTCTCCCGCCACACGCAGGCGGACATCACCCCGCTTCTGCGCAACTATTTCCGCACGCCGCCGAACATGACGGTGGAAAAACCGTAAGGAAGAAGGGAATTCGCTCAGGAAACCAGGAAACCAGGAAGAAAGGAAAGCAGGAGGGACAAGAAACCGGGAAACGGAGAAAGAAAGATAGGGAGAAAGCGATGCGATGCATATTGCCCTCATTTCCATTTTTTGTGTCGACACTCTTTACGTTGTTTCGGTTGAGATCGTATCTTTAACAGGGGAAAAGTTATGAAGAACGAATTGAAAGAAATCGATGCGAAGGCGAGGGAATTGGCCGGGCGGCTCGGGCCGGTGACGTACAACACCGACGGCATGTTCGCGCCGGCCGGCGGCGGCGCGAAGGGTCCCTTCGCGACCGCGGAAACGCACCGCCGGGCGCTCGACCTGGCGCGCGCCAAGCTCGCCTACCTTCTCGACAGCCGGGACGAGGCCAAGACCGCCGATCCGCAGTCGTTCCTCGACCTGCGCGACGGCGGCGACGACCGCCGCGGCCTGCCCGGCAAGCCCGTGATGACGGGCTGGCTCGACTACGCGGCGCGCCTGCTCGCCAAGCCCGCTTTCCTGCGGGGACTGGCGCGGGCCGGCGAAAAAATCCGCGCCGAGTTCCGGGCCTTCGTCAGCATCGGCATCGGCGGTTCCTACACCGACGTCGAGGGCGTGATCGGCGCGCTCAACCCGGACGGCGCCCCGATCGCGATGCACTACCTGGGGCAGCATCTCTCCACCGACGCCTACGCGCGCTTCTTCCGGGAGATGGAGGCGCTTCCGGGCAAGGCGGCCGTCACCGTCATCTCCAAGTCGGGCACCACGGTCGAGCCGGCCATCGCCGCGCGCCTGGTGCTCGACCGGCTCTCCTCCATGGGAAAACTGGGGGCCGTCTTCGCCGTCACCGATCCCGAGCGCGGCGCGCTCCGCGAAACGGCGCGGGAGGAGGGCTACAACCCGCCCGCTTTCATCACCCCCGAGGTCGCACGGGAGTTCTCCGTCGGCGAGGACATCGGCGGCCGCTTCTCGTGCATCACGCCCGTCGGCCTCTTCCCGTACGCGGCGGCCGGCGTCGCCGTCGACGAGTTCCTGTACGGCTATCACTACGGCGTCACCGCCGGGCGGGACACCGCCGCGTCCCAGGCCGCCCTGCGCTTCGCCGCCAATGAGGCCGGGGCCGCCCAGCTGGTGTTGGCCTACAACGTGTCGTCGCTCCGCGGCAAGATCCTGGCCTTCCGCCAGCTCTGGCCGGAGAGCACGGGCAAGGACGGCAAGGGACTCAATGTCATGGAGGAATTCTACACCTCGGACGCGCACTCCAACGGACAGCTCATCGCCTCCGGCAAGCGCGACATGATGGAGGTCTTTTTCTTCGTGGGCGAGCCTTCCCTGAACTTCCCGATTCCCCGCTCCGCTCACGACCGCGACGGGCTCAACGCCGTGGCGGGCGGCCTCACCGTGCACGACGTCAACAACCGCTTCATGGGCGCCCTCCTCCTCGACCACCGGCGTTCGGGCGTGCCCGTCACCGCCGTGCGCCTGCCCCGCGTGACGGCGTTCCACCTCGGCATGCTCTCGGGCGTCGAGCAGCTCGCCACCGCGATCTTCGGCCTCATGTCGGGCGTCAACCCGGTCAACCAGCCGGGCGTCCAGGGCTACAAGGAGATCGCCAAGGGCCTCCTCGGCCTGAAGGGCAAGGAGACGCAGGACAAGGCGATGGGTGAGCTCAAGGC
>CAZKOS010000058.1:12854-15025 GCA_964554445.1 uncultured Spirochaetaceae bacterium | reverse complement strand
CGCTTTGTCGGGTATTTCCGATTATAATTCTTTGTCATACAGAGATTTATGCAAAACCCGGCATGACAAATCAAAAACGATCGAGTATAACTTGTCCGGAAACCCGCGAACCGATATGATGGCGGCCATGAGGCGCGGCGGGAGGCGGGGAGCATTGTTCGCGGCCGCCGACGGCGATTTGGGAATGACCTTTCCCTCCTTGAGAGCAGAGGAGCGATCTGATGACGGTTTTCATCATCGTCCGGCACGGCGAGACCGAGTGGAACAAGCTCGGCCGGCAGCAGGGACATCTCGACAGCCCGCTCACGCCGCTCGGCCGGAAGCAGGCCGAGGCGATGGCCGCCGGCCTGTGCGCGTATCGGATCGACGCGTTCTACGCGAGCGACCTGGGCCGGGCCCGGGAGACCGCGGACGTCATCTCCCGCCTCCTCGGCCTGCCGTACGAGACCGACGCGCGCCTGCGCGAGCGGCACCTGGGCGTCATCCAGGGCTTCACCTACGAAGAGTTCGCGGTTGACCATGCGGCGGAGCTGGCGCGCTTCAAGGGCGGCGATCCCGATTTCAGGTTGAGCGGGGGCGAGAGCGAGCGGGAACGTTTCCGGCGCCACACGGCCTGCCTCGAGGAACTGGCCGGCCGGCACCCCGGCCGAACGGTCCTGATCGTCACGCACGGCGGGGCGCTCAGGAGTTTCATGGACCGCACGCTCGACATCCCCCTCGGCGCGAAACGCGCCTACGCGCTGCCCAATGCGTCGATCAATGTCTTTTCGATCGCGGACGGGAACGAGTGGCGGCTCGCGACCTGGGGCGAGACGGCCCACCTGCGTCTGGCCGGCCTTTCGTCTTTGGACGATACGTGAGGACGGGAGACGCCCTTGTCATGACACCTTGACCAGGCCGCTTTCCAGGAAAAGGAATTTATAAGGAACCCAGGAAACCAGGAAAATAAAAAAAAGTGGGATGAATAGTATGTTTGCCTGCCCGCTCCACTTTTATGATTGGTGAACGTATCATATCTGTTTCAGCGTATTATGAATATCAGGTTTCGTTTCAAAACGTTTTTTTCTTTTCCTTCCTGGATTCCTGGCTTCCTTATTGATCTTCTCCGCGTTAACAGGTTTCCGTGCGTTATTGACCTTTAAGTATCGGTCGCTCGAAACGGGAGCCCCGGATCATCGCCCGCGCTTCGGGAAAAAACCGCCCTCGGCGGTCGTCTCGACCCGGAGGGCGTTTCCCAGGTGCGTCGTAAAGAGCACGGCGCCGGTTTCCGCGAACCGGGCGAGCCAGCGCGTGCGGCAGCGGGTGTTTTTCTCCTGGTCCCAGTCGAACGCGCCCGACGGCCAGTCCGGCCGCGCGATCTGAGACGGGTGATGGAAAAGGTCGCCCGTAAACCAGACGTTCTCGCCCTCGAGCTCGAGGAGGAGGGCGCCGGGGGAGTGCCCGGCCGCGTCGTGCAGCCGCACGCCCGCGATCGAGTCTCCCGGCTCAACCCGTTGCATCAGGCCCGCCTCGGCGAGCGGCAGGACCGAGTCGACGAAGTACGGGGGGCGTCCCCCGCCGCCCGGCGCCGAATCGTTCCAAAAATCGAATTCCGTTTTTCCGATGACGTGGGCGGCCCGCGGGAAGGTCGGGACCCAGACGCCGTTTTTTTTCGCAGTGGCCAGCCCGACGTGGTCGACGTGGAGGTGCGTGAAAAACACGTGGGTGACGGCGCCGGGCGCGACGCCGAGCGAAGCGAGCGTCTCCAGGTAGGGGCGATTGAGGTCGTTCCAGTACGGTTCCGCCGGCCTCGCTTTACCGTTGCCTGCGCCCATGTCGACCAAGGCGACGACGCTTCCCCGCCGGAGGATGAAGATTTGCATCGACATGATGAGACGGCCGTCACGGCCGAGGCGTCGGTCCGCACCGGCGGGCGAATACCTGCTCACCGTGTTCTCCGGGATGCCGGGGAAGAAATCGGCGCAGGTCATGCCCTCGCTCTCCCACTCCACGAGCTGGGTGACCGACCAGGGACCGAAGATGTGCGGGCCGCGCGTTTCCAGGAGATCCATGCCTCCATCATAGCCGTGACATTGAGTGCGGGTCAACCGAAGGTGGGAAACCCGATAAATAACTACCGTGAGACGCACTTGATCCGAACCGGCGGGATAGCCTACTTTAGACATTGAAAC
>CAZKOS010000058.1:1941-12754 GCA_964554445.1 uncultured Spirochaetaceae bacterium | reverse complement strand
CCGTGAGACGCACTTGATCCGAACCGGCGGGATAGCCTACTTTAGACATTGAAACGATGCGAAATCCACGACCGTCTCGCCGCAGCCTGCGAGGCGCCGCCGGTCGGAATGCGCATGAGCCAAGGAGGAAGCGTGCGGGGAATCATCCGGGTGGGCACCTCGGGATGGCACTACGACCACTGGTACGGTTCGTTCTATCCGGCCGAAGTCAAAAAAAACCGGATGCTTGACTATTATTGCCGGCGTTTCAGGACCGTGGAGATCAACAACTCGTTTTACCGCCTGCCGGAGAAACGCACTTTCGCGGCCTGGCGGGAAACGGCGGGGGATGGCTTCCTCTTCGCGGTCAAGGCCTGGCGCGCGCTCACTCACTATAAAAAACTGAAAGACGCGGCCGATCCGCTCGCGGAATTCCTCGATCACGCGCGCGGGCTCGGGGACGCGCTCGGGCCAGTGCTCTTCCAGCTTCCCCCCCGCTGGAAGGCCGACCCGGAGCGGCTGGCCTCCTTCGCCGCGCTCATCCCCCGCGACGTGCGCGCGGCCTTCGAGTTCCGCGACGAGTCCTGGTTCGACGAGCGGGTCTACCGCGTGCTCGGGGAACGAAACCTCGCCCTGTGCCTGTCCGACTTCGAGGGCCTGAGGGCTCCCCGTCTCCCGACCGCCGACTTCGTGTACGTCCGCCTGCACGGCCCCGGCGCGCGCTACCGGGGCCGGTATTCGGCCCGCGCCCTCGAGGAGTGGGCGGACGACATGCTCGCCTGGAGCGGAGGGGGCAGGGATTGTTACTGTTATTTCGACAATGACGAGGCCGGCTACGCCGCCGCCGACGCCCTGGCCCTCGACGCGCTGATCGCGGCCCGTTCCCGGTGAGCGGCCGGCTTACTGCGACGGCACCGCGTACCGGAGGATGATCAGCGCGATGAACACGGCGATGATGATCGCCGTCAGGAGCGGCAGCCGGGTACCGGGCTGGGTCCCTTCCTCTCTCGAATTCGCGACCATCTCCCGCCGGACGCGCCGCGGGAAAAAGCGGTCGCGGCGGTTCGGCGCCAACGCGAGAATAAAGAGCGTCGCAATCAGCCCGACAATGAGGAACCGGATGAACGAGACGCCGAACAACGCCGGCCCGAACGGCTGGATCCACACGCCCCCCGCCCAGATGAAAAGGAACAGGACGACGAAATAGGCGGCGAAGTCGAGGGCGCTGCGGTTCCTTTCAAAAACGAACGCGAGGACGGTGAAGGCTATCCCCGAGACGAGAGAGAAAAGCATTTCCGGGATGAAATAATCGGGCATCAGTTCTGCTCGTGGGCCGGCGCCGCGGCGGTCTGGGGTTCCTTCGTCCGGTGACCGATGATTTCCTTGATGCGTTCGCCCGGGATCTCCTCGTGCGCCAGCAACTCGTTGACGACGGCTTCAAATTCGTTTTGGTGCTCGTGCAGGAGCGAGAGCGCCTTCCGGTACGCCTCGTCGAGGATCTTCACCACCTCCTGGTCGATCTCGCGGTAAGTTTCCTCGCTGAAGTCGTGCCGCTGGGCGATTTCATCGCCCAGGAACACCTGCTGGTGCTGGCCGCCGAAGGAGATGTTCCGGTACTTGTCCCCCATTCCCCAGTCGAGAACCATTTTCCGCACCAGGCGCTGGGCTTCCTTGAGATCGTTCTCCGCGCCGCTCGTGACGGCGTGCATCATGATCTCCTCCGCGGCCCGGCCGGCCATCAGCACGGTCACCCGGTCCATGAGATACTCGCGGCTGAACAGGTACTTGTCGCCCTCCTGCAGCTGCTGGGTGTCGCCCATGGTGAAGTCGCGGGGAATGACCGAGACCTTGTGCACCGGATCGGCGTTGGGAAGGAGCTCGGCGACGAGGGCGTGCCCGGACTCGTGGCAGGCGATCGTCCGCTTCTCGTTCCCGGTGAGAATGACGTTGCGCCGTTCGAGCCCGAGGACGATCTTGTCCTTGGCGGCATTGATGTCGTCCTGGGAGATGAAGGTCTTATTCCGCAGAGCGGCCACCAGGGCGGCCTCGTTGAGAAGGTTTTCCAGGTCCGCGCCGCTGAACCCCGGCGTGCCCTGCGCCACCGCTTCGAGGTCGACGTCGCGGCCGAGGGGCTTGTTGCGGGCGTGGATGCGCAGGATGGCCGCGCGATCCTTCATGGCGGGCAGGCCGACGGTGATCCGCCGGTCGAAGCGACCGGGGCGCAGCAGCGCGGGATCGAGCACGTCCGGCCGGTTGGTGGCGGCGAAGACGAGGGTCTTGGAGTCCTGCTCGAAGCCGTCGATCTCCGAGAGGAGTTGGTTCAAGGTCTGCTCGCGCTCGTCGTGGCCGCCGCCTATGCCGGTGCCGCGGCGCCGGCCGATCGAGTCGAGCTCGTCGATGAAGATGATGCTCGGGGACTGGGCCTTCGCCTGGCGGAACAGGTCGCGGACGCGGGCCGCCCCCACGCCCACGAACATCTCGATGAAATCCGAGCCGGAGATGCTGAAGAACGGTACGTTGGACTCGGAGGCGATGGCGCGGGCGAGCAGGGTCTTGCCCGTGCCCGGCGGGCCGATAAGGAGGATGCCCTTGGGCGTCTTGGCTCCCAAGAGCAGGTATTTATGCGGGTGCTTGAGGAAATCCACCACCTCGCCCAGTTCCTCCATGACCGCGTCGACGCCGGCCACGTCCTTGAACGTAGTGTTGTTTTCCTCTTTTTTGAAACGCTTGGCCCGGCTCGCTCCGATCTGGAAGAGGTCCTGGCCCTGTGCGCGCATGGTCCGCGCCACCCGGTAGAAAAGATAGATCATGACCGCGAAGGGGAGGAGGTTCAGGAGCACGGCCCACAGGGAAATGCCGCCCGTCGGCTGGGCCGTGACCGGCACGTTCTGATTTTCGAGCTTGGTCAGGATCTGGTTGTCGAATCCCTGGGGGGGAAGATAGGTGCGGAAGGCGGTGAGCTTGTCGGTCCCGACCGGAGAGACGAACTCGCCGTCGATTTCCTGTCCCTTGACGGTCAGACTTTTGATGTTCTTGGCGTTTACCTGATGAAGAAACTCGGAGTAATTCACCTGGTTGACATTGCCGCTTCCAAGAAACGAGAGTATCAGCCACGGGACGAGAAAGACGAGAGCCGTGATGATCAAGAAAAGCCACGTCCGGAGGCTGCCTCCGGCGGGCCTTTGCGGCGGGTTGTTTCGGGGATCCTGTCCGTTTATTCCCGGCATACTGCCATCCTTTCATCGAGTGCGCAGACACTCTTCAATCTAGTATACTGACCGTCTGCGCCGGGGGTGCGGATGTTTTTCTTCTTTTTTCTGACCATTTTCACGGTATCCGCGCGCGCAGAAGATCGCCGCGAGCCGTTCTCCCCACGGTTTACCGGCCTTCTTTGAGGAGAGCGGACAGCTTCTCCAGGGCCGCGCCCGCGGCCTGAAAATGACCGGCGGCGATTTGACTCTGATATTCCGCGAAAGCGTCCTTTATTTTTTGGATGAGGACCTTGTCTGACTGCGTTGCGCCGCTCGGTCCCGGCGCGGCCGCCGTCGACGGCCCCGGTGCTCCGGCGGACGGCGCCTCTCCGAGCAGGGCGGCCAGGACGTCGTCGAAGGACGCCGCCCAGACCACGTCCGTCTGGTTCGCCATGATGATCCGCTGCAGCTGGGGAATATGCGCGTCCTCCGCCTGTAGGAACACGGGCTCCGCATAGAGCAGGGAGACGCGTCCCGGGGAGAAGAGCGGGATCACGAGCAGGTTGCCGCGCAGGACCTCGGAGCCGCGCTGTCCCCAGAGGGTGAGGGACTGGGAAATGATCGGGTCCTGGTCGATGCGCGCCTCGACCTGGCGGGGGCCCAGCACCTCGGTGCCCTTGGGCAGCTCGTAGACGACCAGCTCTCCGTAATGGGACCCGTCACAGCGGCCCGCCAGCCAGGCGTTCATGACGTTTTTGTTCTTCGGCGTGAAGGGCATCATGAGCACGAATTCCGCCTCGGTCTCTCCCGGAAACTGGATCATGACGTAGTAGGGGGACACCGGCTGGAACTGCCCGCGGTAGCGTTCGGTGGGGAATTCCCACACGTCCTCCCGCTGGTAGAAGACCCGGGGATCGGTCATGTGATAGGTCTCGTACGTTTCGGTCTGGGCCGTGAACAGGTCCTCGGGATAGCGCAGGTGGCGGCGAATATCGGCCGGCATCGAGGAAAGCGGTTTGAACAGTCCGGGATAGATGTTCCGGTAGGTGGCGAGCATGACGTCCGTCGGATCGATGACGTAGATGGCGACGGTCCCGTCGTAGGCGTCGACGGTCACCTTGACCGAATTTCTGATGTAGTTGATTCCCCACAGCGTCGTTCGGGATCCCCGGTATTTTTCGGCGTAGGGAAATCGGTCCGACGTGAAGTACGCGTCCAGGATGTAGACGATGCGCCCCTTGTCGGTGAGCACGGCGTAGGGGTCGCGATCGAAGGTGAGGAAGGGAGCGAGGGCGCGCGCCCGCGACAGGACGTTGCGCCTGAAGAGCAAACGGGAGCGTGGGGTGAGGTAGTTGGAAAAAACGAACTCCTGGCTCCCCAGCCGCCACCCGTAGACGAAGCGCTTCAGGAAGGTATCGAGCGGAATTCCTCCCTTTCCCGAATACGACGAGTACACGTTATCCGATCCTTTTGGATAGTCAAATTCCTTTTCCGTAGTGCCGACAACGACCGGGAAGTCGGTGATCTCGCCGTAGTAGACCTGGGGTCGCGTGACGGAGAGACCGCCGGGTACGCTTTGGGGCGGGATGTTCTTGATGAGTAGCACGGGATTGCCGTCCGGTGTGACGTCGTGGACCGGCACCAATACGAGGCCGTACCCGTGGGTGTAAATAATGTAGCGGCTCACCCACGTTTGAGAGTTCACGTCCAGGTTGGCCGCGTCCAATTCCCTGACCGAGAGCATCGTCTGCAGGTACTCGCCGCCTATATGGTAGCGGTCCACATCCACGTCCGGGAAGGCGTAATACAGCCTGATTTCCTGCTGCTGGCGCAGGTTGTCGATCAGGGCGCGCCAATCCCAGAGGCGGATGTTGCGGATCGTTCCGTGATTGGCGTCGACGAGGGCGTGCGTGACGCCCGGGTGCAGGGGATCCCGGTAATGGGTCACCGTCTTGTCCGTTATGCCGTACGCGCGGCGGGTGAAATCGATGTTGTGCTCGATATACGGCAGTTCGAGGGTGATCTCGTTCGGCTTGACGACGAGCGACTCGACCAGCGGCGGAAGCGCATTGTTGGCCAGAACGAGGAGGAGGATCCCGGCGGCCGCGACCGCCGATGAGGCGCGCGGAACGGGCCGCCGGCCGTCGGCCGGGCGGCGCAGGAGCAGGAATATCCTCCTCAGGCGTTTGACGCCGGCGGCCAGGAACAGGTAAAGGGAGGCCAGCAGGAAAAACGCGGCGGTGACGAACATGAGCGGAACGCGAACGCGGGCGTCGACGTAGATGACGCCCGAGACGATGCCGTGTTTGGAGAGCATCAGACCGAAGATTCCCAGGACGGAGTGCGCCGCCGCCAGCAGCAGAAAAAGGCCGCCCAGGACCAGGCCCTGACCGGCGGCGAGCCGTCCGTATGCTTTCAACCGCTCGCTTCCCAGATACCCGGGAAACATCATGGTGCGGTCGGCGAACAGACCCAGCGCGGCGATCCCGGCGCCCGCCGCGACCAGCCACGACAGCCAGGCGGCCGTCGCGGACAGGAAGGGAAGCGAGAAGAGATAGAACCCCACCGGCACGCCCCAGAGAGGATCGGCTTCGCCCGTCGGGGCCTGATGGATGAAGCGCAGGAACGGGTCGGCCGATCCGGAGGCCGCCCCGCCGAAAAGCAGGGAGAGGAGCAGAACCGCCGCGGGCAGGAGGAAGGGGAGCGGAGCGGTCCCGGTCGGCCGGCGGATACGCAACGCGGTGAAGGTGAGGAAGGCGGCGGCGATGAGGCCGCCGGAAAAAAAGAGAATGATCTGCGCTCCGAAAAGGGTGAAAAAGCGCGAGACGAATCCCTGGGCCGCGAACCACAAACCTTCGGTGTAATAATACATGAATGAGTTCGCGAATATGAGCAGCAGGAGATCGAGAACGGCGATGCCGACGACGACGGCGGCCCTCCGCGGCGCGGTTTTACGATCCGTGCGTCCCAAGCGCACCAGGAAAACAACGAGGGGCGCCAATCCGATACCGATCCACACGATCGCCAGAAATGTATACATATTCCCTTTCTCCTTTCCGAAAGCACTTGAAGAACCCCAATCCCCTTTTAGTGTCCATTGCGGCCGCGCCTGTGAGAATGGACTCATTCCGACACTTTTGGACCGTTTTCCCCCTGGGACGGCTCGATTTTTCAATTCTTCTTTTTTTGTCGTTTCTTATCAACTCCCGGTATCCGCACGTGGAAAAAAGTCCGAAAAACGCTCCCTGCGGCCATTCCGTCCGTCGCGGCCGTCGGGGATACTGGAGTATCTTCTGAAAGGAGCGAAACAGGCATGGAAAATCTGGGTGAACTTTTTCAAACGGCGGACTGGAAGGCCGAAAAGCACGTTCCGGTCATCGAAGCCGCGGAGACCGTGGGAAAAGGGGAGATGTTCAACGTCACCCTCTCGATCGGCAAGGAGGTGGCCCACCCCAACACCACCGTCCATCATATCCGTTGGGTCAACCTCTACTTTCACGCCGCGGGTGAAAAATTCCCGGTGGAGATCGGGACCGCGCAGTTCACCGCCCACGGCGAATCGGCCGAGGGCGCGGACAAGAGCACGATCTACACCCATCACGGCGCGACGTTCACCATGAAGACGGACAAACCGGGCACGCTGCTCGCTTCGAGTTATTGCAACATCCACGGGCTGTGGCGAAACGCGAAATCACTGAACGTCAAGTGAGCGTGACGGGCGACACCCGGAGTCGCAGGCGCCGAAAAATGCCGGATAAAAAAGTGAATTGCAAAAAAACATCCCACCCCGTACGCCGGGAAGCCTGAAAGGAGGCGCGCCATGGTCATTGACGATATCGCGAAAATACTCGGGGCGGAGGCCGACGACCTGCTGACGCACGCCTGCCGCGTCAAGGCCGGGCTCCTCTCCCTTCCCGGTCCCGATTTCGTTGATCGCGTCTGGGCGGATTCGGAACGGAAGCCGGCCGTTCTCCGCAACATCCAGAGCCTGTTCTCCCACGGCCGCCTGGCCGGGACCGGGTACCTGTCCATTCTTCCGGTCGACCAGGGCGTGGAACACAGCGCCGGCGCCTCGTTCGCGGCCAATCCTTTGTACTTCGATCCGTCCAACATCGTCCGCCTCGCGATCGAGGGCGGCTGCAATGCCGTCGCCTCCACCGCGGGCGTGCTCGGCCAGGTGGCGAGGAAATTCGCGCACCGGATTCCCTTCATCGTGAAATTGAACCACAACGAGCTCCTGAGTTTTCCCAATTCCTACGATCAGGTTCTCTTCGCCGGGGTGAAGCAGGCCTTCGAGATCGGCGCGGCGGCGGTGGGCGCCACCATCTACTTCGGTTCCCGGGAGAGCCGCCGCCAGATCAAGGAAATATCTGAAGCCTTCCGCTGCGCCCACGAGCTGGGCCTGGCGACGATCCTCTGGGCCTACCTGCGGAACGACGCCTTTCGGGCCAAGGACGTCGATTATCACCTGGCCGCCGATCTCACCGGCCAGGCCAATTACCTGTCCGCCACCATCGAGGCGGACTTCGTCAAGCAAAAGCAGCCGGTCTGCAACGGCGGCTTCAAGGCGCTGGAGGGATTCGGCAAAAAAGACGAACGAATGTACACCGAGCTCAGTACCGACCATCCCATCGACCTCACCCGGTACCAGGTTCTCAATTGCTTCAGCGGCAGAGCGGGACTCATCAATTCCGGCGGGGCGTCCGGCGGAGCGGGGGATGCGGCGGCGATCGTGCGGGCCGCCGTCGTCAACAAGCGTGCGGGCGGAACCGGGCTCATCTCGGGCCGCAAGGCTTTCCAGCGCCCAATGAAGGAGGGCGTCGCCCTCCTGAACGCGGTTCAGGACGTTTACTTGTGCCGGGAAGTCACGATCGCCTGACCGGCCCTTTCCACGGGCTCTTGCGGCGATTCAGGTTCCCTCCGCCGGTGTCAGGTTCGCTTTCTTTTCCTTTTCCCTTTTTGGAGAAAAACGGCTTCCGGAAAATGTATATGGACGTATGACGCCTGGGACAGGACGTCGATCAGGGCGATTCGTTTATTCGAACGTAAAAGCGATTTCAACCTGGCACCGTTGAATCTCTGATTCACGAGTGCTCTCCCTCTGTTTGCGGCGGCGAGCTTCGTTCCAGTTCTCCCGCCGGACTTTAAGGTTATTCTAAAATGAACTCGGAGTGGCGGATTATTTTCCACTTTTTACCGACTTTTTTCCACCTGAAAGCGGGATCGGTTTTGTACCCTCAGGCGGCGTGCCGAAGATGGGAAGACCCCGTCGAGCGGCCCGCTGGAGCCGGTATCCCTTTCACCCCTAAAAATGTTAGTCTATAGACCGTTGTCCGGTTGTAATTCGATTTATGCCCGCAAAGCTGCGCTTTGTCGGGTATTTCCGATTATGATTCTTTGCCATACAGAGATTTATGCAAAACTCGGTATGACAAATCAAAAACGATTGAGTATCACTGAGAGGAATGGCCGTTGTGAAGCAATATAAACGCAGTCAGAGTTCCGCCTCGATGGCCCCGGCCGCGGGAGAGAAACACTTCGTGACCGGGCCGGGCGGGAAGGTGATTGCGTGTTTCTTTCTCACTCCGAAGGGGGCGCCTCGGTACTCGGTGAGCCTGGAGGGACGGACGGTGGTGCTCGCGTCGGCCATGGGGATCGTTCGCGCGGACGGCGATTTCACGGCCGGCCTGGTCTTGGAACTCGCCGGCCGGCCGGAGAAACTGTCCGGCACCTACCGCCTCCACCAGGGCAAGCAGCAACGCTGTTCCTGGCGGGCCGTCGAGCGAAAGTTCCGCCTGAGAAATGCGGCCGGCGATCCGATCGACATCGTCTTTCGCGCGTTCGACGACGGTGCGGCCTTCCGCTACGTTTTTCCGAACGAGTCCCCGGCGCCGCTGAAGATTCTCAGAGAGGCGAGCGCTTTCGAATTCCCCGGCGAGAGCGAGGCGTTCATCCAGCCGATGCAGGAGGTCGACACGGGGTACGAACGCTCCAACCCCGCCTACGAGGAAACGTACGAACAGGGGACGCCCGTGCGCGCGCTCCCCGCTTCCGGTCCCGGCTGGGTGTTCCCCGCGCTCTTCCGCCGCGGCGCGGATTGGGTGCTGCTTACCGAGACCGCCCCCGAGACCGAGTACTGCGGCTGCCGCCTCATTCACGAGCCGGGAGCGGCCGGATTCACCGTCGGCTTCCCCGCGCGGCGCGAGGAGTTTCCGGGAGGCGCCCTGTTCCCGGAATCGACCGGTCCGTGGGCCTTGCCCTGGCGCGTGATCGTCGCCGGCCGGGGACTCGCGCCGATCGTGGAATCGACGCTCGGCACCGACCTGGCACCGGCCGCGCAGCGCGCGGACTGGTCCTGGGTGAAGCCCGGCCGCGCCTCCTGGAGCTGGGTCCTCCTCAAGGACGGCGCGACCGTCTCCGACGTCCAGAAACGGTTCGTCGATTTCGCCTCGGACATGGGCTGGGAATACTGCCTCGTGGACGCCGGATGGGACGAACGGATCGGGTACGGGAAAATCGCGGAGCTCGCCTCCTACGCGGCGGGAAAAAAAGTCGGGCTCTTTCTCTGGTACAATTCCGCCGGCTCCTGGAACTCAACGCCGCAGACGCCGCGCAACCTGCTCCTCACCGCCGAAGGCCGCGAACGGGAGTTCGCCCGGATCGCGGCGCTGGGCGTCCGGGGCGTCAAGGTCGATTTCTTCGGCGGGGACGGGCAATCCATGCTCGGCTATTACCGCGCCATCATCGAGGACGCGGCCCGGCACCGCCTGCTGGTGAACTGCCACGGCGCCACCCTGCCGCGCGGCCGGCAGCGGACCTATCCCAACTTCATCACCGCCGAGGCGGTCAAGGGTTTCGAGCACGTCACGTTCGACCAGGCCTTCGCCGACCTCCAGCCTGAGCATTGCGCGACGCTCCCCTTCACGCGCAACGTCTTCGATCCGATGGACTACACGCCGGTGTGCTTCTCGGAGGTGCCCGGCATCCGGCGCGCCACCTCGAACGCCTTCGAGCTCGCCCTGTCCGTGCTCTTCACGTCCGGCGTGCAGCACTACGCGGAAATCCCCGAGGGGATGGCCGCCGTGCCCGCCGCGGTGCGGGAATTCCTGAAGAGCCTGCCCGCGGCCTGGGATGAAATGAAATTCCTGGTCGGGTATCCGGGGAAATACGTCGCGCTCGCGCGCCGGGCGGGCGGCGTTTGGTTCGCGGCCGGCGTCAACGGCGGAACCGCCGATTTGGCGCTTGATCTCGGGCTCCCCTTCCTGAGACGGCCGGCGACCGGCACGCTCATTACGGACGGGGCGGACGACAGGACGTTTCGTTGCGAAGAGATTTTCCCGGCAGCGGGCCGGGCGCTGCCGCTCGTCGTCAAACCCGCGGGGGGCTTCGTGATCAGGTTCGGAAAGTAAGGCTGCTTCGAGACGGCGCTCAATCCGCGAACCGGGCCGCGTCCATGACCGTTCGGTAGGAGAATTCGACCGTGCCGTTCACCGAAACGAAATCATCCCGGCCGGCGAAGGCCCGCTGGGCCTCCCGGCGCATGTCTTCATTCGGCTCCACGCCGAAAACGCGGCAGCCCCAATCGAGAAACAGCTCCGTGAGCTTCCCCGTTCCCGACCCGACGTCGGCCACGACCGACTCCC
>CAZKOS010000058.1:0-1841 GCA_964554445.1 uncultured Spirochaetaceae bacterium | reverse complement strand
GAGACGATGCCGTCAGCGGCATTCGCCACGAAATTCGCTACGCGGAAAAAATCTCCCGGACCTTGTTCGCGACCTCGCGGCCCAGGATTTCGTGCTGGCTTTTGTCCAGGTGGATGCCGTCGCGGTCGCTGGTGCGGACAAAGGCGCCGGCGTCCAGGAAATGACAGCCGCGTTCCTTGGCGGCGATGGCGAAGTATTTCCCGAGCGCGAGCGATTTTTCCTCCGCCCCCTTGAACATTTCGGCGAAGTACGTCATCCCGGCCACGGGCGGCGGGGCGACGAGCAGCGCCCGGGGCGAGCTCCAGCCCGGACCGGCGTTGCTCTTCAGCACCATGGCGGCCAGGAGCCCCGCGCCCTGCGCGATGTCGAAGGCGGTTAGGGAAAACCGGTGCTTGAGATCGTTCGTACCGAGCATGATGACGACCAGGTCGGGCGTGTGGCTGTAGATGCAGGGCAGGAGGTGGCTCTTCCCGTTTTTATGCTCTTCGATCGGATCGTCCCAGACCGTCGTGCGGCCGGGCAGGCCTTCCTCGACGACGTGAAATCCGCCTCCCAGGTTTTTCCCGAGAATGACCGGCCAGCGCGAATCGATATCCATCCGGCGGAAGGTGCCGGGCTCGGCCCCCCAGGTATTCGAATCGCCGTAACAAACGATCGTTTTCATTCCGTTCTCCCCCAATAATCCATGCCGGGAACCGCTCGTATCCTTCCGATTCGGACGTTTATCCCCGGCGCCGGCCTTCACCCCTTTTCACCGCCTCCGCGATGTCCGCCACCGTCTCCTCGATGCCGCACCGCACGCAGTCGAAAGTCAGGTCGGCGTATTTTTCATACAGCGGCGCCCGTTCGGCGTAGAGCCCGGCGAGCGTGCTCCCCTTGGGCATGACGATCCCGCGGCTTGCCATGTTCATGACGCGCCGCTCCAGCGCCTCGAGCGCGGCCTTCAGGTACACGATCGTCCCGTCCCTCATCAACCGCTCCATGGCGGCCGGGCCGTAGACCGCGCTGCCGCCCGTGGCGATGACGGCGCCGCGCGCCTCGAGGGCGAGGATGAGCGCTTCTTCCCGGCGCAGGAATTCCGCGGTCCCCTCCGCCTCAATGAGCTCCTGCAACAGGCGGCCCTCCCGCTCCTGAAGCAGGAGGTCGGTATCCAGATAGGACATTCCGAGCGCCTTGGCCAGAAGCACGCCGACCGTGCTCTTGCCCGCGCCGGGCATGCCGATCAGAACGAGATTCGAAGTTCGCATTGATTTTTCCTTCGTTTTGGCGCGGCGAACGGGTCCCGAAAGCCTCAGCGCCGGCTTGCCGCTCCGCGCAGTCCGGCCGTCTCCCTGGTCCCCGCGCCGCGGACGGGCGCGGCGCCGTGCAGGCGGCCCTCCAGGGGCAGACCGGTCCGACGGTAATCGTCTATGCCGCCGGGGAAAATGATGACGTTTCGGTAACCAAGCTTGGACAGCTTGGCCGCCGCCCGGGCCCCGGTGCGACTTTTCATGTTTTTGCCGTAGACGATAATCGTATCGTTTTTTTCAAGAAGGGCCGGCGCCTTCGCTTCAATCGTTTCCTCGGGTAAGGAGACCGAGCCCGGAATGTGTTCCTGGGCGTAAAGGAAGATCGGCCTGGCGTCAACCAGGGCAAACCGGTCCAGAGATTGCAGGAGTACTTTCAACTGTGACGTATTGATTTTTAAAACCACGTTCCGCTCCCATTCATAGTATTTATAGATTGCATTTTTTAAATTGGGAAACGAACCGCGCCCGGGCCTCTTGCGTCTCCATATCTGCGTCGCTCGCCCCGAACGCTCGTTTCTCTTTCCTATAAACATAACAACCCTGCCGCTAAAA
>CAZKOS010000057.1:13418-15212 GCA_964554445.1 uncultured Spirochaetaceae bacterium | reverse complement strand
AAACGCGGATAGAGTAATAAAAGGAAGAAAAAATCTTCAGGAATTGTCTTTTGACAAGGCCGAAGGCCCTTCGTGAAGCATGGCATACGAGAACATTGGCAGGGACAGGAAATTTGGCGATGGGGATGGAAAATGCGTACTTTGTATATGCGCGATGCTTCGCATCTCACATGTTCGCAAGGATGAATGGAGGCGATTATGGAACAGTTCGAACTGACCGCCGAGTTTCCCGCTCCGCCGGAAGAAATCTACCGCGCCTGGCTCGATTCGAAGGCACACTCCGAGATGACCGGTTCACCGGCCGAGATCGACCCCTCGGTCGGCGGGGTGTTCAGCGCCTGGGAAGGCTACATCATGGGCAAGACGGTGAAACTCGTGCCCGGGAAAACAATCGTCCAGGAGTGGCGGACGACCGAATTTCCGGACGGCAGTCCTTCGTCGCTCGTCGAGCTCGACCTGGTTCCCTATGAAAAGGGAACGCGGATGAGGTTGATTCACGGCCGCATCCCCGAGGGCCAGGCCGACCAGTGCCGACGGGGCTGGGAGGATTTTTACTTCACGCCCATGAAGGAGTATTTCTCCAATAAACCGTCGTGATCACTTCCTGAGTCCGGCGGCCAGTTCCAGGAGCTCGCCGCGGGTGCCCAGGTTCATTTTTTGATAGATGTGATTGGCGTGGCTCTTCACCGTCGGGACGGAGATGAACAGCTTCTCCGCGATCTCGCGGTAGCTGCGCCGGTTGATGAGCAGCCGGGCGACCTCGATTTCGCGTTCGGTGAGGTCGTGTCCGGCGAAAACGGCCTCGTCGAACGGCGGCTCCGCCGAGGGCGTGGGCTTGATGAGCTCCAGCAACAGGAACCGGAACATGACCACGTTCGTGGCGACCAGGATCAGGCAGAGAAAAGGCCACCTGATCCCGAAAAAGCCGTCGAAAAAGGCGACCAACGCCGGACCGCTCTCCCCGAGAACCTTGAAGGGGACGATGACGCTGATGATGACGAGCCATACGGTCAGGGCGGTTTTGAGGCGGGGATTGCCGATCCGGCCCCGATACCCGGCCAGGAGAAAGCCGACGACGACGAACTGGAACGTGGTCAGGTGATAGAGGATGAGGATATGTTCGTCCCAACGCTCCCGGAAGAGGAGGACGAGGACGAGGTATACCGCCACCAAAGAACAGGTGACGCCCAGGTGGACGAATCTTTTTTTCATGGTGTAGCGGACCGAGAGCAGGCGGTAGAAGGAACGCTGCAGCAGGTAGAACAACGCCGCCCCGACGGCGTAGTTGACCAGGTACCAGGCGAATTTTCCGGCGAAGTCGACGGGGGCTTCGATCATGACCAGGTAAACGCTCAGGTAATACAGGCAGTACAGGGTGAGCTCGCACGAGAGCAGGATGAAAAGGAATTTGAACGCCTGCTCCTTGTTCTGTTTGTAGAAGATGAAGGACATGATGCAGGAGCAGACATTGAGGGCGAAACCGATGATGAACAATATGTACATTACATGAAACATATTATCTCGACGATTAAAATAAAATCATTCGAGACGGCCTGCGAATCGATTCCCTCCGCTGGCGCGAAGTCCGAGGGAAAGCGTAGTCGCAAAAGCGCCGGCCGCTCCCGTATGCAATTCTACCATAAGATTCGGGAAATGAAAAGAATTGAACTCCGCCGCACTTGACTCAAGACAATTTCGCCGTCGCCGCGCATTGCGGGCTTTCTTCCCGGCCGCGGGGATGCTTGAGTCGTTTCGTTCGTTTCGACTCCGCTCAACGAACGTTCCTTTCTCTTT
>CAZKOS010000057.1:7843-13318 GCA_964554445.1 uncultured Spirochaetaceae bacterium | reverse complement strand
TCCTCCGTGAGCTTGACATCGTCCCCCGGACGCCATATGTTTTCCCCATGGATGAGCCCCATCCCTCCCTCGACATCACCGGATCGGACGGCGACCTCCTCACGGGCAAAAAAATCGCGCTGGGCGTGACCGGCAGCGTGGCCGCCGTGCGCGCGGCCGACCTGGCGCGCGCCCTCATGCGCCAGGGGGCGGAAGTGCGCGCGGTCATGAGCGACGCGGCGACGCGCATCGTCCACCCCGACCTCCTCCACTGGGCCACCGGGCACCCGGTCGTGACGAAGCTCACCGGCGCCATCGAGCACGTGGCCCTCGCCGGCAACGTGCCCGGACGCGTCGACCTCATCGTCGTCGCGCCGGCCACGGCCAACGTCATCGGCAAGATCGCGGCGGGCATCGACGACACGCCGGTCACCTCGCTCGTCACCTCGGGGCTGGGGCAGGGGATCCCGCTCCTGATCGTGCCCGCCATGCACGAATCGATGTACCGCCACCCCCTCGTCCTGGAGAACATTGAGAAGCTGAAGGGCATCGGCGTCGCCGTTCTCATGCCGCGCCTCGCGGAAGGCAAGGCCAAGCTCGCGGAGACCGAAGACATCGCGGCGGCCGCGATCGGGCTGTGCGCGTACGGCCGGGTTCTCGCGGGCAAGCGGGTGGTGGTGAGCCTCGGGCGGACGGTGGAATACCTGGACCCCGTCCGCGTGGTGACCAACAACTCGAGCGGCAAGATGGGCGCCGCCCTCGTGCGGGCCGCCCTGGCCCTGGGCGCCGAGGCGACCGCGATCGCGGGCAAGACGTCGGTGCCCCCGCCGCGGGGGGCGAAGACGATTTCGGTTTCGACCGGGCGGGAAATGTTCGACGCCGTCAAGCGCGAGCTCGAGGCGGAACGCTGCGACGTGTTCGTCGCGGCGGCGGCCGTGGGCGATTGGGCGCCGGCGTCCCCTTCCGATAAAAAAATACCGACGGCCGGCGCCGGAAAGCTGGCGCTCGAGCTCGAGCCGGCCCCCAAGATCGTCGACCGGATCAAGGAGTGGTCGCCGCGCACGTTCCTCGTCGCCTTCCGGGCCGTCCACGGGCTGCCGCGGGAAGCGCTCGTCGCGGACGGCCTCGCGCGGCTCAAAAAGGCGAAGGCCGACCTCATCGCCGTCAATGACGCGGCCCGCCCGGGCGGCGCCTTCGAGTCCGACGACGACGAGCTCACCGTGATCGCGCCGGACGGGTCGGTCGTCGACCTGCCGACGGCGCCCAAGCTCTCGCTCGCCTTCGCCCTTCTCTCCCTCGTCGGCGGGCGCGCGGGCGGAAAGGGCTGACGCATGCCGATCGCCCCGTGCCGCGCCAATCGCCCCTTGCTCGCCGTTTGCCTGGGACTGGCCGCGGCGGTCGCGCTTCACGCGCAGTCCGGCCCCGACTTTCTTTCCACCATGAAGAACCTGCTGGCGCCGGACAAGGATTTTTTCGCGCGCGTTTCCGTCTTCGAGAACGGTTCCGACCGAAACGGAAAAGCGACGGCCGAGTTCTTCTATTTCAGAAGCGACGCCCGGCCGGCTTTCCTCCTCTACCAGCGTTTCCCCTCGTACCTCACCGGCCTCGCCTATCTTTTTGAGAACGGGACCCTCCGGGGCTTCAATCCGGACTGCGGCTGCGCTTCCGAGACATACCAGTCGGTGATGTACGCGAGAGCGGGATTCTCCTTCGACGAGCTCAGCCCGCTCGCGCTGGCGGCGCGCCCGCCGCGCGGCGCGTTATCCCGGGGCCGGGTGGGCGACGAGGCGGCGGTCGTCATCGTCCTTGCCTCCCCGGGCGGGGCGGAACCGGCCGTGCGGCTTTCCCTTTCCGCCGCGAGCGGCCTGCCCCTGCGCCTCGAGTACCTGGACGACAAGGGCGAACCCTTCCGGACCGTCGAGTACCTTGCCTACTTCGAAATCGGAAAGAAGTATTTCCCGAGCCGCGTCCGCGCGACCGACCGCGGAGGGCGTCCGCTCCTCGCGGTTTTGAGCGCCGCCTCGCTCAACCCCCTTCCGGATTTCGTGTTTACCAAGGCCTACCTTGAGGAATTGAGCAAGTAGATCGTGTCCCGCAGGAAACCGTCAGGAAAAAAGAAACCAGCGCCCGCCCGCCGCGGACGGAAGCCCGCCGTCCGTTCCCGCCCGTCTCCGGCCGCGCGGCCGATCGCCCGGACGGGCGGGCCCTTCGATCTCGAACACGACCTCGAGCGCTGGCTCCCGGCGCTGTTCTCGCGCGCGCTCGGGCGAAAACCCGGCCCGGCTCCTTCGCTCGCGGCGGGCGAGCTTCGCGCCGCCGCCCGCGCCGTGCGCGAGCTCTCGCGCGGCTTCACCGGCGGGCGGGATCTGGCCGGCGCGCCGTATTTCACGGACCGGAGCGCGCTCGCCGGCTACCTTCTCTATTATTGGCCGGTCTCCTATGTCCAGGCGCGGCTGGTGTTTCGGAGCCTTCTTCCGCCCGGCGCGCTCTCGGGCGCGCGCGTGCTGGACGCGGGAAGCGGGCCGGGACCCATGTCCGCCGCGGCCCTCGACGAGGGCGCCGGCCGCGTCACGGCCCTGGACGCCCGCCGCGAGGCGTCTCTCCTGGCGCGCGCTCTGGCCGGCGACTGCGGCTATGGCCGAGGACGCGGCTTCGAGATGACCGCCGGTCGCTGGGACCTGACGCGGGGCGGGGATCCTCCTCCCGGCCGGTTCGACGTCATCCTTCTCGGCCACGTCCTGAACGAGCTCTGGCCGGGCGATCCCGGCGCCGTCGAAAAGCGTGCCGACCGGGTGGCGGCCCTGGCCGGCCGGCTCGCCGACGGCGGGCGCATCGTCATCCTCGAGCCCGCCCTCTTTTCGACCACCCGCGACCTCCTCCGCCTGCGCGACCTGCTCGCGGCCCGCGGCTTCCCGGTCCTCGCCCCCTGCCTGCGGCAGGGACCGTGCCCGTGCCTTCGGGACCAGGCCTCCACCTGCCACGCCGACCGGCCCTGGCGCCCGCCGCGCTACCTGGTGCGCCTCGCCCACGCCGCGCGCCTCGGGAAGGAGAGCCTGCGGTTTTCGCCGCTCGTGCTCGGCAAACCCGAAAGCCGCCCGCCGCGCGGCGCCGGACCCGACGTCTTCCGCGTCGTGTCCGAGCGCATGCTCTCCAAGAGCGGGCGCCTGCGTCTCTTCATCTGCAACGAACGCGGCCGTTTCACGCTTTCCGCCAAGCCCCGGGGCGACGAGCCGTGGCTCGAGACCTTCCTCTCGTTGCGGCGCTACGACGCGGTCCGCGTCCGCGGCGCCGAGGAGAGGGAGAACGGCCTCGGGCTCGTTGCGGAGAGCGGGTTGGAGAAGGTGGACGTCGATCGCGGGTGAGGGTCTCCTTGCCGAAGAAGAAACTGCGGATCAGACGCGGATGGGACGGAAGAAAACAAATGAAAATGGAAGATGCGGCCTATTTCTTCCTGCTCACTTACGCGCAATGTTCATTTATCCATAAAATAGATTCTTCTAATTGGTCGCTCTGAGTCTCGATTGCCATAAACGGATTGTCACAATATTCTTTGATTGCATGGAAAACGTCATTGAAAGGGATATTCCCTTTTCCAAATGCCACATGCTCGTCTCTTGTCCCATTATTGTCATGCAAATGAAAATATTTAATTCGTTTATTGCACTTCCTGATCCAATCGACGACACTCATTTTTGAACTGAAATTGATATGACCGATATCGATATTTATTCCGAACCGATTATTCGCTATTTCATCAACAATGTCCATCATTATGGCCGGATCGTTCTCAAGATGATTTTCAATATAGATCGATAATCCTGAATCGATTTCAGCCAATAATTCCTTCCAAAATATTACGGCCCGTTTAACATAGTTTTTAATATAGCTTGTATTCGGAACATACCCATTATGCAATATCATATTATTGATTCCTAAGTCTGTCGCCACTTTGCTTGCTTGGATAAATCTTTTCCTGGCCACTTCCCTAAGCAAATTGTCAAAACTTCCCGGGCATAAATCTCCATAAGGGCCGTGAATTGAGCGTAAATTGATTTTACTCAAGAATGTTTTGTGGAGAGCGATGTTTTCATCTGAATAATTATCTGGATGATAAAAAGATTGTATTTCGATTCCAAGACCATGTTTCGTGCATAATGCGGATGTCTTTTCTATTTCACAATCATCGCAAAGAATGAGTCTATCATTCATTTCGGGTGAATCCATTCTATCATATATGGTTGATTATTTCTCCTGTCAACGCTATTTATGTATTCATTGATTTCCAATATTCTCTTTCCCGTCATCCGCGTCCTAACGCTGGAAACTGCGCTGCGCGATCCCGCGTTCATCCGTAGCTTTCATTCTCTTTCCTCATCCGTGTTATCCGTCTCATCCGTGCCATCCGTGGTTCTCTTCGGCGGAGTGGATTCCGCTACATCCTCGTCACCTCGTACCCGTAACCCCGCAACAGCTCGATGACGCTGCCCGGACCGGCGAGGTGGCCGGTGCCGACGACCACGAAGTATTTTCCGCCTTTTTCTATCATGTCCTTGAGCCGCTCCGCCAGGCGCTTGTTCCGGTCGGTGACGAGAAGCGTGAAGGCCGAATCGAGACCCGGCCTGGCCAGGAGATTCTTTTCCTCGAGCGCGTAGCAGGCGTCGAGGTCGCCCTTTCGCCACACGGCGACGATCTCGGCCAGGTCTTTTTCCAGGTCGGGCAGGCCGTCCAGATCCGCCGCGAGCATGGCGATCTGCGTCTCCTCCGGTATGCTGCGCAGCATGTCGACCTGCTCGTCGAAGCTTTCGAGCTCGAGAACGGGCATCGCTTTCTCCCCCGCCTGGTCGATGAAGAACACGTCGATTCCCCTCTGCGGATCGTACCCGAGAGCGGCGGCGCCGAGCTGGGTGAGGAGTGAATCGATGAATACCGGCTTGAAGGAAGTGAACCGTTCGGAGGGAAGGCCGAAGCTTTCGAACACGGCCTCGAGCTTATCCCGATATTCCGGGCTCAGGTGATTTTCGATCGTGTCCGGCGCCTGGTAGCTCAATTTATCCCGGAACGCTCCCGCCGCCGCGCCCGGCGGTACTGCTTTGACATTCACCTCCACCACGAGCGAGTCCGAGGCCGAGAACGCGTCCCTGACCGCCTCCGGCAGGGGATACATGTCCGCCGAGCCCACGTGCACCGAACCGAAGAAGTACATGACGGTTTTTTCCGTCACCAGCCGGAAGAGAGCGGGCGATGCGGGCGGGGCGGCCGGCTTCTCCTGCGCCGCCAGGGGAGAGAGCGCGAGGAGTGACAGGCACAGGGCGATGAAAAATACGATGCGTTTGCGGGCGATCATGTCGGCCTCCCGGGCTGGAGATGGAGAGAAAACTATAGGCGTGCGGTGCGCTCGATGTCAATGGAGAGGGAGTCGCGCGAGGCCGCGCGTTTTTTCGGCGAAGAACCGATTGTTGGGCCGAAGGATGCTTTGATTTTTCCGGGAAGATGAGC
>CAZKOS010000057.1:5652-7743 GCA_964554445.1 uncultured Spirochaetaceae bacterium | reverse complement strand
CCTTGAAGGCGTTTTTCCGGATGCTGAACCGTCTCGTCTCACGGAACCTGACCGCGCCGTTCTTTCGCGCGATGAGCTCCACATCGAAGGAGTCGGCGAACTCCACGGTCGTGCCCGGGACCTGGAACGAACACGGGATGTCGACGTGCTCGCCCGGCTCGACCAGGTAGGTCGCCGCGCCGCGGGCGAGCACTCTCTGGACGGGGGCCCGGTCTCCCGCGTAATGGTACAGCGCCTGGAACATCTCCGAGGATTTGACCAGCACCTCGACGTCGACGGCGTCGCCCGAGAACCCGCCGTTATAGAGGACGAGGGTGCGCCGCGCGGTCTCTCCCGGGACGAGGAGCGGGTAATTGCCGTTCACCAGGGGATCGATGCCCAGGTCGTCGTATTCCTTGTCGAACAGGGCGACGGGCGAAAGGCTGTTCCTGAGGTTGGCGATGCACGGGGTGTCGTCCGGCCTGAGCAGGGCCCAATCGTGCCGGTACGGGCGGATGTCGGCGAAACCGGCGTACCGCATGCCCCGCGCCCAGGTGCCCTGCCACCACTGGTTGGCCCGGCCGTGCGGGCCGTAATGCGTGAAGAACTCGCCGACTCCGGTCGGCTTGTCCGGCCGGACCAGGGAGGCCCAGGAGTAGATCGAGCCCGAGGCCGTGTTCAAGTACGTCTCCGGGTAATGGAGGTTGACGAGGGCGTCGCCCACGTCGCCGTCGCCGTCATAGTTGACCGGCCGGGTGGCGTCGTGTTTCCGGATCTCGTCCCCGAGCGTCTTGAGATCGCTTCCCGTCATGCGGGAGAACTCGGGGAGGACCATCTCGTTCGTCGCGTTCCAGAGGACGACGCTCGGGTGGTTGCGGCGGGCCCGCACCCACGGCCCGATCCACGTCCGGCAATTTTCCAGGTAGGCCGGGATGTCGACGGAGAGAATGTAGTCCCGGGCGTAGATCGCCGCTTCGTCGATGACGAGCAGGCCCCGCTCGTCCGCCGCGTCGAGAACGAAGGGCGGCGCGGGCTGCATGTGAAACCGGACGGTCCGCAGGTTGAGCTCGAAGAGGCGGTCGATCGTCCGGTGCCAGGTCTCGCGCGTGATGAAGTGGAAGCGCTGATTGTCGTGGAACTCGCTGTGCTGGACGATATTGGCGCCCATGATCGTCAGGCGGCGGCCGTTGAGGAGGAGGCGGTTGCCCTCGACCCATATCTCCCGGAAGCCGAAGCGGTCGCGCCGCCGGTCGAGGACCGCACCCGTTCGCGCGTCGACGACGTCGGTCTCGAGGACGTAAAGCGCCGGATCGTCGGGCGACCAAAGCCGCGGCGCCGGCCAGCCCGCGGCGAGATCGACGGCCGCGGCGCCCCCCGCCTCGATCGTCACGGGGTCGGAGCGCAGCTCGAGGCGGATTTCGGCGGGCCGGTCGGCCGGTGCGACCCGGGCCGCGAGGCGGACCGTCGTCGACTCCCGGCCGGTGTTCTCGAGCTCGTACGAGGCGGTGAGGCGTTTGTCGCGGCAGGAGGTTTTGATGAAGACGTCCCGCGCGCTCGCCGCGCCGTAGGCCTTGAGCCAAACGTCGAAGGCGAGCCCCCACCGGCTTTTATTGCCGTAGAACCCGATCGGCCAGCGGGGGGCGCCCGCGGCGTCGACGATGGGCTCGCGGTTTCCTCCCTCGACCTCGACCGCCAGCCGGAATGTCCCGCCCGGCCGAACGAAGGGCGTCACGTCGACGGCGAACGGGATCCAGCCGCCGACGTGGCGCGCGAGCGGGCGCCCGTCCACGGACACGGAGGCGATAAAATTGACGCCCTCGAATTCGACCCGCAGGATTTTCGCCCGCCATTCCTCGGCGTCGGGAACGAAGACGTCCCGCTCGTACACGGCCCGGTCGACGCCGGAGAATTCGGGATGCGCGTCCCAGAAATCGGGGACGTCGATGGAGGATGCGGGGCGGCCGTGCGGTTTGAACTCCCATTTTCCATTGAGTGAAATTCCCGTCCGCTGATTCATCGGTCTGGCGGTCTGATTCATTGTCCCTCCGGTCCGAACGCAGTACCCTGCGCAGAGTGCCGTGTCTCCGCAGTCTGAGGCAAAGCATAGTGCCG
>CAZKOS010000057.1:2598-5552 GCA_964554445.1 uncultured Spirochaetaceae bacterium | reverse complement strand
ACTACTATATTGAGCAGAGTGTCCGTCGGCGGAAGCCGTGAAAAGAACGCCGCGGGGAACGATCGGCACGGCGCCTCGTGCGCCCGTTCTTCGCGAGTCGACGACGGACAACGCGAACGAATCTACAGGAGGTTCGATGATGATGAAAAAGATTCTGCTTCTGGCGGCGCTGTCGCTCGTAGCGGCGTCCCTGGCGACGGCCGATGGAATCGACTTCGATTATTTCTATAATGAGTTGGCGCCCTACGGCGACTGGGTCGAGGTCGCTCCGTACGGCTGGGTCTGGACCCCGGGGGACGTGGGGGTGGACTGGAAACCGTACCAGCAGGGCGGCTGGGTGTATACCGATTACGGCTGGACGTTCGATTCCGACGAGCCGTGGGCCTGGGCCGCCTACCATTACGGCCGTTGGACGTTCAACGACGATTACGGCTGGATCTGGGTGCCCGGCACCGAATGGGGTCCGGCCTGGGTGGCCTGGCGCTCCGGCGACGGCTGCGTCGGCTGGGCGCCGCTTCCGCCGGCCGTCGGCTGGTCGGCCGCGAGGGGGCTGGTCGTCGGAACGTTCAACCTGGAGACCGGCATCGACTGGACGTGGTGGATTTTCGTCGAACCGCGCTGGTTCACCGCGCCGTCCGTGAGAATTCACGTCCTGCCCCCCTTCCGGAACGTCGAGTACGTGCGCCGGTCGAGAAATATTACGCGCTACACGTTCGCCAACCGGCGGGTCTTCAATACCGGCTTTCCGATCAGGGACGCGGAAAGATACTCGGGAAGGAAAATCGCGAGGGTGCGGATCGTCGATGCGGGACGCGGCGGCGGCGGGCGCCCCGTCAATGGGAAACTGCCCGTTTTCAAGCCGACGGTGACGAATAAGCGCACGGTCATCCCCCGCGACCTGCCGGACAAGCGCCGGCCGGTTTCCGCGGACGAGGTGCGCCGGAAACAGGAGAAGGAAAACAGGCAATTCACCGACTACTTCGACGGCCGGAAGCGCGAAATCCAGCCGCCTCCCGACAACAAGGGCCGGACCCGCGCCGGCTCCGACAGAAGGGTCGCCGACGATGAAACGAAGCGGCTCAATGAGCTCCGGGCCCGGGACAAACGCGTGCTGGACAACAGGCAGAAAAGGGAATTGGAGAAGTTGAAAAAGAAGCCGGAGAAGAACAACCGGAGATAAGTCGCGGGAAACGCAATTGAAAAACAATGATTCCCTTCCGAATCGGATACCGATGAGGAAGGGAATTTTTTTTGCGCCCCGTCCGGACGCTTATTCGGGAAAGGCGAACGAGGTCATGACCTGTTCCGCCTGGTCGAGGTACCGCCGGGCGGTATCCGGTTCGTCGGCCGGCAGGTTCATGATGACCACCAGGAGAGCCGCATTGCCCTTCACGAGGTCGCCGCAAATCATGGCGGCTTTCACCTGTTCCCGGCTTTTGTCCTCCAAGACCATGAAACCCGGCACCTTGCCCTTCTGAAGCCGGCCGTCGATCTCCTCGATTTTCAATTCCTTCATGTCGCTTTTTCCGAGGAAACTCTCGAAGACGGCCTTGATGAAATCCTTGAAGGACATTTCCTCCGCTTTGAGATCGATGGAAAAGCCGGGGAAAATCATGACGATCAGGGCGAAATTGGTTTCGCCGGGGGGGCTCAGGGCCTTGAGATACCCCTCGGTCCCTCCGTAATCCGCGCCGCCCAGGTCGACGAGGCTCCAGTCGCTCGGGTGTTTGAAGGAAAACCCCTGATCCTCGACCGTCTTCCAGCCGGCCTGGCCGAAGGCGACGCCGGTCGAGACGATAAAAAGCGCGATGCAGGCGAGCGTGACTCTTTTCGAAATTCGATATCCGCCTCTCAACATGAAACGGCCTCCTTGGACGGCGCCTCGGCGGTCGAGCCGCGTCCCGCGCCGACCGCCCGCCTGATTATAGTCTACTGCATACGGGATTTATTTCAAGCTGATTCGATCCTTGCGCGCGGGCGGGATCGCCGACCGCTCAGCGCGCGAGCTTGACGAGCTTGTCGCGCAGGACCTCGTTGATGTTTTCGAAGGCCACGCTCACCGTGGATTCCTTCGGATCGAGCCTGAGGACGCGGGCCCTGAGGGCGACCCGCGCCGACCGGTCGAGGTAGACGATGACGGTCACGGTCTCGCTTTCCCTGAACCCGAAGCCCGGGTCGTGCAGCTTGGCCCCGCCGCCGCTCAAGTCCAGGGCGTTGGTGTTGGCGGATTCGCGGGTGCTCGTCCGGACGACGGTGACCGGCAGGTTCAGGTTCTTGCGGTAATAGCGGCGCTTTTGGATCTGGTTGATGTCTTCCGTGTGGGCGAACACGAAAAATCCGTTTTCGATCTGCCGGACGTACGTTTTGAACCGGAAGACGCCCGCGTGGGAGCGCAGCTCCAGGGCGGCCTCGTCCCCGGGGCGGGCGGGCAGGGCGGATTTGATGAAGAAGCCGGAGTCCTGGACGTCCGAGATCATGGCGTCATACTCCGTCCGGCCGTTCAGGGTGAGGTAGACCGCCATGCCCGGCGTGAGCTCGGTGGTGGAGTGGGGCGCCTGGAAGGCGTTCTTGAAGATGAGCTTGAGCTTGTAGCGCAGGCGGGCGAGCGCTTCCTCCGTTTCCGGTTCGGCCTCCCGCATCCTGCGCGCGGCGCCGTTGAAGTAGGCGGGGTTGTGGGCGAGCTCGGGCAGCCGGCTCTTGTCGTGCTCGAAGTAGCGTTCGAGACGGGCCATGAGCGCCTGCTCCTGGGGGGTGAGGCCGCGCTGCATGAGAATCTCGCCGTAGCGCCGCCTGGCCGCGGCCACGCGGCGCCGCCGGCCGCGGATGAAGAAGACGATCGAGAAGAGGAGGGGCACGAACACGATGATCGCGACCACGACGACCCAGAGTTCGACCTGCGCCGGCGAGTGCTCCAGCCCCCTCCTGACGGCGTCCAAAAACGATTGTGCCCCATC
>CAZKOS010000057.1:0-2498 GCA_964554445.1 uncultured Spirochaetaceae bacterium | reverse complement strand
CGGTCGCCCGCAGCGGGCCGTCCCGGCGACGTGAAAGGAATCCCGATCGTCATGAAGCCTCATCCGTACTCGTTCCGCGTCGTCTTTCTCCAGTACTTCGGTTTTTTCATCATCGGCGTCGTCTTGAGCCTGATCGGCCCGCTCATTCCCGTCATCCGGGACGACCTGCACCTGTCGTACGGGGCGGCCGGCTTGATCTTTCCGGCGCAATCGATCGGTTCGCTCGCCGTGCTTCTCCTCTCGAGCTTCCTCCTCCACATCCTCGAGAAACGCCGGCTCCTCCTCGCCGGCAGCGCCGCCTTCGCGGTCGGACTCCTCGTCTGCGCCTTCGCGCCGGACTTCCCGCTGCTCGTCGCCGGCAATGTCTTCATCGGCATGGGCGTCGCCGCCTTCGAGATCGGGATGAACACCCTGTGCATCGATTCGCACCCGGAGGGCAAGGGCAAGGCCCTGAACCGGCTGCACTTTTTCTTCGGCGCGGGCGCCGTCGCCGGCCCGCTCGTCGCCTTCGCCCTCCGCGTCTCCCCGTTCGGCGCGTCGGTCGCCTGGCGCTGGGCCTTCGGCCTGCTCGCCGTCCTGCCGGCCGCGATCTTCGCGATCCTCGCCTTCACCCGCCTGCCGGCCTCTCCCCCGGCGGTCGCGGGCAAGCGATTCGGCGTCTACCGGCGCCCCCTGCTCTGGCTCACCGCGCTCGCCCTCTGCCTGTACTGCGGCGTCGAGTGGGGCGTGGGAGGCTGGTTTCCGTCGTACTGGGCGAATCTCCCGCTCTCCGGGCTCGTCCCCCCGGAAATCGTCACCAGCCTCTTCTGGCTCACCTTTTCCGCCGGGCGCTTCACCATGCAGTTTCTGGCCGACCGCTGGGGCTTCCGCCTCCTCCTCTCGCTCGCCATGGGACTGGCGCTCGCGGTCCTCGTCGTCTGGCTCCTCGTCCCGGACCCGATCATCGATTTCGGCCTGGTGCTCGCCCTGGGCTTCATTATCGCCTGTCTCTACCCGACGCTCGTGGCCCTCGCCTCCCACAAGTTCCCGTCTTCCTCGGGGCAGGTGGCCGGTTTCCTCTCCGTCTTCGGCGTGCTGGGCAGCGCCTTTTTCCCCGCGGCCGTCGGCTTCTGGGCGGACGTCTCCGGCATCGGCGCGCTCACCGGCGCCGAGGCGATGCTGGCCGGCGGGATGATCGTCTTCGCGCTCCTCGCCTTCGCCGCCGACAAACGCCAGGAGAAGATTTGATTTACGCGGGATCAACTTCCTGAAGAATTTATCAGGAACCCAGGAGAGGCAGGAAACCAGGAAAAGGAGAGGAATGGGAAAAAGTTGATAAAGAAATGGAAAGAGTAAAAACCAAAGTAAAATTTTTTCATTCTTTTGCTTATTTTAATTTCACTTTTATATTCCTTTCTGTATACGTTTTAATCCGTAGTTTTTTTTCTCTCTTTTCTTCTTCCTGGTTTCCTGCCCTTCCTGGGTTCCTGATAAATTCCTCGGGGAGGGGGGCTGATAGAGAAGATCCCGCTTCACGGAGCGGGCCGCACGTCGACGCGCAGCAGGTTTTCCAGCGAGCGGGCGATGATGGGGCCGCTTTCGTTGGTGTAGCCGCCGCCCAGGAGCATGAGGAAGGGGACGTCGCGGCCGCGCGTCGCGCGGTAGACGAATTCGTCGCGGCGGACGATGCCGTCCGCGCTCACGGCGAGCTTGCCCAGGGGGTCTCCCTTCAGGACGTCCGTGCCCGCGATGTAGACGACGAGCCCGGGCCGGAACGAATCGAGGACCGGCGGAAGGTCCTTGGCGACGAGCGCGAGGTAGGAGGCGGTGTCCGTGCCGGAGCGAATCGGGTGGGGATAATCGATGAATCGGCCCGCCGCCTTGTCCTCGGGGAAGATGTCCCGGTTGAACACGTCGAAAACGCCGATGCGGGGATCGTCGGCGAAGATCGAGGCGTAGCCGTTTCCCTGGTGCGCGTCCAGGTCGACGATGAGGACCTTCAGGTCCGGCCGGTCGCGCCAGGCGCGCTCGATCGCGATCGCGACGTCGGAATAATAGCAGAAGCCCCCGCCCGAGTCGCGCTTGGCGTGGTGAAAGCCGCCCGAGAGATTGACGGCCGCGCCCCGTTCGAGCGCGAGGCGCGCGCCCAGGATGGTGCCGCCGGTCGCGAAGCGCATGGGCCGGTAGAGCCCCCGCTCGATCACGGCCGCGGGAAAGTAGGCGACCTCGTTCACCTCGGCGATGCGCGCCGTGGTCAGGGGATCGGCGAGCGAGTTGAGGTAGGCGCGCGTGTGGACGAGGAGAAGATCGTCCACGGTCGCCTCGGCCGGGACGAAAAAGTCGCCGGGCTGCGCCGCGCCGCTTGAGAGGAGATCGTCGCGCACGGTCCGGTACTTGCTCGTGTCGAAGGGGTGGTACCGCTCGATCCCGCCGAGCTCGATGGTGTACTCCGGGGAGTAGACGAAGGCGATACTTTTTGCCATGGAGACTCCTTGGGCGGGGGATCGATCGGTCCCGGC
>CAZKOS010000056.1:13184-15274 GCA_964554445.1 uncultured Spirochaetaceae bacterium | reverse complement strand
CCGGCCCGTCGACCGGCAGCGTCACCGTGACTTCCGTCCCCTTGCCTTCCTCGCTGGCGATGTCGACGGCGCCCCCGTGCGCCCGGACGATGGCGCGGACGATGGACAGCCCGATCCCGGCGCCGCCGGCGCTCCGGGTGCGGGACTGGTCCACCCGGTAAAAGCGCTCGAAGACGTGCGGCAGGTCGGCGGCGGGAATCCCCCGTCCCGTGTCCCGGACGACGATCCGGGCCCGCCCGTCCGCGGCCGACACGGCCGCGTCGACCGTGCCGCCCGGGGCATTGAACTTGACCGCGTTGGTGATGAGGTTGATGATCACCCGGCCGATCAGGTCCTCGTCGGCCAGGATCGAAACCGCCTGCGGCCTGCCGACGAGCGTCACTCCCGCCTCCCGCGCCAGATTCCCGTAGCGGGCGGCCGTCTTTTCCAGAAGCGCCCCCAGGTCGAAGCGGGCCGGGCGGAGGGCGATGCTCTCGTCGTCGTAGCGGGCCAGGGTTTCCATGTCGCCGGTGAGCTTGGTAAGGCGCTGGATCTCCTCCAGGCAGCTTGCAAGCCGCTCGCGCGATACCCTGCTCACCCCGTCGATCATCGCCTCCATCTCCCCCTGCAGGGCGGCCAGCGGCGTGCGGAGCTCGTGGGCCACGTCGGTCGCCAGGCGCCGCCGCAGGCGCTCCTGGTCGACCACCGTCTCCGTCATCCGGTCGAGCGTGTCGGTGAGCTCGCGGATCTCGCGGGTGGAGGAGCGCACGCCCCGGATGGGATGGTAATCGCCCCGGCCGATGGCGACCGCCTGGTCGGCCACCCGCTTCAGCGGCGCGCTGATCGTGGAGGCGATGATGAAGCCCGCGATCACGGAGAGGAGGACGCCGATCCCCGCCACCACCAGGAGCACGTGGTTCAGGGTGTCGATGAAGTAGATGTCCGAATCGGTATAGAAGAACGGGCCGTAGTAGCCGATGGTCAGCCGCCCCACGATCCGGCCGTCCACCTTCACGTCGTACTCGCGGCTCTGCAGGCCGCCATTGATGGAGGGATACTTGAGGAGCATGCGCTGCGACATCTGCCGGATCATCGACTGGCAGATTCCCCGGTTGTAGGTCATCGCGTCCCAGACCAAAACGCCCCGCGCGTCGACCAGGCGGAGGAGGATGCTTTCCTCGAGCACGCTGATGCCGATGTTCTGGATGACCTGGGTGTTCCAGGACCGGTCCGGCGTGTATTGGCGGGCGATGAGCTGGACGAGCTCCCGGTTTTTCAGCTCCTGCCGGCGCACGGCGTAGGCCTTGAACTGGCTGTCCAGGAAAAAATTGACGACGACGCTGATGATGATGACGGTGATGAGGCTGACCGGCAGGATCGACAATATCAAACGCGTTTTAAGACCGATGCGCACGTGGCTCCCCCGTGAAGCAGTATCCCAGACCGTGCCGCGTTTCGATGTACTCCGAACCGCCGCTCCCGTCCGCCAGCTTGCGCCGCAGGTTCTTGATGTGGGCGTCGACGGTGCGCTCGTCTCCCCGGTAGCCGTCGCTCAAGGAGCAGGTGATGAGGTCGGATCGGGAAAAAACCCGCCCCGGCGCCGCCGCCAGCGTCGTGAGCAGCCGCAACTCCGAAGCGGTCAGCTTGACCGCCGCCCCGCCCCGCGAGACTTCGCCCTTGGCCGTGTCGATCACGAGGTCCCCGTCGTTGAACTCGTAGATCCTGCCGTCGCCGGGAGCTTCGCCGCGGCTCCGGCGCAGAAGCGCCTTCACCCGGGCCATCACCGCGCGCGGGCTGAACGGCTTGGTGACGTAATCGTCCGTCCCGACGCGGAAACCCTTGAGTTGCTCGCTTTCGGCCGTCTTGGCCGTCAGCATCAGCACCGGGATATCGGACTCTTCGCGGATGCGCCGGCAGATCTCCTCGCCCGGCACGTCCGGCAGCATCAGGTCGAGGATGACCAGGCGGTAGCTGTTCTCGTCCAGAAGCCGCATGGCCTCGCGACCGGTGGCGGCCGCGTCCGCCCGGAACCCCTCGTGCCTCAGGTAGAGCAGGAGGATCGACGCGATTTTAGGTTCATCGTCCACGACCAGTATCCGTGCGGCGGTCAT